>CAKZSH010000110.1 GCA_937918905.1 uncultured Saprospiraceae bacterium
TTACTTCTTTTTCCAAAACTTCTGTTCTAGCAATAAGGTTTGCTGTACGGATTCTAATAATGGAATAGATAAGACTAGTTAACAATACAATTGCAGAAAGTATAAACCACCATCTTAAATAAATTGGTTTTTGCACATAAATAGGAATCGTTAAAAATTTATTAGACCAAGTGCTATTAGCATTTTTGGCTTTAACTAAAATATCAAAATTACCACTTGGTAAGCCATTGATATTGACGGTATTGCCATCCATCATTTTCCATTTATTGATAAAACCGTTGATTTTATAACAGTACTTATTGGCATCAGGTTTTTGAAAATCTAAAAGAGAAACTGTGACTTTAAAATTCTTTTCCGAAGGGGAAAGTTCTAAAATATTATCCTTTTGAAATGATGGCAATCTAGAAATCATTTCTCCTTTTTTTGTATCGAGTACTTCTATATTTGTAATTAGTAATGGAGCATCTTCTATTTGTTTAGGAAGATCATTTGGGTGGAAAGTAGTGATTCCATTTAACCCTCCAAAAAATAAATTTCCGTCTGTATCTTGAAAGTGAGAGTTATAATTAAATTCATCGTAAGGTAAGCCATCTTCAGTAGTGAAAGTAATGACCTCTTTTGTTTTTTTATTAAACTTCATTAGCCCTTGATTACTAGGTAACCATAAAAACCCATCATCATCTTCATAAACCGCATATATTAAATCATCAGATAGTCCATCTTTTTTGGTAAAAATTTTTGAAGTATTATTTTTTTTATCCCAATGAATCAATCCCCCTAATTTAGTTCCTAACCAAAAAGTTTTGTCCTCTTTATCTTGATGAATATGAGTTATAAATTCATGTAGAAAGGTATTATTTTTTGTGGGGAAATGTTGGGTAAAACCAATGGTTGGATCAAATTCAAAAATACCTTTATCTGTTGAAATAAGATTTAAGTTTTCAAATTCAGCAAAAAATATAACTTGAATAGAATCGAATGCACTAAAATTATCTTGATGATGAAATAGTAGAAATTCATCTTTGCTTTTATCATATCGATATAAACCTTTGGCAGAGCCAACCCATAAATGATTGGTCTTTTTATCTCGATGGATAAAATGAATACTAGGTGAATTTACAACAGTCTGCGTTAAAAAGTATTTTTTTTCGATGGTCTGTTGAGATGGATTAACTTTGAAAATTTTGTGACGATGTAATGCCATCCAAATTTTGTTATCGTTCTCCCAGATTATATCTTTACCAGCTCGCCATTGTGATTTAGTGAATGTTAATTCTTTATCATTTTCTTCTCCTTGGAGGTCAATTTTATGTAAGCCACTTGTAGAAGTAACCCATAAGTCATTGTTGTCATCTTGTGCCATTTTACGGGCACTTGTGCCAGAGATAAAGTTCTGAAAAATCTTTTTATTTAATTGGATATGGTAAATACCATCATGAGTATTCAACCATATGGAATTTGGATTTTCTAGAAAATAACTATTAGGGGTTATATTGGTTTTTTCTATTCCAAATGGCTCAATATCTATTATGGAAGAATCATCTAAATTAACGAATGATAGATCATAGGTTTCAGTTCCTTTTGAAAATAAATAATATCCAAGATGGAATCCATGTTGATTGATTTTATTCTCTCTTTTTATTTTATTGGAAAAGGAAGCAGGTTGGATAGGGCTATCAATATTTTCCTTTAAATAAATTTTTTTTCCTTGATGTAACCAAATTCGATTTTTTGGATCTTTATTAATATATAAATGTTGGTATGGAAGTTCTTCCTGCTTTATTATTTCTTGTTTAGAGGATACGGTTAATAGATTCTTTCCTTGGGTTATCCAATAGGAATTATCTGTCGCCTTTTCAATATCAATATAAAATAGAGGTCTTTTATATGATGGCCCAGTATTTAATATTACTTGATGAATTTTAGAAAATGAACCATCTAAATATTCAAAGATTTGCCCATTATCATAAATTAAACCAATAAAATGCGGTGCCTTAAATATAGGTCTGATTAAATTTTGTGTTGGAAAGGGCATTTTTTGTTTAAAGAAATGATTAAAGGAAACCAGGCTATCTTTTCCAAAAGGTAAAATAGAAATATCGAAATTATTTGAACCCTCAATGGTATGATTAAACCAAATATTGCCTTCATGGTCTTCTACAATGTTGTGCATTGAATAAAAATCGTCATTATTTATTTTTCGTTTATAATTTTTAAATTCATACCCATCAAAGCGATAAGCACCCATCTCTGAAGTGAACCAAAGAAAACCTTGGGAATCTTTTAATCCAAACCGAAAATCCCTTGTTTCTAATCCTTTCTCAAAATTATAATGACGGATACTAGTGATATATTCTTGCCCGAATAGGACAGAGGTATAGGATAGGAGGAAGAAGAAGTAGATTCGTTTTGACACTTATGTATTTTATGAGGCCAATATTATATGGAAATAAAAATAGGGAATTATTTCAAAATGCAGCTAATAAATTCTGCAAAGAACATAAAAAGTTGAATAGCGAAGCGAACTAATTAACTATTCAACATAAAATCATTTAAAACCATTATTTAAAATAATCAGAGGGAAGTTTTCCAAAACGAGCTTTATATAATTTTGAAAAATATTGAGGTGTAGAAAATCCTATTAAGTAAGAAACTTCAGATACCGTGGAATAAGCTTTGTTTTCCAAAAGTTGTCTTGCTTTTTGCAATTTAATTTCTTTTAAATAATTACCTGGAGTCAGTCCAGTTATTTTTTTGACTTTTCGATTAAGTTGTCGTTCGCCAATAGCCATCTCAAATGCCAACTGGCCTATCTTGAAATTTGGAGTCGTTACTTTTTCGAAAGCCATAGTTTCTAATTGTTTTAACCATTTTAAATCTGCAGATTCAAGTTGAGGTAAGTTAGGATTGGTATCCACATCATCGCTAGAGACTGGCTCTTCTTCAAAAGTTTCCTTTCTCAAAGCCGCATTTTCTAACAAACTACTTACACGAGCGGTCAACTCTTCTGGCTCAAAAGGTTTGATCAAATAATCATCTACTCCAAATGTAATTGCTTTGTCTTTATTATATTTAGAAGTTAGCGCAGTCAGTATAATTACTGGAATAGATTGGAATCGTTCATCAGATTTTAATTTATCTAACAAGGTAAATCCATCCATTTCGGGCATCATGATATCTGAGATGATGAGATCAATTTTATCATTTTTATTTAGTATTTGCAAGGCATGTATTCCATGATTTGCAATGATAGTATTTACATGAGGCGAGAGTAAGTCTTGAATAAAAACTTGCATACCTGGAGTGTCCTCGACGATTAAAACGGTATTTTTATTTTTATTAAAAGATGGTTTTTCATCGCTTACTCCAGCCAAAATTGTTTCGATTTCTTTTTGTTGGACAATCTGTTCAAAGCTCTCTTCTTTAGGAAATTTTAAAGTAAAAGTACTTCCCTTTCCAATAGTAGAAGTTGCTGTTAATGTACCTCCCATCAATTCAGCCAAACCTCTGGATAACGCCAATCCAATTCCTAGTCCTCCATTTTGTTCATGTCTATTTTGTTCGGATTGATAAAAACGATCAAAGATTTTAGGTAATTCCTTTTCAGAGATTCCTGGACCACTATCAGTCACTTGAATAAGAATTTCATTTTTATGTTCTGAAATATTTAAAATAATTCGATCACAACATTTAGAGAACTTAAAAGCATTAGAAAGAAGATTCGTTACGATTTTTTGAATTTTTTTGGAGTCAACATTGAGTTGAATATCAAGAGGTAATTGAAAAAGTAATTGAAAGTCAATTTCTCTTTGTTGCGCTTGAATATCAAAGCCTGCTGCGCATTTTTTAATTTTAGAAAGAAAGTGGACAGGTTGTTTATTCAGTTGTAATTTTTGTAGATCATATCTACTCAAGTCAAGAATTTCTTCTACCAAATCTTTTAGCGTTTCTCCGTTTTGTGCGATAGCCTTTAATGATCTCAATGTTTTTTCATCTAGTTGAGTGGTATTCATTAAATGTTTTAACGGACCAATAATGAGTGACAATGGCGTACGTAATTCATGTGTTACATTTGCAAAAAATTGAGTTTTTAGCGCATCCAGTTTTTGAAGTTCTTCTGCCTGTTTTTCTATAACTTCTTTATCCCGTTTAAGTTCTTCTGTACGTCGCGATACTACTTCTTCCAGTTCCAAATTTCTTTTAGTAAGTAATGCAGTCCTTCGATAGGAAACTAATTTTACAGCAACCCAAATAAATAAAAGTGTAGCTATAGCAAGGAACCACCATGTTTTATAAATAGGCTGAATAATATGAACTGGGATTTCTAGGATTTCATTTGACCATTGTCCATGAGCATCTTTACCTTTTATCAAAAGTGTATATTCACCATAAGGGAGTCCATTGAATCGAAGAGAATGACCATCTATATTATTCCAATTATTCTCTAAGCCATCTATTTTATATACAAAATTATTTTGGTCAGGATCATCATAGTCAAGTAATGCAAATGATAATTTGATAGATTTGTCATTGGTATTAAATTCAATGCTTTTTGCTTGCTGATAGTCATCCCACATTGAAATCATTTCCCCTGTTTGGAAGTTCAAGGTTTCGATATTTGTAAGATAAACCTTCGCATTAAAATTCGTTAAATTAATTTCCTTAGGATAAAAAGCAGTAATTCCATTCAATCCTCCAAAGTATAATTTGCCATCTTTATCTTGAAAATGAGAGGTATAATTAAACTCATTATGAGCGATTCCGTCATTGGCAGTAAACGTATTAATCTCCTGTGTTTTTTTATTGAATCGCATCAAACCATTATTACTAGGTAACCATAAAAATCCATGCTCATCTTCATACACCGCATAAATCATGTTATCGGTAAGTCCGTCTTTAGTTGTAAACTGACGAGGTTTGCCTGAGGGAAAATCCCAATGAATCAAACCACCTTGAGCGGTACCTATCCAAAGTGTTCCATCTTGTAAATCAGTATGAATAAAATTAATATAGTCAAATGGGAAATTATTGTTTTGGGTACAATAATGCTGCGTAATTCCTTTATTGTAATCTATTTGAAAAATTCCTTTTGAAGAAGCAACTAATAAGTTTTTAGAATTATTGACTTCTTCAAAATCTCTAACAAGAGAAGAATTAATTTCATCAAAGCCATTTGTTTTTGGGTAAATAATAAAACTATCTAATGGTAGATTATAGTGGTACAGTCCTCGTTGTGTTCCTGCCCAATAGGTTTCATTGATAATATCTTGGTGGACAGTATATATTTCTTCAATGTTTACATCTGCTTTTAACTTATAATTTTTAGCTTCCTTAAAATTGGTATTCTTGAATTTGTAAATCCTAGAATCCATATATCCCATCCAATAATCATTTTTGTTGTCTTTGGTAATACCTTGGCCAACTTTTATTTTTTTATCAATAAGTTTTGCAGTATTATTTTTTAATGGATCCAGTTCGTAAAAACCACTATAAGAAGCTACCCATATTTTGTCATCATTTCCTCTAATAATTCCACGTGTACTTTTCTCATTTATATATTGGAAAAATGGATTCTTAGAAAAATGAACTCGATAGATACCATTAAAAGTACATACCCAAATCGTATTTTCATTCTCAATAAAAAAACTGGAAATCGTATTTTTTTCTGATTCAATTCCCATTTGAGCAAAATCAATCTTTTCCTCATTTTGAGTATTGTAAAGTGTGAAATTAAAGGTTTTATTATTTTTAGATGCTATGATATATGGATATTGAGGATCCTTATAAAAATGTCCATTTCTATGAACGGATGGATCAATAAAAGGGAATTTTTTAATGAGACTATCTTCCTCTAAAAGAAATACTCCTCTTTCATAATTACTTAACCACACTCGATCGAATGGATCTAATTCAAAAATAATATAGGCAGGAAGAGATATTTCTTTTTCAAATTTTCCATTGGGAGCTATCTTAAATAATTTAGAGTAGGTGCCTATCCAGAGATTTCCATTTTTATCTTTTCTAATGTAGGTCCAATATTTTTGGGCGGAAGGTTTAAAAGGATGGCTTGCTATATCTAAAATTTTTGTAAACACACCTTTAGAGTATTCATAAACTAGTCCTTGTTTACTTGTAATCCAAATAAGAGAGGTAGTTCGTTGGAAATCAAATCGACTAATTTCTTCAATAGGAAAAGGCAATTTTTCTCCAAAAAAATCAGAGATACTGACTAAGGTATCTCTTCCAAAAGGAAGAATGAGAATATCATTAATATCTTTTCGTGCATTCGGATTCGGATGATTAAACCATATATTTTTCTCATCATCCTCTGTTATTTGGTCAGTAAGTGCGAGGGGAGTCGTAGTTTTATTTCTGGGAAAATGCTTAAATTCATACCCATCAAAACGGTAAGCACCTAAGTCTGTACCAAACCACATAAATCCTTGACTATCTTTAAAAGCAGTCTTTATATCACGAGTTTCCAACCCTTTATCAAGAAGATAGTGTTGCACATTAGTAATGTATTCTTGTGCAGTAAGCACAAAAGAAGATAGGGTAAGTAAGAATAGAAAGATCGATTTTAAAATCACTTTATGGGTAAAAATTGTGTTTTGTTTGTATGTTAGTTTATTATTTTTTTTAAAGTTTTTTTGGGTAAACCGATTTTGAGAAGAATGTAAAATTAGAACTCGTAACAGGAAAAAAACAGACAATTCATTATAAAAAACTGGACATTCTACACTATTATTAAGAAATGATCAATTTTTATTGATTGAGTTGAAAGGTTTACCAGATCTGTATTTTTGGCAAAAAAAATACACGATAAAAAAATATCCAAACTAATTTTAAGAAAGTCTCTTAATTATCTGAAATAATCTGAAGGAAGTTTTCCAAAACGCTTTTTATACAATTTGGAAAAATATTGAGGAGTAGTGAATCCAACCAAATAAGAAACTTCGGCTACCGTATCGTAAGCTTTGTTTTCTAGAAGTTGTCTTGCTTTTTGAAGTCTAATTTCTTTTAAATAATTACCTGGAGTAAGTCCAGTTATTTTTTTGACCTTTCGGTTGAGTTGTCGTTCGCCGATAGCCATCTCAAATGCCAGCTGTCCTATTTTAAAATTAGGAGTTGTCACCTTTTCAAAAGATAAAGATTCTAATTGCTTTAACCATTTTAATTCTGCTGATTCGAGTGGAGGTAAATTTATGTTCACCTCAAGATCATTTTTAGAAATTATTTCGGGTACATAAGCCTCTTTCCTCAAAGCTACATTTTCTAACAAACTACTTACAGTAGCAATCAATTCATCAGGATCAAACGGCTTGGTCAAATAATCATCTACCCCAAATGTAATTGCTTTGTCTTTATTATATTTAGCGGTAAGTGCAGTAAGCATAATTACTGGAATAGATTGGAATCGTTCATCAGATTTTAATTTATCTAACAAGGTAAACCCATCCATTTCGGGCATCATGATATCAGAGATGATGAGATCAATTTTACCATTTTTATTTAGTATTTGCAAGGCATGTATTCCATGATTTGCAATGATAGTATTTACATAAGGCGAGAGTATGTCTTGAATAAAAATTTGCATACCTAGAGTGTCCTCGACGATTAAAACGGTATTTTTATTTTTTTTATTAAAAGAGACTTTTTCGTTGCCCACTTCAGCCAAGAGTGTTTCGATTTCTTTTTGTTGAGTAATTTTTTCGGAACGCTCTTCCTTAGGAAATTTAAAAGTAAAAGTGCTTCCTATTCCTAAAGTAGAGGTCGCAGTCAATGTTCCTCCCATCATTTTGGCCAAGCTTCTAGATAAAGCCAACCCAATACCTAGACCTCCATTTTGGTCGGTTCTATTTTGTTTGGATTGATAAAAACGATCAAAGATTTTAGGTAATTCCTCTTCAGAGATTCCCGAACCACTATCAGTCACTTGAATAAGAATTTCGTTTTCATGTTCTGAAATATTTAAAACAATTCGGTCACAACACTTAGAGAATTTAAAAGCATTAGAAAGGAGATTCGTTACAATTTTTTGAATTTTTCTGGAGTCAACATTGAGTTGAATATCAAGAGGTAACTGAAAAAGTAATTGAAAATCTATTTCTCTTTGTTGCGCTTGAATATCAAAGCCTGCTGCGCATTTTTTGATTTTAGAAAGAAAGTGGACAGGTTGTTTATTCAGTTGTAATTTATGTAAATCATATCTACTCAAGTCAAGAATTTCTTCCACCAAATCTTTTAGCGTTTCTCCGTTTTGTGCGATAGCACTTAATGATCTCAATGTTTTTTCATCCAGTTGAGTGGTATTCATCAAGTGCTTTAATGGGCCAATAATAAGTGATAAGGGGGTACGTAATTCATGTGTTACATTTGCAAAAAATTGAGTTTTTAGCGCATCTAACTTTTGAAGTTCATCTGCTTGTTTTTCTATAACTTCTTTATCTTTTTGAAGTTCATTTGCTTGTTTTTCTATGACCTCTTTATCTTTTTGAAGTTCTGCAGTACGTTTAGAGACTTCTTGTTCGAGTTCTAAATTCCTTTTAGTGAGTAATGCAGTTTTTCTATAGGAAACTAATTTTGCAGTAACCCAAATAATTAGAAGTGTAGCTATGGCAAGAAACCACCATGTTTTATAAATAGGTTGAATAATGCAAACTGGGATTTTTAGAATTTCATTTGACCATTGTCCATGAGGATCTTTACCTTTTATCAAAAGCGTATATTTACCATAAGGGAATCCATTAAATCGAAGAGAACGACCTTCTATATTATTCCAATTATTCTCTAAACCATCTATTTTATATTTAAAACTATTTTGGTCAGGATTATCATAATCGAGCAAAGCTAATGACAACTTAATGGATTTATCATTGGTATTAAATTCAATATTTTTTGTTTGCTGATAGTCATCCCACATTGAAATCATTTCCCCTGTTTGAAAATTCAAAGTTTCGATATTTCTAAGATGGATTTTTGCATTTGCATTTGATAAATTAATTTCCTTAGGATGAAAAGCATTAACTCCTCTTAATCCTCCAAAGTATAGTCTCCCATCTTTATCTTGAAAATGAGATTGATAATTAAATTCATTATGAGAAATTCCATCATTGGTAGTAAGGGTATTGACCTCTTCTGTTTTCTTATTGAATCGCATCAAACCATTATTACTAGGCAACCATAAAAACCCATCCTCATCTTCATACACCGCATAGACCATATTATCTGTAAGGCCATCTTTAGTTGTAATCTGACGAGGTTCTCCTGAGGGAAAATCCCAATGAATCAATCCACCTTGAGCAGTACCCATCCAAAGGGTTCCATCTTGTAAATCGGTATGAATAAAGTTGATATAATCAAACGGGAAATTATTGTTTTGGGAACAAAAATGATTCGTAATTCCTCTATTGGGGTCTATTTGAAAAATACCTTTTGAAGAAGCAACTAATATGTTTTTAGAACTATCGACATCTTTAATATCTCTGATGAGGGAAGTATTAATTTCATCAAAGCCATTTGTTTTGGAGTAAATAGTAAAACTATCTGATTGTAAGTCGTAATGATAAAGTCCTCGTTGAGTTCCAGCCCAATAAGTATTAGTCATATTGTTTTGATGAACCGTATATATGTCTCCTACGTTTTCGGCGGCTTTTAAGTTATAAATTTTGGCTTCGTCAAAATTGGAGTTTTCGAATTTATAAATCTTAGAGGACATATATCCCATCCAATAATTACCTTCATTATCTTTTTTTATGCCTTGAGCGACATTAATTTTTTTATCAATAAGTTGAGAAGCATTATTCTTTTCCGAGTCCAATTCAAAAAAACCGCCATAAGAAGCGACCCATATTTTGTCATTATTTCCTCGAATAATCCCACGAGTACTATGCTCATTGATATATTGAAAATATGGATTTCTAGTAACATGAATACGGTATATCCCATTGAAACTACATACCCAAATCGTATTTATATTTTCTATAAAAAAACTGGAAATAGGAGTGGTTACTGATGGCAATTCTAAATTTTTAAAATCAATTTTTTTGCCATCTTGAGTATCATAAACTATGAAATCAAAGGTCTTATTAGTCTTAGAGGCTACGATATATGGATATTGGCTATCTATATAATAATGCCCATAATTATTATCGTATGTATCAATAAAAGGATCTTTTTGAATAAGGTTATCTCCCTCCAAAAGAAATAACCCTTCCTCAATATGACTAAACCATAAGTGGTCAGATGCATCTATTTCAAAAGTAGTAGGGAAGGGAAGGGGGATTTCTTTTTCAATTTTTCCATTAGGTGCTATCTTGAATAATTGGGTAAGTGTTGTTACCCACCTATTTCCATTTTGATCTTTTCTAATTTGGGTAGGCCCATACCCATAGATTTTGGAATATTCAAAAGGAGCAGTTGATATATCTAAAATCTTTGTAAATGTACCTTTGGAATATTCATAAACTTCGCCTTGCATATTTATCATCCAAATATTAGAGGTAGTCTGTTGAAAATCAATTTTACTAATATCTTGAGTAGGGAAGGGTAATTTTTCTTTAAAAAAATCGTAGATATTCACTAAGGTATCTCTCCCAAAAGGAAGAATAGAAACATCCTTAGATTCACCTTGTGCATTAGGGTGAAAAAACCAGATATTCTGCTCATCATCCTCTGTCATCCGACTTGTAAAAATAGGGGCGTTAGTAGTTTTATTTTTATGGAAATGCTTGAATTGATAGCCATCAAAACGATAAACACCTATATCAGTACTGAACCACATAAAGCCTTGACTATCCTTAAAAGCAGTCTTTATATTACGAGTTTCTAAGCCTTTGTCAAGAAGATAATGTTGTACATTAGTGATGTACTCTTGGGCATGTAGCGCAAAAGAGGATAGGGTAAGTAAGAATAGAAAGACAAATCTTAGAATCACTTTATGGGTAAAAATTGTGTTTTTTATTTGATAAGTTCTTGTCTATAACTAATTATAGACAAGAACTTATTATATAGAAATGATAAAATCATTATTACCATTTTTTTTGAGTTGTTATTGGGTAAACGATTTTGGAGTGAAGGTAAAAATAGAGTACCTGAAAAGAAAAAAACAGACAATACTCTATGAAAAACCTGACATTTACTATTATTTTTAAAAGTAATAAATTCTAAAAAGAATCTCTAAGCATATAGTAAGAAAAGGCTAAAACTAGTAGATATTAGCAAATTGTAAAATGTGGTATTTCATAAATTAGAAAAACCGCAAACAAAAGTTTGCGGTTTTAATTTTTTGCGATCTTCACGTTTTTTTATGTTAGCGTGTGTATAAGATTGCATTCAAGTGGTTATAGGATAGCCCTATATAAATATAGTGTTCCATAAAAGTGGAAGAGCAAGTGTGAACATATACATTATAATTGGATTTAATGTAATTTTGTAAATATATTTTTTAAACAAAAAAAATAGTCATGGTAAGATTACTCATTTTCGCCATCCCAATAGTTTTGATTATTTTATTTATCAATGAATATATCAAGCAACGACATCTTGCTGAAGAAAATTGGGAGAATCAATGGGAGGAGAAAAAGAAGAATTTTCAACAAGAGCAAGAGCTTAAAGACAAAGAGCGAGAAATTCAAAAACTAAAAGAAAAATTGAAAGATAAACCACAAATAGAAAGATTGGATGATGATTGACGGTAGAAGCGTCCGTCCATCGTCAATAGGTTAATGAGTTGTTAATCGAAAAGAATTAGTTTCTTTTTGGCAAATAATCGTTTACTTTTCGAGACTGATTTTTAAAACAACTATCGCTACTTAATTCATAAATAACTGATGTTTAGATTTATTTCAAATTTTACTTGGTTTTTTCTTATCGTAGGTATCATTACACTTATCAATGATCCATTGAGATTGAATCAATCTTTTTCTCATTACTATATGTCTGGGGTAAAAGTATATCTATTTGGGATGTGTGCCTATTTAGTTTTGAAGCGAGTTGTTTTTTATCGTTTGAAGGGAAATATCAATATTGTTAGTTTGATAAAAAAGAGCGAATATCAAATTAATTTATTGGCACAAGGACTTGTATTAGCATTGTTAGGAGTTGCCTACGTTCAGGCGTATGGAAATTTACAAAGTTTTGATACCATAATATTTGCATTGCTAGGTGTGTACTATTGGGTACAAGTTTTGATAAATTCTAACCCAACCATTTATTTGGATGATAACTCTTTTTCTTACGATGATTATTTTATTGATAAATGGGATTGGTCGAAATTGCAGCGAATAGATTTAAACGAGGAAAAATTAACGCTAGTCAGTTCTGAAAAAGATTTTGAATTGGACTTTGAATTAGTGGATGAATTGGATTATAGAAAACTGACTGCCGAAGTAGAACACGATGTACTCGATGGAGAATTTGGTCGAGATAAAACTTCAAAATCTCTTATTGAAATCATTGAAAGCTATGCTAAAAATTCTGGCGTTCAAATGAATTAGAGAACGTTGGATGTTAAACGTTTTACGTTACACGTTCATTCGGTGAGTATCAAAAGTATTCGAAAAAAACCGTCTAACGTCCAACGTCAATCGTAAAACGTTTAACCTAACTTCTCTTTCAAAAATTGACCTGTATAACTCCCCTTCACTTTAGCCAACTTTTCAGGTGTCCCTTGAAAAACTAAATTACCACCATTCTTTCCCCCATCAGGACCAAGGTCAATCACCCAATCCGCAGATTTTATCACTTCCATATTATGCTCCACCACTAGAACCGTATGCCCTTTTTCCACCAACGCATTGAGCGCATCCAATAGTTTTTGAATATCATGAAAATGCAAACCCGTTGTAGGTTCATCAAAAATAAAAAGGATTTTTTCCGTTACTCTTTCTTTAGTTAAAAACGAAGCCAACTTTACCCGTTGCGCTTCACCGCCTGATAGGGTAGAAGAAGATTGCCCTAATTTGATGTACCCCAAACCAACATTATATAATGGTGTAATTTTTTTAACGACATCTTTTGCCCCTGCAAAAAATTCTAAAGCCTCCTCAATACTCAAATCTAAAATTTCATAAATGTTTTTGTCTTTGTATCGAACATCCAAAACTTCAGCTTTGAATCTTTTGCCCTTGCATTCCTCACATTCCAATCTGACATCAGCGAGGAATTGCATTTCTACGACTTGTTCGCCATCACCACTACAAGTTTCGCAACGACCTCCATCCACATTAAAAGAAAAATGTTTTGGTAAATATCCCCTGATTTTTGAAAGCTGTTGTTCCGACATCAATTTTCGAATGGTATCGTATGCTTTGACATAAGTTACAGGATTGGAACGAGAGGATTTTCCGATTGGATTTTGATTGACCATTTCTACTTGAGTCAATTTTTTCAAACTCCCAGAAAGTTCATCATGCATACCAGGTGCAATAGGATACGCTTCGCCCAAATGTCTTTTTAATGCTGGATATAAAATTTGTTTGACCAAAGTGGTTTTCCCTGAACCTGAAACTCCACTTACAACGGTCAAAGTATTCAAAGGAAATTTTACATCAATCCCTTTTAAATTATTTTGTCGAGCTCCTTTTATTTCAATCGCATCCGTAAATTTTCTACGAATTTTTGGAACTGGAATTTCCATTCGACCACTCATATAACCTGTGGTCAAACTATCTTTGGCGAGTTTAAAAATCTTTTTATAATCTCCTGCAAAAACTACCTCACCACCATGAATACCGGCCTCTGGGCCCATGTCAATTAAGTAATCCGAATTTTTAATAATATCTTCCTCATGTTCAACAACCACAACTGTATTTCCTAAATCTCGAAGTGATTTTAAAACTTTAACCAACCGATCCGTATCTCTTGGATGCAAGCCTACACTTGGTTCATCCAAAATATAAAGTGAACTGGTCAAGTTACTTCCTAGCGTTCGAGTCAAGTTGATTCGTTGCGTTTCGCCACCACTAAGTGTTGCAGAATTTCTACTCAAAGTCAAATATCCTAAACCTACATCCAACATAAATTGCAACCGATTTTCTACTTCCAATAACAATCGCTTTGCAATTTCAGCATCGTTCTTATCCAGTTTTATTTTTTGGAAAAAAACCAATAACTCATCAAGTGGAATGTCGAGCAAATCCGTAATAGGTTTTTTATCTATTTTGATATAAGTAGCTTCAGGTCGAAGGCGACCACCATCGCAAGTAGGGCAAGTAGTTTTGCCTCGATAGCGAGCGAGCATGACTCGGTTTTGAATTTTATAGGTTTTTTCTTCTAGCTCCGCAAAAAAATCATGGATACCATTAAAGTGTTGATTCCCTTTCCAAACCAATTTCTTTTGTTCCTTAGTCAAGTCTTGCCAAGGGCGATGAACTGGGAAATTAAATTTATGCGCAGCAGTCACAAACAGATCCAACCATCGACCTAGTTTTTCTCCTTTCCAACAAGCAACCGCTCCATCAAAAACGGAAAGCGATGGATTTGGAATTACTTTGTTTTCATCAATGCCCATCACTCTTCCAAAACCTTCGCAAGATGGACAAGCTCCAAAAGGATTGTTAGAATTAAATAATTGATGCGAGGGTTCTATAAATTCCATTCCATCCAATTCGAATCGGTTGTTGAAATTTTTAGTTTCTTTTTCCATTACCTCAACAATACACTCCCCTTCACTTTCATAAAAAGCCGTATTGACAGAATCTCCAATCCGTTGTTGATGTTCCAAATCATCTTCCCGAACTGCAAATCGATCAATCAAAATTCGCATGTCTTTTTTCTCATAAAAGGTAACCGTCTTTTCTAATTTTAAATTACCTTCTTCGAGTACATCTTCGATACGTTGTAATTTTTTCTTAAAATACAATCGGGAATATCCTTTTTGTAGCAAAAGATTTAACTCTTGCTTTAAGGTTCGATCACGATATTTTTGTTGGAGGGGAATAAAGAGTTGTACTTTGTCACCTGCCTTTTGACTTTGAATAAAATCCACAACATCTTGCACTTCATGCTTACGTACTTGCTTTCCGCTGATAGGTGAAAATGTTTTTCCAATCCTTGCATACAACAATCTCAAGTAATCAATGATCTCCGTCAAAGAACCTACTGTCGAACGAGAGTTTCGAGTACTTACTTTTTGCTCAATTGCAATGGCAGGACAAATCCCTTTGATGTAATCCACCTCAGGTTTTTTCATCCGCATCAAAAACTGCCTAGCATAACTCGATAAACTTTCCACATATCGACGTTGCCCTTCAGCATACAGGGTGTCCATGGTAATCGAAGATTTTCCAGAACCCGATACACCTGTTACTACAACAAGTTTGTTTCGAGGAATCACCAAATCGACATTTTTTAAATTATTCCCCTTGGCACCTTTAATAAAAATACCATCGTATTGTTTATCCTTTCTAGACTTTTCGAGTACAGCAGTTTCTTTTTTTGTAGGCATAGATTCTTTTTTATTAAGAAAGCGAAATTAGGATTTTTTGATGGAAAAAATAAGGTTAAGAAATGATTGTTTTTATTTCCTCTTTTTGAGTACACGAGTCAAGGTCTGACTTGAAAAGTCAGGCTTTGACTTATGAGCGCATCAATACCAATAAGTACATCAATAGAAGTAGAAGTCAAGGCTTGATTTTCAAGTCAAACCTTGACTCATTTAAGTTTTTTTTAAGTGAAAAAAATAAAATGTGAATGAGTAAAGCTATCTTTTGAAAAATTTAAGTAGGTTTAAAAATTCATTAATATTGTTAATTTGTATTTGTTTTTTTTGATTAAGAAATACCTTGCGGACTTTATTTAACCAAAACATCATTGCTATGAAAAATTTAATTATTATTCTATTTTTTATGATTCTTGGAAGTTATCTTCAAGCTCAAACCTTAAATGAATCCTCCTATTCTGAACGTTATACAAAACAAGTAGGATTTAATTTTACCGATTTTGCGTTACGGTTTTTGAGTTTTAATGAAGCAACTGGATCAACGCCTAGCATTTTAGTTTTATACAAAAAAGGGAACAATGGAAAAAAATGGAGGTATGGAATAGGAGGAAGTATTAACTGGGGTAAAAATCCTGCAAATTCTCAAACCTCACAATCGGTAAGTTTTAATTTTCTTTTTGGGAGAGAATATTATCGAAATATTTCTCAAAGATGGACAGCATACTATGGATGGGAGGTACTTCCCAGAGTAAGTTTTAGCAAATCAGAATCTATAAGTTTTGGATCTCAAGAACCTCAAGTGAATTCGTTGCTTACACTCAGATTAGGAGGACAAGCTTTGGTTGGTATTCAATATAATTTTAATGAAAGGCTATCACTTTTGACAGAATCGAGTTACCTGATACAATTTGCATATCGAAAAGATGAAGACAGTCGAGAAGATTATAGTCTTCGTTCATTTTATATTTCTCCTATTTCTTTGATTTTGAATTATCATTTTTGATTTGGACTTACAACGGACAAATCCCTAATTTTAAATTATAAGAATTAGGGATTTTTTGTTCTAACAATAAATTGGCAAACAAATTGAAATGCCATAATCGAATCCAATCTAATAAACAAGAAACTCCTTCTTAATTTAAAGCCCTCCATCTATTGTTCACTAAAACAATTACGATGAGAAAATATTTCACATTCCTTTTCACATTCCTCTACTGTTCTATTTTTGCTCAAGTTACTTTAAATGAAATTGTGTATGACCCACCAACAGGTAATGCAGATGGTGGAAATACTGCTGGTGAATGGATTGAATTACATGGAACTGCAGGGACTGATATTGGATGTTATATTGTGACTGACGGAGATTGGACGATTACGATTCCATCAGGAACGACAATTCCTACAGATGGATTTTTTGTAATAGGAAAAGCAACTTATGCGAATACTCCTGGTGGAAATGGGACTACCGCACTTGATTTGGATGTCGAAACTTGTGGATGTACGACAGGTTCAAAAGTTATGGAACTGACAAACTCGGGTGAATTTGTAGGTATTTATAATCCAGCAGCAACACCTTCATTATTGGATGGGGTAATTTATGAAAGCCCTTCTGCGGGTAACCTTCCAGCTAATGAAGGAACGATTAATTCTGCATCAACTACTGGATGTTCTTCCGAAAATATTGATATAGCAGGAAGTGCAGGGAGTTATAATTCTACAGGTGCAGGAAATAATGTTGGAGTAGCAAGAACTTCAGATGGAACGGGAAGTTGGGTATATTTAGATGAAACGGAAGTGACTCCAAATGGTAGCAACGCATTAGGACTGCCTATTGAATTGATCAATTTTGAAGCCAATGTCGTTGAAGCCGATGTTCAATTAAAGTGGACTACTGCCTCAGAGTATAATAATGCGTATTTTTTAATAGAGCATAGTTGGGATGGAATTACTTTTGATGAGATTGGTAGGGTAGAAGGAGCTGGGACGATTTCAATACAGCAGACTTATAATTTTTTACATATTGATGTAGAGAAAGGAGTTCATTATTATCGTTTAAAGCAAGTCGATTTCGATGGGAAAAATGAGAATAGTGAAATTCTTGCAGTTCAAACTTTAGGTAAAAATGAAATTAAAGTATATCCAACCGTAGTTGAGAATAGTTTTACGATAGAGGCAGGGACTGCTTTTGGAAATACTGCTTTTTTTGAAATTTTCGATATTTCAGGTAAAAAAATCCAAAATGGGGATTTTTATGAAAAAGATAATTTTTTAAAAATTGATACTTCTAACTGGAATCAAGGACATTATATTATTCAAATTATCCAAAAAGGTCAAAGAATTACTCGAAGAATAATCAAATAAATTCTAAGTAAAACTCCTTGAAAATCAATTAGTTGGGTGTTTTTTTGTTAAAAAAATAAAGACAAAATAGACTAGGATTGAGCTATTTTACCTTTATTCTGTATATTTTTCAACAGCTTGCAATAAATGTAAAGTATTTAACGTTTTCGTTAATTTTTTCTTAATCATGAAAAAAAAATTGGCGACAGATATAATAATCCCTTATCTTGGGAACAGATTTTGATTCTAACAGATAAATCTATCTTTTTTAAACATATTTCTTCATAAAAATTAATTGTCTATAGATCGAATAACTTCTACACTTTAAATTTTAAATATTTTTCAAAGACCAATTTTTATTTAACATTAATATTGTAGTAGTTATGCAAGTTACACCATTGAACGATCAGCAATTGATTATCAGTTACCTAGATGGTAACGAAAAAGCCTTCGAGGAATTATTAACTCGCCACAAGGCAAAAATTTACACTCAAATTTATTTATTCGTTAAAGACACAGCACTCGCTGAGGATATCTTCCAAGAAGTGTTTATCAAGATTATTGATACACTACGTAAAGGAAAATATAATCACGAAGGGAAATTTTTGCAATGGGCTTTGCGAATTTCATATAATATGTGTGTAGATTATTTCCGACGTAACAAACGTCGTCCAAAAGTATCTCAAACTGAAACTTTCGATATTTTTGATGTATTGAAATCTGATGATGACAATGCGGAGCAATCCATCATGAAAAGTCAGACACATCAAAAGATTCGAAAATTAGTAGATGCTTTACCTCCAGAACAAAGAGAGGTTGTGATTTTACGTCACTATGCAGATATGAGTTTTAAAGAAATTTCACAATTGACACGTGTTAGCATCAATACGGCTTTGGGGCGAATGCGATATGCATTGATCAACATCCGTAAGATGATTGAAGAAAGAGAAGTGACACTACAGTAAAATGTAGTGGTCCGCTTTTGCTGACCGTTTTTTATTGCGTAATTTTTTATTATAAAAATAATGAAGCGGAGTTCGTGCTTAGGTACGGGCTCCGCTTTTTGATTTTTTTGATTGTTAAATGGTTTTGCTTCGCAATTGTTCGATTGTTGTCGAATATTGGTGAATCAAAAATATTCGATAACAATCGAACAATTGCGAAGCAAAACCATTTAACAATCGTTAATATACCTAATTTTCTTAGGTAAAAATTTGCATACCTAAAATTCTTAGGTATATTTACTATATGTTATCAAATGAATTAACCAAAGGGACTTTGCAAACCATCATTTTAAAACTCCTTGCGGAGGAACAAAAAATGTATGGTTACGAAATCACTCAACATGTTAAATCCATTTCTGAAGGGAAAATGATTTTAACAGAAGGTGCACTTTATCCTACGTTACATAAACTTGAAAAGAACGGCCTTGTTCGAACTCAGCAAGTAATGATAGGAAAACGAATGCGTAAATATTACTCGCTCACCGCAAAAGGAAAGAAAGCTAATGTCAATAAACTAGCAGAATTTCAAGAGTTTATCAATGCGATGCATTTAATTTTAAAACCTAAAACTACGACCTCATGAAACCACAACTAAATGAGGAGCAAGTTTTATTAATAGAAAAAAAGCTAGAAGAATTAGGTTTAAATTATGCTCCCCTTCAAAATGAAATATTAGATCACTTCTGTTGCCTAACAGAAGATGAAATGGAAAATGGACATGGTAATTACATTATTGTACAACATGATGAAACTTATAAAACAAAGTATTCACATTTAAGTAAATTAAAAGTGAAAGTAGGAGAAACTATTAAAAAAGGAAAAGTAATTGGGCTAGTAGGAAGTTCTGGAATGTCTACGGCTCCGCATCTTCATTATGAGGTGATTAAGAATGGAAAGAAAGTAAATCCGAAGGATTATTATACTCCGTAGGATTGGTTATTAGTGATTGGTAAATCGAAACCAATAACGAGTTACCAATCACTAATTACGACATTTAAGAAATTTGATTAGTTGGATGAAAATAATAATTGAAGTTATTATTCATCTTTTCGAAAAAGGTTGTTCGCAATAGTGAATAGCCTTTTTACTTTTATCGTTGGTTATAATCTTTGAAGTCTTGATTTAGTATTTTAAAATCCAATTTGCCATTCAACCTTTTGAGGTGTTCTGTTACGACAATTGCTTTTTTGAGTCGGATATCAGAACTCTTAGGTTTTCCGATGATGTAAAGTAAACTCCTTTGTTTGCCTTTGGTTAAGGCATGAAAAAAATCATTGGCTTCATCATCAATTTTGAGGAGTTCGTCCATTTCTTCGGGCATCGGCATCCCATATTTACTGGTGTCAGGTTTTAAAGTGGCTTGAACTTTTGAACCTATTTGGAGTCTACATTTTTTACGAACTTCTGCATTGATATGAATAAAATGAATACCTCTCTTAGGCAATATGGCACATGGAAATGAATGTACATCATTTAAAGTGCAAATAAAACGTTTGACTTTTTTCTTAGAAAAATATTCCACAACTTCCTCAGGGATAATGAGATGATGACCATACACATTATCATTATGAAAATTATCAATTTTGGCTTCGAATTCCATTTTATACTTTTTACAAAAATATAAAACCCTTTGGTTTAGGCAAAAAAAATAGAGTTCTCACCGAAGCGAGAACTCTTAAATGATAACTAACACACGCCCTATAGTCTTGATATTTAGCAATTAACTAAATAGTATAATCTTATATCTAAAGCGTAATAGATTAAGTTTTAAAAACTATTAATGGCGTGTGAGTAATTTTTTTAAGGCTGGAAACTTAGTTTTTAATTAATGTGTTTGTTTAAAATTTAGGCGTAAAATATTTAAAACGATTGATTAAAAAAAAGGTTTCAAATATTTCAGTTTGAAGACCGAAATTGAATTCAGCCTTCAAGAATTTAGCTCAAAAGTTATACCATTATTTAATATGATAGAACAAAATACTAAGATTCTTTTTTGGAGGCAGTATGAGTTTCATTCCTACTCCCTAAACCTCAATAATTATATTTTCATGTTCTTTAAATTCAAGATGAGCATCTACATCCTTTAAAAAGAATTTATGGTTGCCTTCGGCAGATACTTGAAGTTTAGGTTCTTCTGGGGCGATGACCCAAAGTTCATTATTTTCAATAAAGAAATTTAATTCGAATCCTGGATCGATTTCGTAGATTCCTGCGTATTTTTGAAGAATTTTTTCATCTAGTTTTACTTCCTTTCGTTCCTTAATTTTTTCATCATTTTTAAAAGCTCTACCCGTTTTTCCGTTTGGAAGCTGAGCAATGAACAAAAGGATGGTCTTGAACATATATAAGATGTTACAAGCCAAGTTGTTAATGGTATTTTTTTGGAAAAGATGGCGAAAAAATAGACCGTCAAAAACTGCATTTGTTATTTTTTCCATTCCTAAATGGGAGTCGAATTATAGAAAAGATACGATCTTCCACAATTCTGAATCGATAATCGATTTTTGAATCAAAATATTTTGTTTAATTTTTTAGCCTATAAGATTAAACAAAATTATTTTTATAATGTTTCTTTAATTATGATTAAGAAATCTGCACATATAATAGGTTCTGGTTTTGCTGGATTAGCTTCGGCGGCAAGTTTGGCTCAAAAAGGCGTGAATGTAACGGTTTTTGAGAAAAACAGTACGATCGGCGGACGCGCTCGGCAATTCAAAGAAAAAGGATTCACTTTCGATATGGGACCAAGTTGGTATTGGATGCCTGATGTATTTGAGGTGTTTTTTAATCGTTTTGGAAAAACCGCTTCCGATTATTATGATTTAAAAAAATTAGACCCTGGGTTTACCATTTTTTTTGAAGGAGAAGAAAGGATGGATGTTCCTGCTGAGTTGGAAGGGATTTATGAGATGTTTGAAAATTTAGAAAAAGGGAGTGCAGATAAGTTGAAAAAATTTCTGAAAGAAGGAAAATATAAATACGAAGTAGGAGTCAAAGATTTAGTGTATAGACCGAATCTTTCTGTAACTGAAATCATGGATTTTCGCTTGATGATGGGCGCATTGAAATTACATGTATTTAAGCCTTTTGATAAATATGTTCGAAGTTATTTTAAACATCCTCAATTGATACAATTGATGGAGTTTCCAGTTTTGTTTTTGGGCGCAATGCCAGCGGATACTCCTGCACTATATAGTTTAATGAATTATTCTGCATTAGCCGATGGGACTTGGTATCCAATGGGCGGAATGCATGAAATCGTAAAAGCAATGAAGTCGGTTGCGGTAGAACAAGGTGTGCAATTTGAAACGGATGCTGAGGTTGAAAAAATAATTGTAGAAAATAAAAAAGCTACAGGCATTCAGATTAATGGGGCACAATTTCGTTCTGATGTTACCATTGCGTCAGCAGATTATAATCATGTTGACCAGAAATTATTAGACTCCTCACATAGGCACTATTCCAAAAATTATTGGGACAAGCAAACGCTCGCACCATCTTCATTGATTTTTTATTTAGGGGTTAACAAAACAATTCCAAAACTCAATCATCATAATTTGTTTTTTGATGCAGACTTTGAAGGACATGCAAAAGCGATTTATAAAAATCCCGCATATCCTGAAAGTCCTCTTTTCTATGTGTGTTGTCCTTCCAAGACAGATGACACCATTGCCCCTCAAGGAAGTGAGAATATTTTTATCTTAATTCCTATTGCTGTAGACCTAGAGGATAACGAAGAATTAAGGCAAAAATATTTTGATAAAGTGATGACTCGAATGGAAAAAAGATGTGGTGTAAATATCCGTGAAAGTATTGTTTATCAAAAAAGTTATTCTGTCAAAGACTTTAAAAAGGATTATCATTCTTTTAAAGGAAATGCATATGGACTTGCGAATACATTGTTTCAAACTGCTATTTTTAAACCCAAAATGAAGAGTAAGAAAGTACAAAATTTGTACTACGCAGGTCAATTGACTACACCTGGGCCAGGAGTTCCACCTTCTTTGATTTCAGGGATGGTTGCAGCGGATTTGGTGGGAAAGCAGGTGTTTGATTTGCCCAAAGATTTTAAAAATCTGATTGGAGCAAACACACAAAAAACAGTTATTTAAAGGCTAAAAAACCCGACGACTAAAATTATTCGTACATATCCTGAGTAACTCTATTATTTTATTTAAATTCACGTTCAACAAAATACGTAAACTCCTGATTATGAAAGAATTGTATGACACCTTGTCCCATAAAATTAGTAAATCGACTACCCGCTTGTATAGTACTAGTTTTTCTATGGGCATCATGCTTTTGAATAAAAAAATTCACGCACCTATTTATGGTATTTATGGTTTTGTAAGATTAGCAGATGAGATTGTGGATAGCTTTCATGGTTATGATAAAGAAAAAATGCTAACGGAATTTCGACAACAAACTTACCAAGCAATAGAAGAAAAGATCAGTCTAAATCCCATCTTAAATAGTTTTCAAGAAGTAGTGAATCGGTATGAAATCAATATGGAATTGATTGATACTTTTTTGGATTCTATGGAAATGGATCTGCACCAAAATTTTCACGACCTTGCTTCCTATCAACAATATATTTTAGGTTCAGCAGAAGTAGTGGGGTTGATGTGTTTAAAAGTTTTTACAGATGGCGATGAAGAACAGTATTTACATTTGAAGCCATCTGCAATGCGATTGGGTGCTGCTTTTCAAAAAGTAAATTTTCTTCGAGATATTCAAGCGGATTTTGATGGAATGGGAAGAACCTATTTTCCAGGAGTTGATTTTGAGAAATTTAGTCAAACTCAAAAACTAGAAATCGAAGAAGATATTCGAAGAGATTTTGAAGCAGCTTTGATTGGAATTAAACAATTACCAAAGAGTGCTAGACTGGGAGTATATGCAGCATACCGATATTATATTTCTTTATTTAAAAAAATAGAAACGTTACCTGCTCAACGAATTATGCATGAAAGAATTAGAATTTCTAATCCAAGAAAATTTTTATTGACTTGCAGATGTTTCTTAAAATTGCAATTGAATTTACTGTAACTGCCAATTTCAATTGGCGAGTTGTCAAAATTAATAGGTTTTCAATCAGCTAAATAAATTTGGCGATTACTTAAAAAAAGTAAACAATGATATTCCAAGGCATACTAATATTAATAGGAACATTTTTGGTAATGGAAGGCATAACATGGTGTACACATAAATATGTAATGCATGGTTTCCTTTGGTATTTACATGAAGATCATCACCAACCCAAGTACCCACATCCATTCGAAAAAAATGATTTGTTCTTTGTCATTTTTGCGGCACCAAGTATTGCATTGATTTATTTTGGAAATGAAGCAGGTTACGACTACCGATTTTGGGTAGGATTTGGAATAGCAGCATATGGCGCAGCGTACTTTTTTGTACATGATATTTTTATCCATCAAAGATTTAAATTATTTAAAAATATAGATAACGCTTATTTCAAAGCATTGCGGAAAGGACACAAAGTGCATCATAAACATTTAGGAAAAGAAGAGGGCGAATGCTTTGGAATGTTGTGGGTACCTTATAAATATTTCAAAGAAGCGGCAAAGAGTAAAAAGAAACAGCGAATTAAAACTTAAAAAAAGCCTCGAATTTTCAACTTGAAAATTCGAGGCTTTTTTATGATTGTAATGTCAAAAGTGGGATTAGTGAATTGGTTTAATGGTTCATTAGGTTAGCGCGAATCGAAATTCGGATCGCAATATTTTTGATCACCAATTTGCTTAATTAACTATTTAACCAATTCACTAATTCACTTTTGACATTACAATCATATAACTTCCTACAAATCAATGACTTACAAAAATTTAGTTCCATAAATCTTTGTGATTCTTTTCAATGGTACATATATTGCACTAAGGTAACAAGTAAGGAATAACTTAATCATTTGGACCGATTCTTTTGCTCCTATTTTACTTTAAAATCAATCATAGTATTAACAATACTCCTTCTTTTAAAGAAAAACTAGAAGCAAAATAACCTCGTCAAAATGACTAATTTTTTCTTTGCTTGTTACCTAGTGAAATGAAAAAGGGATTTCTTTCACATATAAATGCATACTATTATGTCAATGAAAGACAATGAAATCACAAAATTATACTGGTCGATAGGAGAGGTGGCAGAAATGTTTAGCGTATCAAAATCTTTAATTCGATTTTGGGAAAATGAATTTGATATTTTACGACCAGCAAAAAATACCAAGGGAGAACGTCGCTTCACCGCTCAGAATCTTGAGCAAATGCGAATCATTTACCGACTCGTAAAAGAAAGAGGTTTTACTATCAAAGGTGCAAAACAAGAAATCCGCGAGAATAAAAAACGTATTGTTAATTTACGAGATAGCATCCTTTCTTTAGAAAAAATTAAGAAAGGAATGGAAGGCTTGTTGTTGAAAATATAGTTTTTTAAAGTCACCTAATTCCTCTCAGCCTTGATAAACTTACCTGAATATTCCAATAAATCATTTTTATAAAAAATAAAATATGATCCATTTGGGAGATGCGAAAGATTGATTTTCAAGTCTCCTTTCAAACTTTTCCTTTTGATCAACTTTTAGTTGAAGAGGAGGAAGATTTGATATATTTTATCCTTTTGTTACATTGAACTCTATAACATGTTTTTCTAAGCGAAAAAGTACTCATAATATTTTCTAGATTATAGAATGATGATACATTACCAAGATGATTAAAATTAAAAAATAATTGTAGTAAAACTTGTACCGAATTTAATAATATATGTCGTACATATTGAATTATCTTTCGCCGCTACTCTTCGTTAAAAAGCCTCATGATAGCTAGGCTATCCCTACTTTTTTTGCCTCGATTATCGACAAAATCTAAATCAATATACACGACACCTCGAATTAAATTCGGTATAAAATTCAAATTTTCCTATGAAAAAATGTTACTTTTTTTTTCCTTACCGTTATGCTAGCAAATTCCTCCAAAATGAAAATGAATTGTTATAAAAATTCACTTTTCATTTTAAGATTGTTTCAAATCAATTTTTACAAAAAAGACAACAGAACATTTACGGACTTAAGAAAAGTCAGTTTTTAAGATCATTGGATTTTAAAAATTAGCCCATCTTATTTTTAATTCAACTAAGTAACGCACTTGGTTGAGAGTAGATGTTAATGTCTTGTTATGAATTTTATTATCTAATTTCTTCAGCCTTAATTGGTTGAGGTCAAATATTAAACCTATGTCATTACCTAAAGAGCCTCGTCAGTTGATGATAAATCTGATGTATCTAGTTTTAACTTGTATGTTGGCACTCAATGTTTCCGCAGAAGTATTGAATGCTTTTTTATCCATGGATAAAAGTATTGGAGAAAGTAGTCGAATTGTGGGAGATTCCAATGGACAATTGTTTTCTGCAATTGAACAACAAGCAGATGCCTATTCGCAATTTGCTCCTTTTAAAGATAAAGCGAATGAAGCGCAAATTTTAGTAAAAGAATTCTATCAATATGTTGGAGATTTAAGAGAAGAGTTGATAGCAACTTCTGGAGGGTTGGATGAAAATAATGAACCTAAAGCCAAACAGAAAAAAGAACCTGCGACTCGACTTTTTGTCAATGAAGGCAAAGGAGATGAATTGGAAAATCGAATTATTGAAGTGCGACAACAATTACTCGATTTGATTGAGGATGGAAATGAAAAAGAATTGTTAGATAAAATTTTGCCTCTAGAGTTGCAACCGATTCCAGAGGATTCAGATAAAAAATCATGGGCACAATTTACATTTCAGCAGATGCCTGTAGCGGCGGTTTTGCCCATACTTTCCAAATTTCAAAATGATGTAAAGATTGCGGAGAGTGCGATTCTAAGTCATTTTTATAATAAAGTGCAAGGAGAGAAAATTGTATTTGATGAGTATGCGGCAGTCATTTCTGCTGATAAAAGTTACGTTATCAAAGGAGAAGAATTGTCTTCAGAAATTTTTCTATCTGCATTTAGTACGACTGCTGATAATATTTCCATCAAAGTAAATGGACGACCGATTGAAGTGAGAAATGGAAAAGCATTGTTTAATATTCGTCCGAATGAAATTGGAAGTCAAAGTTTTACAGCAGAGATTTCCATGACCAATCCAATATCAAAAAAAGTAAAAACCTATACCAAGAAATTTAATTACGAAGTAGGCGAGCGTTCTGTAACGGCGTCTGCTGATAAAATGAATGTATTTTATTTAGGTGTTGACAATCCTTTTTCCGTTTCCGCCGCTGGAGTTGCGAGTAAAGATGTGAACGTTTCGAGTAATGATGTCCGTTTGGAAAAAATTCGAAATGGTAAGTTTAATGTAAAACCTACCCAGGTTGGTGAGGCAAAAATTGTAGTCTCTGGCGGTGGATTGGATCCTACTAATTTTATTTATCGAGTAAAGCGAATACCTGATCCTGTGATTCGATTGGGGCGGAAAGGTGAGACGGGTATGTCGCCTGCAAAGTTTAAAGCTTTTAAAGGTTTGTTAGCGATTTTGGAAAACTTTGATTTTGATGCAAGGTGCAATGTTGCGGGATATGAAATCACTAGAGTTCCTGAAAGAGGAGATGCAGAGGTAGTCAAAAATCAAGGTGGTAAATATTCTAGTCAGGCTAGGAATTTGATTAATCGGGCTAGGTTTGGAGATACTTATTTTTTCGATCAAGTGAGGGTTAAATGTCCTGGAGATAAGGCATCAAGAAAGTTGAATGGGTTGAGTATTAAAATTCAGTAAATTAAGCCCCCAGCTCCCAAAACTTCGGGAGAGCCTTTTTCTTTTGCCTTTCGGTAAGAGAAAAAGTTCAGGGGAATGTGATTTTAGAAAATTATTTATTCTCAAAAAAATAAAATAATAATGATTAAAAGTAATGTGATTCAAGTATTAATAAATTTTTTCTCTTGCCGAAAGGCAAAAGAAAAAGGCTCTCCCGAAGTTTCGGGAGCTGGGGGCTTTCTCTTAATCTGTATTTGTATTGTTATTTCAAATGTAAGTTATTCACAAGTTGAAGTATTAGATGGAATAACAAAAAAAACTTTAATGAAAGACCGTCAAGTTTTACAACATCGAATGCCACGTGAAGCTGATGTTTTTTGGGAAAAAAGAATATGGCGAGTAATTGATGTTAGGGAAAAAATGAACTTACCATTTTTATATCCTGAATCTCCATTTTTTACCATTTTACAAAATGCGGCTATGAATGGAGAAATCAATTTGTATTCTGCTGTGGATGATAAATTTTCAGAGCGACTTACGGATTTTGATGGTATTTTTTCAAGTAGAGATACGGGGTGGATTGTTGATCCAGAAACCTATGATGAGAAGGTTCAAGTTTATGAAAACTTCATCAATTTTGAAGACATCAAAAGATTCCGAATCAAAGAAGTTTGGTATTTTGATGAAGCGACTTCTACAATGAATGTTCGAATATTAGGGATTGCGCCTATGCAAGATGTTATGGATGACAATGGAAATTTTAGATTTGAAAAACCATTGTTTTGGATTTATTTTCCAGAGTTGAGAAATGTAATTGCAAGGCATGAAGTATATATTCCAGGTAATGATAATCAAGTGATTTCTTGGGATGATTTATTTGAAATGCGATATTTTGCAAGTACGATATATAATGAAGGAAATGTTTATGGAAGAAGAATTAAAGATTATGCGGAAGGCTTGGATAGACTTTTGGAAGCGGATAAAATCAAACAGGAGTTATTTAATTTTGAACATGACTTGTGGAGTTACTAAGTTAATTGAAAATTAAAAATGGAGAATTGAAAATTTTCGTAGTGCGGTGATCTACATTATTCGAAATTTTTAATTCTCCATTTTTAATTTTCAATTACTACCCCATATCTTTTTCTCGTAATAATTCTAAGCATTCTTTCAAACTATCTTCCCAATGTGGGATTTTTAAATCGAAAGTGGTTTTGATTTTTGTTTTATCCAACAAAGAATAAGGTGGACGACTGGCAGGAGTAGGGTAGTCCTCTGTTCCGATTTGATTAACTTTACAATTGATGTTTTCTAATCTAAAAATTGCTTCTGCAAATTCTGCCCAATGCGTTATTCCCTCATTGCTATAATGGAAAATTCCTTGCATTTTTCCAGAAACCAAATCACCATTTTCCATTTTAAAAATAATATCTAACATTGCTTTTGCAAGATCACGTGCGTAGGTCGGTGTACCGATTTGGTCAGAAACAATTCCAAGTTCATCTCTATCTTTTCCAAGTCGTAACATTGTTTTTACAAAATTATGTCCGAAAGAAGAATACACCCAAGAAGTACGAATGACCATACTTGAAGGCATCATCATTTGTACAAATTGATCGCCTTGCAATTTAGTTTTAGCATACACACTTTGAGGATTCGTTTTGTCGGTCTCCAAAAGTGGGCGAGCTAGACCATTATGATAAACATAATCCGTAGAAATATGGATCATCTGAATATTTCGAATCACAGCTGCTTGAGCGATGTTTTTTGCACCTTCAGCATTGACTTTGTATGCTAGTTCTTCGTCCGTTTCTGCTTTGTCAACTGCTGTGTAAGCTGCACAATTGATAATATAATCGAAATCACCTCCATTGATAAAGTCATAAACTGCATTGGTATCGGTAATATCTAAATCTGCGACATCAACAAAAGTGAAATTAAAATCTTCATATTTTTTTGCCAAATGTTGTAACTCCGTACCGACTTGACCATTTGAACCTGTAACTAATATGTTAGCCATTGTTTAATTTTGAATGAATGAATTTTGAATGAATGAATACTTCTTCAACGGGTATTCCTACAAATCGTTTTTATAAAAGCTGAATTTCCATTTTTTTATTTAAAAAAACGAATGGGAAGAAGGGAAAAAGGGAAGACGGATTTAAGATTTGGGAAATCTGTCGGAAATTGGTGATTCTACTTTTCACAATTATTCGACAAACTTCTCAAATCTTAAATCCGTCTTCCCTTTTTCCCTTCTTCCCATTTAATCAATCCTCGTCACGGAAGAAATTCCTTCCTCCTCCTTCAACGCTCGAATAGCGATTTCCAATTGATCTTTATTTTTTATCAAAAGGGAAACACGTCCTTCAAAATATCCTTCATTTCCATCAATATAAAAAGAACGAATATTTAGTCCCAATGAGTTGGAAATTTTATTCGATAATTGTTGAATCACACCAGGGCCGGAGTCAATTCCGACAATCAAAAGTTCAGCAATAAAATTGGTATTGGTAGTACTGACCCATTCTGCTTTCATCACACGATAACCATAATGTGCCATCAAGTGAGTAGCATTAGGACAAGAGGTACGGTGAATTTTCATACCAGCCGTAGCCGTCAAATATGCAAAAACATCGTCACCTTGAACAGGATGACAACATGTTGCCAGTTGATAATTATATTGATCGGCATCTTGACCTCCTACGCGTAATTTAGGTTTTCCTTCGTATTTAGGTTTTCTACTCCGCCTAGGAGAAGCAGGAGTTGGAACTACCTCCTCTACCTCTTCGATGATTTCGACCAATTTGTTATTTTCTACTGTGAAATTTTTAAGGACATTGTTGATATTAATTTCATCGATGCTAATGCCATAGAACAAATCTACCCTTGATTGGAAACCAAAATATTTTACTAAGATTTCAACATTTTCCTCAAAATCAATTTTTAAATTTTTGAACTTTCGTTGCAACGCTTCTTTTCCAAACTCTCCTTGTTTTCGTTTTTCCTCTTTCATGGAAGAACGAATCTTCGAACGTGCACGCCCTGTTACCACCATCTTTAACCAAGCTTCGGAAGGCTTTTGATTCTTGTTGGTGATGACACTTACTTGGTCACCGCTGTTGAGTTTATAACCCATCGGAACCAACTTCTTATTTACTTTGAGTGCTTGACAATGGTATCCAATATCTGTATGAATACTAAAAGCAAAATCCAAAGCAGTTGCTCCTTTTGGTAAAATTTTCAAATCCCCTTTAGGGGTATAAACATAAACTTCTTCGTTGAAAAGATTGGTTTTAAAATCTTCGATAAATTGAACTGCATCACCATCTCCTGTATCCAAAATATCTCGAACATTATTTAACCATGCATCAAAGACATTATAACTATCATCTTTTCCACCTTTATATTTCCAATGGGCAGCAAATCCACGTTCCGCAATTTCATCCATTCTTACACTTCGTATTTGAACTTCTACATAGCGACCATCGGGGCCAATTACTGTAGTGTGCAATGATTCATAACCATTTGATTTTGGAGTAGTGACCCAATCTCGAAGCCGTTCAGGAATCGGAGTGTGTACATCTGTAACGATGGAATAGACTTGCCAGCATTTTTGTTTTTCCTGCGCGCGAGGAACATCCAAAACAATACGGATGGCAAACAAATCATAAATTTCTTCGAAGGTTACTTTCTTTTGTTTGACTTTATTCCAAATCGAATAGATTGATTTTGGACGACCAAAAATTTTATAATTTTCAAAACCAGCATTTTTTAAGGCATCATCCAATGGTTGGATAAAAGATTCTACAAAAGCTGTTCGAGCTCTTTTGGTCTCTTGCAGCTTTCTCGCAATTTCGCTGTACGTTTCTCGATTCGTGATTTTCATACACAAATCTTGATACTCTGTTTTGATTTGATATAAACCCAAACGATGCGCCAATGGCGTATAAATATAGCTGGTCTCTGCTGCGATTTTCAATTGCTTGTGGCGAGGCATGGCACCGAGCGTACGCATATTGTGAAGCCGGTCAGCCATTTTTATTAACACTACTCTCACATCATCGGCAAGGGTAGTCAATACCTTTTTAAAATTCTCTGCCTGTTGGCTAGTTGACTTATGCAACCCATCCAACTTAGTCAATCCATCAACTATCATTGCGAATTTATCTCCAAACTCTTGTCGAATTTCTTTCAAAGTAATCGGAGTATCTTCCACTACATCATGTAACAATGCACATACAATTGCGGTAGGGCCAAGACCAATTTCCGCTGCACAAATCCGAGCTACTTCAATAGGATGAAGCACATAAGGTTCTCCTGATTTTCGACGTTGTTCTTTGTGAGCATCTACTGCGATCTCAAAAGCACGGAACATTTGCCGTTCATCTTCTTCAGAGAATTTTGATTTGATGCAAAGAATCATTTCGTCATACGCTTGGCGTATGTCCTTCATTTCTTCAGGAGTGTAAGTGACGATTGTATTTTGCATATTGAATATTAAACTTTGTTTCGCCCTAAAATGCTGCCTCTATACCTACATTAGGCGTAGGTTTTCTATATTTAAAGTATTGGGGAGTAGTTAAAGAAGACACTTGGTTAGGTAAATTAGAATATAAAAATAGGGAGAAATTTCGAGAATTATATATTTTTTTATGTTTAATATGAAAGTGTGAAGCTAGTTTTACATTTATTGGTAAAAGAAAAACCCATCTCGTTGACCAAGATGGGTTTTTCAATATATTTTATAAAAATATTAATGAGCTATTCTTTGAACCTCTTTTTTAATTTGAGAGCCATTTCAATTAACATCTCATATTTTTCTTTCATCTCAGCAACTTCTTCTTTTGACAATTCATCATAATTGATCTGAGAAAGTGGTTTTAGGTTTTCATCAATAGTTTGGAAAACGTCGTTTGGATTGATAACAGTTTTTTCCATTTTATTCTTCTTTTTGTAAAATCATTTTTTTAGTCCGACCTTTTTATCAAGTTCTTTTATAAAATTTTGAAAACTATATTCCCCCTTATGATTTTTATAAATTTTGTTGAAATCTGATTGCTCTAAAACTCTTTTAGAGTCAGATTCTTTATATTCGTTTCTTACCTTTCTTGTTTCTCTAATCAATAACTCTTTCGGATCAGATTGGAATAATGGATTTGATTTGAATTTAATGTTTGAATTAAAAATTTGATTAAAAGTTTCAATATCAGCAAGCATGAGTGCCTCTAGTTCAAAAATTGCAAGAAAAAAAATACCATTATTATTTCCACCTTCTTTATCTAATTGTGTGAACCATTTTAATCTGTTTTTGATTTTTTTATCGTCAGAAGGTAAGCCGTCTAGGTCTCTGATGTAAATAACAAAATTAAAATTATGATCTTTAAATTCTTGTTGAAGTAGTCTGATTGCTTTTTTTGAAGCTGTTCCATTTTTTCCATCCAAAGCTCCGCCTCTCATTCGTTTTAAAATAATCCTCCAAGAGAGTTTTATTTTATCATATCTTTTTGAGTTTTCAAGAAGTGCTTTGAGAGCGTCTGAGTCGTTGAGTGGATGTTCCCCAACTATTCCAATTTTAATCATAGTATTTGTTCTTCTAAATCAGAGTGAATCCAATAATCACTTAGGGAAAGTCCATCATCATCCATAAAAGATTTTGCTTTCTTTATTTCTCTTTTAGAAAGATTACGTAAAGTCGTTCCTTTCTTTTTTTCATTTTTTGCGATGATGATTCGGTCTAATTCATCATCGTCTAAAATATTTAAGACTTGTGGTGAATGTGTTGTTATAATTATTTGATTCTCTTTTGATTTTTCTTTTAGAAAAGTCATTAGGAGATAGAGTTGATGTGGATGAATTCCAAGTTCGGGTTCTTCGATTAGATATTTTGTATGATGTTCATTAAATGATAAAGAGAAAATAATATAAAAAAGCCGTTTTGTTCCATCAGATAACATATCCCAACTTATCCATTCTCCATCTACTAAAAATGATAAGCGTAAATACTTTATGTCAACTGAAATTTCACCATTTGTTTTTTTCGTTTTAACTGAAACATCTTCATCAATTATGATATTTTTAATAGGACTAAATTTTTGAAGATTGTCAATAGCTTTATCGAATTGCTGGTTTGAGAAAATTTTACTATTGACATTGCATAGCGTTTTTTTAGTGAAATTTTTATTTTCTCTAATAATGTATGAAAAAGAATTATGAAGCCAAAGAAAAATCTTATTATTTAGATGAAATTCTGACCAGGTTGTATGTTTAAATTCTGCAGGGGCAAAATGTGCAATAGATTTGGTGTCTTTATTATATTGGAAATTAAATGAATAAGGAAGATTTAACCCATTAATGAATTTTGGAAGATCAAATGCTATTTTTGTGAAATTAAAAATAAACTGCAATGATGTGAAGTAATCAATTTTTGATTCATAAAGATCATATTCATTGTTTTTAGCTAAAAATTTTTTATCTATTTTTAGTGTTTCTTTAATTTTTTGCGTGAGTCTATTTTCTTCAAATCTATTTGAATTCCCAATAGGAAAATTTCCTGGTAAAGTTTGTTCCGCTTTTTTAGAATAGAATGAATGTCTATATTGATTTTTATTATAATCAAAATCATGGTAATCAAACTCGCAAGCATGCGGGGTTTTTATTACTCCGCTTTTGCTAACATCAACCAGAAAATCCAACAAATTAGTTTTCCCACTTCCATTCGGTCCAATGACAATATTCAAGCCTTCTTTAAATTCAATTTCTACATCTTTAATTGATTTATACCCTTTCAGTTTTACTTTACTGAAATAGGCAGGTTGAGGAGCAATGTAATTTTGTGAATTGTTTTTAGTCATT
>CAKZSH010000111.1 GCA_937918905.1 uncultured Saprospiraceae bacterium
GACTTGATTTTTCGAAATCAAGTCCATTTTTTCATACGTAATAAGAATCGTCAAGCGCAGCGTACGACAAGTGATGCGAAGCGAACGGCCGTCAAGCGAAGCGTACGTCTTTTAATACCCAAAGATTTGCTCCTTTGTCAATACCTCAACATCACCTAAAGTTTTCAGGTAATCTAAATTTACATTTTCTTTGTTACCCATGACGCACATCACGTAGTTACGACCTTTGACATATTTCTCTTGAAAAGCTTTTAACTCAGCAGGAGTAACCGTCTTGATTCTATTGTACACATCTTGACGTAAGTCTCGATTAAAGCCTTTGTCCTTTGCACCTCGGTACGACCAATAAACATTATTACTAGTGATTCTTTCCGATTCGTATTTTTTCAAAATCGACTGACGAGCTTGTTCAATCTGTTCAGCAGAGAACGGCATGTTTTCAATAATCTCTTGCATACCTGCCACAGCATCTGCTAATTTATCAGCTTGAGTACCTACATAGGCATTCATATAGTGTCCATTTTCTTCTTTGGAAGGAGAAGAATAATAAGCATATGCTGAGTAAGCCAACGCCTTTGATTCTCGAATTTCTTGGAAGACAATAGATGATAATCCAAATCCAAAATAAGTATTGTACAATTCACTCATCACATATTCATCTAAGTTGAAGTTAGGTGTTCCTTTGGAAAGCATCAAGACTTCTGCTTGAACCATATCATGACTTACAAAATAGATTTTGTTTTTAGGAGTCTCAATTTCAGGATACTTTTTAGCAGGAATGATAGGCTTGAGTTGAGCTGGAGTTTGGTGAAATTTATTTAAAACTGATTTTACTTTTGTAGGCTCCAATGAGCCATAATAAAATACCCTATGCTGATAAGAGTTCAAACTTTTTATTCGATCTGTTAATTGAGCAGAAGTGATATTTTTCAAATCTTTTTCTGATAACTTATCTGTAAAAGCAGAGGTCGGACCATATTTTGCATAATTCGCCATACCACTTCTAAGGATAGTTCGTTTATCAGTTTTAGCATTTTCACGTTCCGTCATAATATCAGCGATTACATTTTTCAATGCTTTATCATCGCCTTTTACGTTAGCTAAAATATGCTCAAATAATTGTACGCCTTCGGCAAATGACTCATCCAATCCACTTAAAGTAACATACACACGTTCATTGCCTGAGTAAACATCAAAGCTTAATCCGAGTTTGAAAAACTCTTGTTGTAATTCTTCTGCGGAATATTTTTCAGTTCCTAAGTATGGTAAATAAGTAATAGCAAGTGGTAAAAGTTTATCACTATTTTTTCCCATTTCCAAAATGTAGTCTACAGCGAAAGTGGCGTTATCTTTATTTTTCACATAATCCAGACCAATGTCACCTTTCAATTTATGTTGTTTGATTTCATTTTTAAAATCAATAAAAACAGGACTCAACCGAGGTACATCTTGCTCCATGAATTTTTTTGTAAAAGGAGATTGATCTTTTCGATTTAGAGAAACAGGAGTGATCGCAGGTTTATCTACTTTCTTGATCGTTTTGTCTTCGCCAGTTTTTTTATAAACAACGACGTAATTATTTTTTGAAAAATGTTTGTTGGCAAAAGCGACCACTTGTTCTTTGGTGATGGCTTCCATTCTTTTCCAATAATTAACTTGATCGCTCCATTTTGTATTCATGATATAAGAATCGACCATTGCACCGTTACGAGCACGGTTTGATTCGTTAGCACGAATTTGTCGGAGCTTTCCATTTTTGATAGCGGCCTTCATCAGCCAAGGTTCAAATTCTCCACGTTTTAATTTTTCCATAATATCCAATAACAATCCTTCTACTTCTCCAAGCGATTGCCCTTCTCTAGGTTTTCCATACATCACAAATGAAGAATAATCTTTTAAGTGATTTCCGTAGGCATAAGTTTCTAATACTTTTTGCTTTTGAATCAGATCAATATCCATCAAACCCGCTTGCCCATTATTTAAAATTTCAGAAAGCATATCCAACATTATAGGATCATCAGTATGCGCACCTCCAAATCTCCAAGCCAAATAAAGGAAAGCAGCATCAGGGCCCGATACTTCTTTTACTACTTTTTGGGTGATAGGCTTTTCAGCTTCAAACTGATATTGCTCTACATCTTTGGGTTCGTAACTACCAAAATATTTTTCAGCCATTGCCACCATTTCATCTGGTTTAAAATCGCCAGCTACGATTAACCCCATATTATTAGGTACATAATGTTTGTTGAAATACTCGTGGATTTTGACATGAGAAGGATTCTTCAAATGTTCTCCAGTTCCGATAGTTGATTGCAAACCATAATTATGATTAGGGAAAAGTCCTTGCAACATAGCGGTGTATGCTTTTCGGCCATCAGAGTCAAGACCTCGGTTATACTCTTCATAAACGGCTTCCAACTCCGTATGAAATAATCGCAATACCAATTCTTTAAATCGCTCTGATTCCAATTGCATCCATCGTTCCAATTCATTACTTGGAATGTCATTGATATAAACTGTTTGCTCCACATAGGTGTAAGCGTTGGTGCCTTTTGCTCCAAGCGAACTAACCATTTTATCATATTCATTCGCTGCTACAAGTTTTGCAGCTTCGTTGGACTTGGCATCAATTTGAGCATAAAGTGCTTTTCGTTTTTCAGGATCAGTCTCTTGGCGGTGTTGTTCGTAGAGGTTTGAAATTTCTTCCAACAACATTTTTTCTTCTGGCCAATCGAGCGAACCAATATTTGAGGTTCCTTTAAATAACATATGCTCCAAATAATGTGCAAGTCCAGTTGCATCTTTAGGATCATGCTTTGATCCTGCACGAACTGCAATGGAGGTATTGATACGAGGTTCTTTTTTATTGACACTCATATATACTTTCATGCCATTTTTGAGGGTATAAATTTTTACACCAATAGGATCACCAGGAACACTTTCATAATCGTATTGAGGCATCTCGACTGTACCAACTCCTACAATTTCAGTTTCTTTAACTTGAGGAATTTTGGTAACATCTTTTACCCTTTTGGTGCAAGAAAGAAATATGGCAGTTGAGAGCAACAAAATACCAAGTAAAAGGGAAACTTTTTTCATAGTTGGATTATTTGATTTAACGTAAATTTGAAAAGTTTTTGGTCTTAATTATTCATAAATTAGTTCGAGATTATTTTGATTTCTTTTGAGGCAAAAAACGTAGGCGATGCGCAGCATCAGCGAGACTTTTTAACGAAGAAATAAAGAAAAAAAGCCGAAATAATTTGTGAATAATTATGACCAAAAACTTATGTGAAATTAAACAATTCATTTTAAGTATCTTAAATTTTGATTTTATTATGCTTGTTTTTTTTAAGGTCTTTCAATTAGAAGACAAACTTAGTAATGGTAAAATAATAATTTAACGATTTGGACGGATTATTTTGTTCTTAGTCTTTCTTAAAAAGAAAGGGGTGCATAACAAATTGTCGTTTTAATATCTCTCCAAATGAAGACCACGATCAAATCGAAATTCAATTTGTGAAAATCTTCCATTTTTGAAAAAAATGACTTCGAGAAAATTAATATTTCAAAAGCCACGAATTTGCATAAATTTTCACTAATACTATTTGAAAAAAATCGTGTTAATTCGTGGCTTTCGGAGTTTTAATTTTCTCGAATATTTTTTTCAAAAAAAAATTAAATTTTCACAAACCATTTCAAGAGTGAAATTTACGACAATTTGTTATGCACCCCTTTCTTTTTAAGAAAGACTAAGAACAAAATAATCCGTCTAAATCGTCAACTTATTATTTTACCATTACTAAGTGTATTTTTGTAGAAAGACATGGAAAATAAAGTGGTAGTTGCAGCACGACTCACCCGTTAAATATGTTGATTAAATTAATACTAAAAACAAACGATGTTAAAAATATATCATGCTGATTCTCAATTGTTTAGGGAGAAATATGATTTGGGTTTTTTGTTAGAAAAATTACCTAAAAGTTTACACGCCAAAGCTCATCGTTATCGAAGATCACAGGATGCGTTTAATTTTGTATTGGGTAAATTGATGTTGAAGCGAGGTTTGGAGGAATTAGGGATGGATAACGATTTGGAAAAAATTCGGTTTAATAAAAATGAAAAACCGATTTTGGATGATGTCTTTTTTAATATTTCTCATTCTGCGGATTTGGTAGTTTGCGGATTGACAAGAGATGGTGAAATTGGTATTGATGTGGAATTTGAAAAGGAAATTAATTTAAATGATTTTGTAAAATCATTTACTGCCAAAGAATGGAAACATATTACGGAGCATGCATTTCCCCTTAAAAAATTCTTTTGGTATTGGGTACGTAAAGAAAGTATCATCAAAGCTTTGGGCGTCAAATTATCCTACATGAATCAAATCGAAATTGATGCGACTAAGGATTTTTTTATAGAAAAAAATAAAAAATGGTTTTTACGAAATTTAGATTTTGGAGGGAATTGTTTTTTTGCAATTTGTTCGGAGATAGAGTTTGAGCAAGTGGAAATGATTGCCATGGCGGATGGGTTTTAGGAACAAAATATCATGGACACATCATCGAAAAATAATTTAAAAAATTAGACAGATGGAAAAATCACAACAATTCAATTACATTAGTTACGGAGCAAAAGTCAACGCCGACGAAATAACAAAGCTCTTACAACATATGATCCAACAACTAGACAAAACGGAACAACGTGTCGTTCCACTTTGTATTTGGGGAATGCATGGTATTGGAAAAACAGAACTCGTCAAAGCATTTGCAAAAGAAAATAATTGTCAGTTCGTCTATATCGCACCTGCGCAATTTGAAGAAATGGGCGACTTGCTAGGAATGCCAAGTATCGATAAAGAGACTAATGCTACAAAAATAATCCCTCCTTCATGGGTGCCAACTGAAGGAGGGCCAGGTATCCTTTTGATTGATGATGTCAATCGAGCGGATGATCGAATCCTTAGAGGAATCATGCAGTTATTGCAAAATTATGAATTGGTCAGTTGGACATTGCCAGAGAAATGGGTCATCGTATGTACTGCCAATCCTGATGGTGGAGACTATTCCGTAACGACGATGGATGACGCGATGATTACTCGGATGATTCATGCGACGATGCAGTACGATGTCAAAGCATGGGCGCGATGGGCAGAGCAGAGTGGAGTGGATTCGAGAGGAATTTCATTTGTTTTGACCTATCCTGAAATTATCAATGGAGCGCAAACGACTCCTCGTTCGTTGACTCAATTTTTCCAACTCATCAAAGACATTCCAAATCTTCGAGAAGAAATTGAATTGGTTCGGTTACTAGGAGAAGGAAGTGTGGATCGAGAAACGGCGATTGCATTTACCAATTTTGTTCATATGGATTTAGCGAAAATTGTAACGGCAAAAGAAATTTTAGATGCAAAAGATTTTAAACCTATCGCAAAACGAATTGATGATTTAATTAATGGAAAAACAAAACGACTCGATATTCTTTCTGTAATGATGACTCGACTGACAAATCATTTGTTATTTATGGAAAAAAAGATAGCAAATAATCAATTTGATAATTTAAAAGATTTTATGTTGCTTCAAGTTATTCCTAATGATTTACGATTGAGCATGGCGCAAGATTTAGTAAAATCGGATCGTGCTGATTTGAAAAGATTGTATGCGATACCTGAGGTGGGAAAATTAATTTTGAATAAAATGTAACTACCAAATTCATTTGGCAGGTTGTGCGAACTCCTGACAATCAATAAGCTTTTGTCGATTTAATTGACTACAACATTACGCTGCACAACCTGCCAAATGAATTTGGCGGTTACATGGTTAGAATCGAGATTTTAGTCGGCTGTTTTGGAAAATGGTGGGGAATCCTGTAGCCGAAAGAAAATATGGATTTGATATATGGTTGGAGAAAATTAAAAAATTAGCAAAGCAACCATTTTGAATGTCATCCACGTAATAGAAAATGAAAGGACGTCCAAACGCCACCATTTTATCATTATTCTAAATCCAAAATTTGAAATGAAAAAAATTAAATTTCTATTTATTTTACCTGTAGCGATGCTTTTGAGTTTTTGTAGTTGTGGAGATGATGATGACACTATCATTGATCTACCTACTACCATTAACGATTATTTGGCAACTGTTTACCCTGATTATTCTATTGATGAATCTGAGGAATCAACACTCTGTGATGGAACTGTTGTTTACGAAGTAGAACTAGAAGATTCTAATGATAATGAAATTGAATTGACTTTTAATACAGAAGGAGCATTACTTTTTTTAGAAACAGAAATTGAAAATAGTGAGTTGCCAAGTGAGGTGACTTCAAGTATTACTAGCAACTTTCCTGATTACACTATTGATGAAGCAGAGCGTTTAGATATGGCTGATGGTTCTACTCAATACGAAGTGGAATTGGAAGGCAATCCTGAATTGGAAGTATTGTTAGAATCTGATGGGACAGTAGTTTGTCAGGAGGAAGATCTTGAAGATTAGTAGGTTTTTCAGAATTTAAGAAATCCCGAATTTTCTATTTTGAAGATTCGGGATTATTTTTTTTGTGAAATAATTTATTGGTTTATTAGGTATTCAAGTTATGAAATCCTAGTCACAAGGTGAATATCTAAGTTAGATTTCCTGATTTTTCAAGGTTAGGTGGACATAATTAAAAATTCACCTTGTGACTCTCCTGCTAAGCCAATCCTTCAATTGATCGTACATAAATATTAAAGCCATCATCTTTCAATGTTTTAGAAAAAGTCTTTGCTTCGGATAATTCATCAAAACCTCCGACCACAACTTTATAAACTGTTTTTCCTTCCAGTTCATTAATACTTACGATGACAGGTCGGTCATATTTACGTTGTAATTCTTCCACTTGAATTAATACATTTCCATACTCAGCAAAAGCCCCAATTTGTACTCCAAAACCTTCAGGTGCTTGACGCTCTACGGTGAATCTGAAAATACCACGACCTTTTTTGACAGGTGCTTCGATAGCAGGTTGAGAAGTTCCTACTTTTTCATCACGGTAACGGAGTGCTTCTTTTACAGCCTTGTCTGCGTTGACTTTTCCATGACCATATTTTAGCGAATGACCATCAGTATCATACTCCAAAGGAGAACCAATTTTGTCCGCCGTTTTTATTAAAATTTCTTTGACCTGCTTGGAAGTCAAATCAGGATTGACAGAAAGCATCAATGCACAAATACCCGCAACTAAAGGAGTAGAACTTGAAGTACCTCCAAAATGTTTGTACTTGCCAGGTTCGCCTCTTTCTTTTCCATCTCTCCAAAAACGGTAAGTACCTGTTTCCCAACTGACTCCTTCATCCCACCACGCACGAGCTGCAATGATCGGCCAATCTCCATTGGAAGGAGCGCATATCGTTACTTCACCTCCTCGGTTAGAATAATCAGCATGTTCATCTTTACTGGTAGATGCACCTACGGCAATCACATCAGGATGAGCAGAATAATAATTGATATAATCTTTTGATTCATTTCCTACTGCAAAAAGTACCACACAACCTTTTCCATCACGACCTTTGGTAGCAGCCTCTTTGATGACTTCCTCTTTGATGGCACTCAAAGAATACAATGGGTCAGTTGTCCCCCAACTACAACTAATAATATCTGCATCATTTTTTACACAGTATTCAAACATTTGCTCCGTAGCACGAAGACTAAATGAAGTACCACTCACGGGCATAAATTTCGCATTGGGAGCAGCCCCTACAATTCCTTTTCCATTCGATGCTGCCAAAGCAACACTTGCGCAAGGAGTTCCGTGAGTGAATCGAGGATCACCATGTTGGATTCGAGAAGAGTTAGACCAAAGATCCCAAGGTTTGTAAACACTATCTTTAAGGTCAGGGTGAGAAAGGTCAAAACCATTATCAATGACTGCAATCACTACATCATCCGAACCTGTATTTCCCATACGTTTCCATGCATCAATTACTTTGGAATCGGCATCTGGTTTTAATGGCCAATTAACATCGGCGACCTTTCCTGTATTTTTTAAATGCCAAAGGTGGTCGAGTAAATCATCATCTGGTTCTGCAAAATCATAGTCATCCAATATGGCATCCAAGTCGGGTTCTACTACTCGCACCAAAGAATAGCTTTCCATTTCCGCAGCTACTTTAAGTGGGTTTTTAGAGTAGACGGTCACTTTTGCAACAATACAATTACTATTTCTTCTTCGTACAAAATTCAATTTATATTCATCCAAAACAATGTTTTGTTCTTCTTCGCTTACTCCTTCATAAAAAGTAATGTACAACTCTCCCGTAGGTACTAGCATTCGCTCACTTTCGTCGGTATAGTAAACATGAGTTCCCACATCCACAGTATCATAACTTCTAACCTCGTTGAGTTTCCAATCCAAGCTAGTGCCATCGGTTCGTAATTTTACAATATTAAAACCACCGAGTGTATTATAAATATTTGATTTTACAAAAGAAGAATCACTAAAGGATTTAGGGATAGAACGTGCATTGAGCATTTCAGCCGTTCCCTTTCTTTTAAGTCCTACGAGTTGACTACTCTTATGAAGTGTTACTTTTCGTTTTCCAATTCTTATTTTAATGGTGCTCATAATTGATGTTTAAGGTTGTTAGTGCTGTTCTTAGTTTTATGTTAAAATTTGAGTTGCAAGATAGGAAAAGGATGGGAAAAAGGGAACTAGGGAAGATGGATTTATGATTTGAGAAGTTTTGTCGAATATTGGGTGAGATTTCTCTCTTTTGCTACTATTTTCAAATTTGGTTATGTAACATTTTTTCCTTTTATTTACTGGGAAACTAATCCCGCCCTCGGAGTTGGCAAAGCCGATTCTAAAGTAGGTGCTGTTAAAAATAAAAAGCCTTCCCAAAATAAATCAGGAAGGCTTTTATTTTTATAAAAAAAACTTAAACCGCCACCGTATCATATAAAGGAAAACGTTCCATAAACGCATTCACTTCATTACGAGTTTGGTCAATCAAAGCTTCATTTTCAATATCGCAAATAATTCGATCTATCCATTCTACTACCCGAACACAATCTGCCTCTTTAAAACCACGAGTCGTAATTGCCGCAGTTCCAATTCGAATTCCAGAAGTTACAAATGGACTTTGAGTATCGAAAGGAACCATGTTTTTATTGACAGTAATATCTGCACGTACGAGTGCTTGTTCAGCCTGTTTACCAGTAACATTTTTACTTCTTAAATCGATCAACATCAAATGATTATCCGTTCCACCTGAAATTAATTTATACCCTTTTGCTACAAAAGCATTGGCCATTGCCTGAGCATTTTTAATGACTTCTTCTCCATAGATTTTAAATGCAGGTTGCAATGCTTCATTAAAAGCAACTGCCTTTGCAGCAATCACATGTTCCAATGGACCACCTTGCATTCCAGGAAAAACACCACTATTTAAAATAGAAGACATCTTGATAGGATTTCCTTTTTTAGTAGTTCGTCCCCAAGGGTTATCGAAATTTTTTCCCATCATAATTACACCGCCACGTGGGCCACGTAAAGTTTTATGAGTGGTCGTAGTTACGATATGACAATGCGGCATAGGATCATTTAACAAACCAGCTGCAATCAATCCAGCAGGGTGTGCAATGTCAGCTAATAACAATGCTCCTACTTTATCTGCAATGGCTCTAAAACGAGCATAGTCCCAATCTCTTGAGTAAGCAGATGCTCCACATACGATCAACTTAGGTTGAACTTCCAAAGCTTTCGCTTCCACCTTGTCCATATCAATTAATCCAGTATCAGGCTCCACTCCATAGAAGTTAGGCTTAAAATGTTTTCCTGAAAAATTAACTGGAGAACCATGTGACAAGTGTCCACCATGCGAAAGATCAAATCCAAGAATTTTATCTCCTGGTTGTAAAATTGCTAAGAAAACTGCAGCGTTAGCTTGAGCACCTGAGTGAGGCTGAACATTGGCATATTCTGCTCCGAATAATTCTTTTAAATAATCAATGGCCAATTGTTCAATTTCATCCACCACTTCACAACCTCCATAATATCGTTTGCCAGGATAGCCTTCCGCATATTTGTTGGTTAGGCAACTACCCATAGCATCAATAACTGCTTGGCTGGTAAAATTTTCAGAAGCAATCAATTCGATGCCACTTCTTTGTCGATGTAATTCTTTTTGAATTAATTTTTGTATCACCGTATCTTTCATATTTAATTAACGTAAAATGATTTTAAATAAAAAGGTTATAAAGTTCTATTTGTAGACGATAAGAAAACAGACCGTTTTACTGACAGAAAATAGATTGACAATAATAGTTTTTTAGGATTTTTCGTTAGTCTGATTTCTGAAGTTTTGAAATAGAATTAAAGAGATGCGAATTTACGGACTCTAAAGTTTTAATTTCATCTTTTAAATATCTTTTTTACGAAATCAAACCGTTATCTGGGAATTGTTGGCTAGGTTTTGGATTCATATGATAAAAATTATGAATACTAACTTAGATTATTGAAAGTAAATAGGGTACGCCTTAAATCCTTCCATTTTCTCTATTGTTAGTAAAATTAGAGAAAACACTTCCCCGCATATTATTTTAAATTGCTATTTTTACAAAAATCGCTATAAATTATAGATTTATGTTATCCCATAACAGGAAGCACATTCTCTACTTATTCCTTATTTTATTTTTCCAAAATCAACTTTGGTCAATGACTGATCGGTATCGCTGCATGTGGCGAGAAGATCCTGCTACAACTATGACAATTGGTTGGGAACAAGTCTCGGGAGTAGATCCTGTAATTTATTACGATGAATATGATGGTGGTACCGAACCACTTAATTATGGCTTTTCAAAATCTCCAAATCGAAAAGTATGGTCGAAAGGAATGCATAACCATTTTGCTAGATTAACCAATCTTCGACCGAATACCACTTATTATTTTATTATAAAAGATAGCGAAGGAACAAGTGCAAGAATGTCTTTCAAAACGGTACCTGATAATCCTTACGAAAGACTCTCCATCATTGCAGGTGGTGATTCGCGAAATCACCGTAAGGCACGTCGGAATGCCAATCTCTTGGTTTCTAAATTACGTCCTCATGCAGTAATGTTTGGAGGTGATATGACAGGAGGTGATATTGAAAGGCAATGGAAAGCGTGGCTAGATGATTGGCAAGCTACGATGACTACTGATGGAAGATTGACGCCTATTATTCCAGCTCGTGGAAATCATGAAAACTCTAATCAAAGTATCATTGATATTTTTGATGTGAAGCATGAAAAAATTCATTACGCATTAAATTTTGGAGGGAGCTTGTTACGAGTCTATACCTTAAATTCGATGATAGCCGCAGGTGGAAATCAAAGGTTGTGGCTAGAGGAGGATTTAAGTGCAAGCGCACATATGAAATGGAAAATGGCGCAATATCATCATGCTATTCGTCCACATAATTCAAAGAAATCTGAACGGAATACACAATTAAAAAATTGGGCAAATTTATTTTATCAATATGGTGTTAATCTAGTATGCGAGTCAGATTCTCATGTAGCAAAATCTACTTATCCAATCCGCCCATCAAGAGAACGAGGAAGTGATGAAGGTTATATTCGAGATGATGAACGAGGTACTGTTTATGTAGGAGAAGGTTGTTGGGGAGCACCATTGCGTCGGAATAATGATGATAAAGCATGGACTCGTGCAAGTGGAAGTTTCAATCAATTCAAATGGATATTTATAGGACTGGATGGGATAGAAGTGAGGACTGTAAAAGTAGACAATGCAGAATCGGTAGGTTCCGTTTCGGAATATGATATTTTTTCAGCACCTGCAGGTTTGGATGTTTGGAATCCTTCTTCTGGGGCTGTGATTAGAATAGGAGAGCGACCTTCAATTGTTGCAATCCATAATAATTATCAGGAGTCTGTTATAAAAAGAGAACCACTTGTAACTAAAGAATCAAAAAGCAAAACTCTACCAGCTCCTTCGGTTATTATTCCTGAAAAAACAGATCGTCCGATTACCTCTGCACGATTACTTAATATTAAACCGATTGAAATTTATGGTTTTGAAGCAAAAGTAATTTCCAATCAGATCATGGTTCAATGGGTCACTAAAAACGAACATTTGATTCCTACGTTTGAAGTTCAGCGATCTATGGATGGAAAGAATTATACTACTTTTGCTCGAATTAAAGGAAGTGGAGATTATGCTGAAGGGAAAGAAAACGCTTATCGGATTCAAGATAAAATTAAAAATATCGCAGTAGGTATTTTACCTAAATATAGACTAAAACATATTCACCAGAATGGTGATGTCATGTTGATTCAAGCTAAGATTAATGAAGTTCCAAAACCAGCGCCAGTGCCTAAATGGAATCATTATGATAAATTACAAACTAATCCTCAAACTGGTCAAATTCAATTTAAATACAAATTGGACAAGCCAGCCAAGGTGTTAGTTAAATTATTAAATACTGCTGAGCAACAAGTTTTAAAAAATGAATTTAGGAATGTTAATGGCGGAAATTTTCTGCAATCCATTGATGTTAGTAATATGGCTAAGGGCGAATATCTATTAATTATAGAAGCAAATTCTCAAGTCATACAACAGTATAAAGTGGAAAAACGAATTTAGGTGGATTGGTTAATTGGTTGAAAAGTTAATTAGGTCGATTGGCTTCGCCAATAAATTTTTCGAAGAAAAATTCTCTGCATCTCGTATGTTTGTAAAAGTTAAAAATCACCATCGATACCCTAGTCCAAATCCATGTTGATAATTTTCAGCGTATTTGAAAACAGGAGAAAGGTAAATATGATCTGTTAAGAAAAAATCACCTTCCAAGAAAAAACCTGATTCAGCAATAAGATTACATACACCGAATCTTACTATTGTTGTTCTCATAAGTCAAAGCCTGACTTTTCAAGTCAGACCTTGACTCGTGCTAGAATATGATTGGGCAAAGTTCTAAAAGTTTGAATATATTTTTTATCGGATTTTAAGTTCTTGTTCATAATTATTCATAAGTTATTTCGAGATTATGGACAAGAAGATATATATAAAATAATATAATTTGAGTTTGATTAATTTTTACCAAAATTAAATCTAATTCTCTTTAAAATATTCAAAATCTTTCCCATCATATCGACCAACTCCTCTCACATTTCCAAACCAAATATCTCCATCCGTATCTTCAACGATTCCAAATAACATCCCAACTTCAGGTTTAATCGCATTAGGTTTGATAAGCTCTAAAGGTAAAAGATAAGCATCATATCGATTCAATACCCAATTTTGTATATCTCCATTTACTGTTGTACTTGTCCAAATACTTCCTTTGCTATCTTCATAGATATACCCTGTAAATTCATTTGATACTTTTGTAAAAGTATTGTTTTGGTAACAACGTAATCCATCATTTCCTCCAAGCCACATATTCCCTTTTTTATCTTTAATAATTGTACGGACATTTGTAAAAGGAGTGTTATTATCGTAAGTAATCGTATTGAAATTTTTACCATCAAAAATAAAAGCCTTACCTTTTGTGCCTATCCAAAGTTCCCCCTTGTTATCTTCTACGATGGCATTTATATCATTATTGTTTGTTCCACCGTCGATGATAAATTGCTCAAAATTTTTCCCATCATAACGGTTGATACCTGCTTGCGTCCCAATCCAAATATTCCCTTTTTTATCTTCATAAAAACAAAGGACACCATCATGAGTGAGCCCATCCTTTTTTGTGAAATTGGTAAAGGTGACACCATCATAAAAATAGATACCTCCTCCAATTGTACCAAACCATAGATTGCCAATTTTGTCCTCTAGCAAAGTAAATACACGGTGTCGCCTCAAGGAATCTTTATTCGTATAATTGGTAAAAACCTTCCCATCATATTTTATAATTCCCTCCCATGTCGCCAACCAATAGTCTCCATTTTTATCTTGCAAAACATTTCGAGTGATATTGGTTGGCCCAAAAGATTTGGTGATGGATTGAGTTTCTGCAAAGTAAGGATCGTAATCAGACGGCTTATTTTTTACTTTGTTATTTTGAGTTCGTTCTTTGATATTTTCTTTAGCAGATGGTGATTCTTGTCCTTTACAAGAAGGATGGAAAATTAATATTAGAAATAAAAAATAGATAGCTAAAACCTGTATCATGATTATTGCTTTTAAAATAAAAAATAAATCTAGGAGCAAAGATAATCCAATCTCCTTAGTGTTGATAATATCTTTTCTTCCTTCCGCTCTGCACAAAGATGTCATCTCTAAAATTTTTAAACCGAATTAGTGTTTTTCTGTTTTATGATTATGAAAAATAGAATCTTTAATTTATTACTCATCATTTTTCTTTTCCAATCTTGTACCATGGCACAAACTCTTGATGAACATTTATGGGAGCATAGAATTATCTTATTGTTTTCTCCTGACATTCAGAATGCTAGTTTGCAAAAACAACTTAGTTTATTTGAAAAAAATCAAGAAGGAATAGAGGAAAGAAAACTTGTCATTTATCAAATTACTCCAACTGCAATGAAAAAAAATGGAACGGATTTTTTTGACAAAAAATTTAACGAACAACTTTTTAAAAAATACAAACCTAGAAAAGATGAATTTACTTTTGTCTTAATTGGTTTGGATGGTGGTGAGAAGATGCGTTCTACGAAAGTAGTTACTTTGGATAAATTGTTTAGAAAAATAGATCGAATGCCTATGAGGAGAGCTGAGGTAAATCATTAATATTTTTAAAAGCACGAATCAAGGTCTGACTTGAAAAGTCAGACCTTGATTCGTGTTTATGGAATACTGATTTTTAATTCTTCGAAAAAGATTTAAAATATTGTCAAATTCAGTATGATTATAATTTATAGTTTTTTGAAAAGGAGATGGGATGGTAACATAAAAGATATTTTCCCAAAATACTTCGACTTTATTTAAACCAATTTTGCAATGAGTCTATTTGAGATTTTAAAAAAATCCCTCGTCAAAATTCTGCATTTATTAATTTTCTATTCCTTAAAATAAAATGGTAGATTTTTTACATAGTCAAAACTAAAATTAAAGAATAGAGCAAAATACATGATATTTGCTTTGGTAAAAGAAAAATTTACTGACAACAAAACATAACATTATGACTAAAAAGTTTACTTCAATTTTGTTTTTATTTATAGTCATTTGTAATTTTAGTATGGCTCAAGTTGTTCCGATATTAAGTTATGATGTAAATAATATCGGACAAGTTCAATTAGAGATTCAGGCTCAAGCGGATAAATATTATCTATTGACTGCACAACATGCACCAAATTTTGTGTATGAATCAATTACATCTATGACTATGGGAGTAGACGGTCCTTTGATTATCTCTGAATCAAGTAGCGCATACGATCTTCAAAATTATCAAATAACGGAACACTCCATAGCTAATCCTGATGATTCGGATGGGGATGGTATTGATGATATAACGGAGTTCAATAATATGCCTACTGATGCTCCTTTAAATTTTGCAGAGCCTATTTCATTTATAGATGGTACAACCTCTATTCCTGATGCTGCAACATTTGCGAGTATGGCAGTTGTCGAAGATGTTCCTTGGGCTCCATTTCTTAATGGCCAACAATTTGTAAAGTTTGGAATATTGGACAGAGATACTGATGAGCCCAAAGTGTATTTTATTAATAGTAATACCCATTTTATTCATGCAGGTTTTTTTAATGCTATTGGTGCAAGTGTTAATGGTGATGATGGATCTGGCGAAATCGTTTTTAATCCTAATGAAATATTGTCCAATGGAGTTATCGGTAGCTACTCCTTTAATTTTTCATTTGGAGATGCAAAAGACTTTGAAGCAACTCAAAGAACATTTGAATTACTGGTAGCTAATATGCCTTTTCTTCAAAATAATATGCAACACTTTATTGGTGATGGAGGAGAGGCTCTTTATGAATCGCAGTATCAAGCTGATTATGTGGGATCAAGGATAAATGTTGTTTTAGAATCTGATGTTTTTAGTGATATAGATTTCATCCCTTTTAATAAGACGGAAGGATATGGTTATTTTAAGCATATGACATTGGATGAAAATCCAGGTTCGAGAGATATTGTTTTGTATGATGCTTTACCCAACTCATTACCTAGAGTAGGAGGAATTATTACTTCTGTTATTCAAACACCTCTTTCACATGTTAACCTAAGAGCCATTCAAGATAATGTTCCAAATGCCTATATCAGAGATCCACTTTTGATAGATTCGATTGCCAACTTATTGGATAATTATATTTACTATCGAGTAGAGGATGATAATTATTTTATAAGAGAAGCTACCTTGGATGAAGTCAATGCTTGGTACGAAGATCTAAGACCAACCGAGGCTCAAATACCTGAACGGGATTTAAGTTTTACTGAAATCTTACCACTTGATTCTATTAAGTTTGAGATGTCAACTGCATTTGGAGCGAAGTGTTCTAATGTGGCAACGATGAGAACATTTGGATTTCCTGATGGGACTATTCCTGATGGATTTGGAATTCCATTTTACTATTATGATGAGTTTATGAAATTTAATAATTTCTATCAAGAAGTAGAAGATATGATTACAGATCCTGATTTTATATCTGATCTAGATACTCGTATTGATATGCTGAAAAATTTTAGAGATGAAATCAAAGATGCTCCAATGCCTCAATGGATGTTGGATGATTTACAAGCGATGCATGATGCATTTCCTCCTGGTACTGCTGTGAGGGTTCGATCAAGTACGAATAATGAAGATCTTCCAGGATTTAGTGGAGCTGGATTATATACTTCCAAAACGCAGCACTTAGATGAAGGACATATTTCAAAATCTGTGAAGCAGGTATATGCGAGTATGTGGAATTTTAGAGCATATGATGAGCGAGACTTTTATCGAGTGGATCATTATATTGCTGCTATGGGATTGCTATGTCATCCTAATTTTCAAAACGAAAAATCAAATGGGGTAGGCGTAAGTATCGATCCTATTTATCAAACAGCTAATACTTTTTATTTAAATACTCAAGTAGGCGAATTTTTGATTACTAACCCTGATGCTAATTCCATTCCTGAAGAGATTTTATTGAATGAAGATCCTGCGGAAGGTTTCTTGGTTTTAAGAGAATCGAACCTAGTCAACGCTGGCGAACTGGTGATGGAAGAACACTATCTCGATTCCATGAGAAATTATCTAAAGGTGATTCATGATGAATTTGCTATACTTTATGATGTAGTTGGAGCGGAAGGTTTTGGAATGGATATAGAATATAAAGTGACGGCTCAAGATCAGTTGATTATTAAACAAGCAAGACCTTGGGTTTCATTTTGGGCTGATATTAATGCCACCTTTGATTTGGGAGTAGTTGATATTTCCAACCCTCAAAATTCAGCTAGCTTAGGCAATAATGAATTGGTCTCAGCAAGGGTTGAAAATCAAGGATTAAGGGAAATGTATGATTTTGATCTTTCTTTATTAGTGGATGGTCAAGTTATGGAAACCATTACCATTACAGATACCATAAATCCTCAAAGTGGTGCAGAATATCAGTTTACCATACCTCAGAATTTTTCAACCATTGGTGATTATAACCTTTCTGCAATTGTTGCTCATCCAGAGGATGGCTATGGGGGGAATGATACTTTAAATGTTGTATTAACTAAGTTATACTTTCTAGAAGGTGGAATTACGGTAGGAGCAACTACTGCAAAATGTGGTGATGAAATAGAAGTGAAAGCGAATATTACAAACTATGGTGAAACTACATTTAATACTACGGCAATTGAAGTGGTTTCGAATGGATTGATCGTCGATACGGTTTTTTATAATTTTAGTATTCCATACTTAGTAGAAGTAGAAGTGGATGTGGTTGTTACGGAAAACCTGCAACAAAATGATAACGAAATCATCCTTAACCTATTAAGCGTAAATGGTCAACCAGATGCTGTTATTGATAATAATTCGGTCATTACGAATATGGATTTAACTTCCGACTATGAAAAAATAACGCTCATTATTAATGCGGATGATTATCCGCAAGAAACATCATGGCAATTATATGATGAGCTCAATGATGAAGCTGTAGCTTCAGGTGATTTAGATTTTGGTATTGATGTTTTTACTGAAGAAATTTGTGTGGATTATAGTTCTTGTTTTACCTTGAGAGTCTTTGATTCATTTGGTGATGGAATTTGTTGTTCATTTGGGGAAGGAAACATTGTTATGTTAAATTCATCTGGCGATACACTTGTGATCAATGATGGAGATTTTGGATCAGAATCAGAAGATGTATTTTGTCCGACTTGTGTATTTACTGCGGATATTACAACTATCAATGCTTCCGATGAAATGGCAACGGATGGTGTAATTACAATTGATCCTTCTGCTGGATTGGAACCATTCCAATACAGTATTGATGGCGGACAAACTTTCTCTTCTACAAATACATTCTCAGATTTAGCTCCTGGAGATTATTCGATTGTGGTAAAAGATGGTTATGATATTTGTGTTTTTGAAGATAGCATTGCGCTTGAATTTGATATCATGATTGATACAGATGATCTTACTTTAAATGAAATTAAAGTATTCCCGAATCCTACTAAAGATAATTTAGTTATAGAAATAGAGGAGACTTCTAATATTTCGGGTACGATAATTATTGAAATTTATGATTCTTTGGGAAGGTTAATTCAGACTGATGCTATTTCAAAATATGAGAATAAATTGAAGGCTGTAATATCATTAAAAGATTACGCTTCAGGAAGTTATTTTGCGAAGTGTTATAATAATGGTTTTGAAAAATACTTTAAAGTGATTAAGATTTAAAAATAGTATAACAATACTTTAACGGCAATTTTTTTGTTAAATATTCTAGCCGTTTTGGATAAATAAAAAATGGAATAAAGTATAAACTTTATTCCATTTTTTATTTAGAATTTATTCCATACATTTATCTTATTATTATAAAACACATTTAGATGTACTTAGCACAGTTCGTAATGTGCCCAATTCATACAGCAATATTCATCAACTTAAAAATACCCTTTTGCGATATTTTCTACATTTAAGTTATAAAGGAAAAGATTTTCATGGATGGCAAAATCAAACTGATGTAACTACTGTGCAAGAAGTCTTAGAATACCAATTGAGTAAAATGCTCGGTGTACGTACCACCTGTCATGGTTGTGGGCGTACAGATGCGGGTGTTAATGCTAGCCAATATTTTTGTAACATTACTATTACAAAAGAATTAGATTATGATTTTGTTTTTAGAATAAATAAAATGTTGCCTGCTTCGATTGTCGTTTATGATTTGATTCCTGTAGCGGAAAATGCCAATACTCAATATGATGCGCTCAAAAGGACTTATGATTATTTTTTTCATTTTGAAAAAAATCCATTCTTGGATGACATCAGTAGTTTTTATGAAGTGAAAAATTTGGATATTGATAGTATGGAAAAAACTGTAAAACTATTGTTAGGGAAAAAAGATTTTAAAGCTTTTTGTATTAGTCCAGATGTGTACCATCATACTTTATGTGAGGTGTCTAATGTCAACCTGATTAGAAATGAATCCCTAAGTCGAATGCGATTTCAGATTACTGCAGATCGATTTTTAAGAGGTATGGTAAGAATTCTTGCTGCGAATTTGTTGAGAATAGGAGAGGGGAAAATGTCTGTTGATGAATTTGAGTATTGCTTGGTCAATAGAGAAAAACCAAAGTTTCACAACATTGCTTTTCCGCAAGGTTTATATTTGTCAAAAATAGAATATTCATATATTGATATAAAACCTCGAAGGAATATATTGGATATTGATTCCAAGTATTGATACATCCATATGGGAAAACCAATTTATGATTTTATATGAGATTCTTTTTTTTACTTTTATAAAAAAACAATATGAAAACTTTAATCTTATTCTTGGCTTTCACTTTTTTGTTTTCTTTCCAAAACGCATTTTCACAAATTGATAAAAACGTCCTAACAAAATCAAAAGGTAAATTCTATTATCAAGATAAAATATATAAAAAGAAAGAATTAGGAGAAGTATTTAAATTACATGAACCCTCACTCAAATATTACAAAAAACATAAAAAGGCGAAAAAAGTGTTTAAGATATTTGGAATATCGACGCTTGTTCTGGGAGGAGGGGGATTAATTTTATTTAGCATTGATGGCCCACCAAACCAATCAGAAGGAGATAGATGCTATGAATTTTGTCCACATCAAGGACTTGGAATTTATATGATGATCGCTAGTTGGTTTACTGCTGCATCTACCCTTATTTCATTTCCCGTCTCCAGAAAAAATTATAAAAAATCGATACGCAGTTTTAATAATTACACCAAGTCGATTCCAAAAGTAGGAGGCAACTCACTAAAATTAAATTTAAATTATACAGGAAATGGTGTGGGTTTGGTATTGAATTTTTGAAGAAAAAAAATCAATATTGAATTCTATTTTTTTCTCCCTACAAATAAGCCTGATATAAATTCTAAAACTTTACGAGTAACAGGAACGATAAAAAATATGATTTTGAAAATCCCAATAAAGAGATCAACTATACTCACTTTAGAATCAAACTCGGTGTTTCCATTATTACTAACACCCGCCAAATCACCTCTATTATTATAATTCATAATCTATTTGTTTTATTTTTTTGAAAAAGATATTATGTAATGACTTGACTATTTTCTATTCCTGATAATGTTTTTTTTAGATTTTTATTTTTACTACTTGAACTTTTGCAAACAAATATAACAAATTTCTATCAATAATAGTAAAACTATTATAAATAATTATTTTGCTTCAACAAAAGTAGGGTATACTTTTTTTGAAATTAGACAGACTATCTCCCTTTATTTCCCTATTTATTTCTCAAAATGTATTTATCATGTTATGAACAGAGGAATCTGGTAATTCTACCAACTGCATTGCAGTTTGGTTTGGCATTCGAGGATCGAAATAATTTCATTTGTTTTTTCCCAACCTTGGGCAAAAGAAGTATGAACACAAAAGAAAGTAAGAATGAAGAGTAAAGCTTTCTTATTTTTTATAGAAAATTATAATGTTGTTTTTAATCAGAGGTGGGATGAGTGGTGGTATAAGCGTAGTAGAAACTAGTTTTTGGCTCATAGGAGGTTAATTATCATATACCAAAATCGATATTAGAACTTTTTTTTCGTGCTTTTTAAGTAAGGAAAGATTTTTATGGAAGAGAAAAAAATAATCAAATCCAGTTGAATTGGATAACAAGTTCAGAGTATAATAATGATTATTTTACGATTGAAAAAAGCCAAGATGGCATCAATTTTATTTCGATAGGAGATGTCAATAGTAG
>CAKZSH010000112.1 GCA_937918905.1 uncultured Saprospiraceae bacterium
ATTTAAGGGAGTAGGAAATAAATAACCTACCCATCTGAAGGCTTCTTTTTCAATATGATTTCATAAAAAAATGAAGCCGTACCGAAGGGTATGCCTTAATTTTTTCATTTCCTCATATTAAAAAATAATCTCTTCATACGGATAGGTTATTTAAACGGATAGGTTATTTAATTCCTACTCCCTTAAATAAATTATATGTGACACGGTTTCAACCGTGCCACGTTTAAATTTATCCTTCAGGCAGATTTTCATCATACCCATTCGTCATTGTAGGTCTCGGATAATTAAATCCTATCGAACGTTGTGTGGTATCAGGACTTGAAATTTTTGCAAACTTCTCCGCTCGTACTCTAAAGAAATTATCAAATCGCATCGTCAATCCATTCCAGAACATTTCTAAAATACTTGGATCTTGATCTTCTTCTTCATATTCCACTTGGATACCACTTCCACGTCTGTAGACCTCCACCGTAACGATACAAATAAAAGCTAGAATCACACTAAAGCCAACCAACCAAGAGAACAACGTTCCCCAAAAAGTGGCGGTGTCTAATTTCGAAGCATTGACTTTATCTTGCTTAGCTACAGCAGAAGCGATAGTATTTTTCATCTCTTTCTTTTCTGCGGAAGTAGCTTTGTTTTTACGAGTCCGCCAATTTTCTAACTTCTTAGTTTGTTCCGTTTTTAGTGCAGCGATTGCATTTGTCTTTTTAGACATGAGTTGCGCACCTTGTTTACGGTATTTGTCAATATGACCTTTTGCCCATTTTGCACCTGACCGAAACTTACTTTCAAAACTCGCTTCTTTCAATGCAACAGCAGCAATTTGTGCATCATAATTTTCAGCAGTACTTGCTACGACATCTTGATGATTCTCTTTGATGAGCGTCCATTCTTTATCAAATTCTGCATTGATGTCAGCGACATCTTTACGGTAATCTGATTTGATTGAAGCATCATCAATATCTACGGTGACTGGTACATTGGAGATAAAAGCATGTTGAATTCCATTGGTAGATAATCGAAAGGAGAGCACTCCCATACCTATCGTAATGAATGTGACGATAGCAAATAACATAATGTACCAAGTGTTTTTCAAACGTTTCCATACCAAAGCACGAGTAACGACTTGTAAAAATTTACGTCCGCCTAATTCTAAAATTGATACAACTAAAATCATTGCTAACAATGATACTACAATTGCAACTCCTTTGGAGTAAGCAGCCATTTCGGTTTGTGTGATGTGCCATATCGTTATCGCTTCTGTGATGGCACTAATGACCTGTGCAACCTTTCCTATAATATCTAAACTTGGTGCAATAGGTCTGAACAAGTTATAGAAATCTCGATTTGTAGCCGAGGTTTCTTTCGCTGTGAGTTTTACTTGTTTTTTCATAAAAAATAATAGTGATTGGTGAAATGGTAACTGGTGTACTAGTAATTAGTTGATTGGTTAATTAGGTTGTAGATCAACCAATTAACAAGTCAACTTGTACACTAAATACCAAATTCACATGATTTAAAAAATGACCGATGATTTGCTTTTTCTACTACTTGCGGATGGCCTCAAGGGAGGATTTCCTAAAAATCTATACGTGATTAGCGGTCGAGAAAGGTAAGTAAACTCAATCGGAATACACACTTTAGACGAAGAATGTTAAAAAAGTAACATTTGTAATAATAATAAAGTTTATTATATTTGTAATAAATATGAAAATCTTTTTAATAATTGATTTTATGTAAAAAATATTTTGAGTGTTGAACGCTGAGTCGCTGAGACACAGAGATGGTCGAATACCGTATTTAGATCGCAGAGTATTTTTCCCTGCCTGCGGCAGGCAAGTTTGAAAAATAGAAGCAGAGTTCGCAAAGCCTTTTTATCAAGAACACTTTGAATCTCTGCATCTCAGCTCATTTTTATTTTAATAAAATTCCTCTGCGCCCTCAATACGGTATTCGACCACTCTGTGTCTCAGCGACTCAGCGTTCAATACTCAATATATTTTGTGCATAACGTCTGCTAATAAATTAATTGAATCATGGCAAAGGAAAAAGATCTTCCAGGCGAGGTTTTAAAAGTACTACGAGTGGGAGAGAAGGCACACCATGCTGCCAAAGTAGTAGCAGTTCAACGTGGAGAAAAATTGCAAACTTATATTGAAAAATTAATTGCTGCGGATGAGCAAGGATTGGTGAATTGGAAGAAATTTGTTTAAGACGATGGACGTACGTTCGTTTCACTCACTTGACGATGGACGTACGCTTCGCTTGTCGTTTCGAATAAACAAGTACAAAATTATTCGAAACGTCAAGCGAAGCGTACGTCCTACGTCTTTAATATTTTACAAACTGCTGAACTGCCTGCTTGGTACCTTCCTCATTTTGAATCACCAAGAAGTACATTGCAGGTGTTAACTCTTGGACATTTACTTTTAAAATTTGTCCGTTATTTTGAGATTCTTCAATTAATATCTTACCATCAACGTTGATGATTTTTACCAAAACCTTTCCCGTATATTCATATTGAATAGTCAATATTTCGTTTACAGGATTAGGGGAAATAGTCATAGAAAATGAATTTTCTAAGTCTTCGGTAGAAACAATATCGTCAACAATTCCATTACAATCATTATCAAGATTATCCATGATTTCAACTGCATCAGGATTGACCATATCATTGGTATCATCACAGTCATCATTGTTGGTTACATAACCTGCTGGAGTATCAAAAAAGCAAGATTGAACTGTGCTATCAGGATTGCCAAAGGAATCATTATCTGCATCTTGATAGAATTGGAAAACAGGCAATCCATCATCCACTACTCCCGAACAATCGTTATCAATATTATCACATACCTCATCAGCATCAGGATTGACCATCGCATTGGTATCATCACAATCTAATTTATTAGTTACATAACCCGTAGGAATAGTTGCATTACAAGTATAAACGGAATCAGTTTTTGATCCAAAACCATCACTATCTCCATCGAGATAAAAACTAAAATAAGCAATTCCATCATCTACGAATCCACTACAATTATTATCCGTACTATCACATACTTCTGTAGCATTAGGATGAATCAAACTATCCAAATCATTACAATCCCAATTATTGTCAGAATAGCCATTCGGAATTGCATTGTTACAACGTACAATGGAGTCCACCATCATATCAGCAGTTCCAAATCCATCGCCGTCAACATCTACATAAAAAGTAAAGTAAGGCAACCCATCATCAACGAGTCCGCTACAATTATTATCAATGCTATCGCAAACCTCGATTGCATTAGGATGTACCAAACTATCCATGTCATTACAATCCATTGCATTGGTTACAAAACCAGCAGGAGGAACAAGGTAACAAGTTGCTACAATGCTATCGGGTGTTCCAAAAGAATCATTGTCTCCATCAAAATAATAAGTATTTAAGGCAATACCTTCATCAACTTGGCTATCACAATTATTATCAATTCCATCGCAAGATTCAGCAATGTTTGGATTAATCAAACTATCTAAATCATTACAATCTTCATAATTATAAAATCCATCATTATCTTGATCCACAAAGAATAATTCTTCAGCTAAAGCAAAAGCATCATTAGCGATTTTTACGCCTATCAATCTTCCTGGAATATCATCTGCAGGAGGGTGAATTCCACCCCAAATCCTTGATAAACTAGTCTGATCAGAAGCATCACGATAAGTCGCCCATTGAAGAGTAAGATCAACACTTGGTCCATCTTCAAATACTAAAAACTCATTCATAGGTGCTTGAAATTCTCCCATTCCACCGGGGAAAAATGGATCACCAGTTATTTTAGTTAAAATATCAGCCGCCGCTCTTGAGAAGGTAGAATGACCTGAAATATAACCTGCAAAATTAGGAGTTACAAAAGTAGGCCGTTGGTAAGGGTACCAGTTTTCAGCTAAAATCCAGCCCACTCCAGCATAAGTAGAATCGACATTAGGAATAGAGTCAGGCCCATTCCATGCCTTTAATTTAATTTTATTTAAATGTTGTAAAGAGTCTCCAACGAGTACATCAGTAGAGTCCACTAATTCAATATAACCTGGTACCAAAGGAATACCACCTGCATGATAACTTGGTAAATTAGGATCAGAGCTTTGACCAAAATCAGCAAGCGCTCTAATCGCAGAAACAGGTCGAATATAATCATACCAGCCTTTGATTCCCCAAGCAGTAATGGCAGCATCATGCATAGCACCTCCCATCATCAAATAGGATTTGACATCCCATTCTAAGTCATCAATTATTGGGCCTTGACCTTTATATCTTTTTACAAGATCAGGATGATCGTTGACATAATTCAATAAGGTAAACCAATGTCCAGGAGGTGTTTCAGAATCAGGGCCATCTGCCCAAAATTCAGCAAGCACTCTTGCGTAATCTGCTCTTGGTACCATTTGAGGAGTGTAAGGTTGTCCAGTTGCAGGGTTTACTGAATGCCCTACACTTGCATCACCTCCTTCCAAAAAATTATAAAAATCTCTGAGTCCAGTTACTGTTGTTGGGTAAAGAGAATCTGGAATGTTTCCAAAAGAAGCAGGGGAAATATCAATCATCACACTATCACCTGGATCCAAATGAGATGACCAGGTAGAGACTAAAGAAAATCCCCATTTGTATTCTTCAGACAAACCGCCAACGGCAGTTGTATCAAGGTAGGGTGGTGGTCCTGGATCATGATACATCCAATAATCAAAACCATCCCTTTGATAAATACTCGCATCATCAGGAGAGAGTGCAAAAGGAGCAACTTGTCCCCACTCAGGTGATAAAAAGGGAGGTGTATTGAAAGGTATAGGATTCCCCGCTTGGTCAATAAATAAATCCAAAGTAAGTGGTTGCCAGCGATTAGGATCAACGATGTTAGGATTTCCTGGGAAAACCATTTCCAAGGGAGGATTGATTGGATTATAATATTGATTATTATAACCTGTTATTTCATTGGCTCCATCTTGAAATCCAAAAAGGATAATACATTGCCCAATATAATTTCCAAGAGCAGCAGGTACTCCCGATGAGTAATCGGTAGTAGTTAAAAATGGAGTATAGCCCAATTCATTCATTAATGAATCAAACTCCTGTAAAATGAAAAACCCACCAGGTGAATATTGAAAACGATGCCTCAACACTCGATATGCTGCATAACTCATTGCTTCCTCTCTAGCCGCTTGAATATCCATTGGTACTGGAATACTATCAAAATTACAAGTATAGCCATTTACAGTTTTACCTAATAAAAATGGTTCAGCGATAGTATCATAAGCTGCCCATGCATCGTACATCGCTACTGAAGTATGGAAAAGATTTCGAGCATGTACCGTAGGTCTCGCCAAATCATTTCGAATGGCATGTAATAATACTTCATTCCATTCTCTAGCAACGGAATGTTGAGCATTGGCATGCTGCGCAATTTGTAAAAGGAAGAGAATGGGAAAAATGCCAACAATAAATTTTTTTGACAAAAAACTACAGTTTTTAAAGATCGGGAACATATATTTTAGTTTTTCTTAATATTAAGATTTAAGATGTCTTTAAAAAGACACTCAAAGTTAAGGATATCTTAAGGATTTGTGTGAAAATCATCTAAGTTAGTTTTGCATTTGCCTTGCAAATAGAGGGGGTAAGTGTAATGATTAGAAGAATAGAATAGTTGTATTTATCTAATATTTTTAAATTTAATCCATTTTAAAAATAATTAAAACAGAATAAGATTCTGTTTTAATTATGGTTTTTATAGCATATTAGATTAAAAACTTATACAAAAGTGTGACATTGTAAAATATCGTCGTCTTATGAAACGATAACATTTTTTTAACATCTTTTTTTTTTCAAATTTTAAAAACAAAAACTCTAAAAACATGGAATTTTTATTAGAAAAATCAGACGCATTAATGCAAAACTTAATTGCATGGGCACCAAAATTAGTTGGGGCAATATTGGTACTTCTTATTGGTCTTTGGATTATTGGAAGAATCATGGGGGTTTTTCAAGCCGCAATGAAAAGATCTGGTTTAGATCAAGACGTTATTCCTTTTCTTTCTTCTTTAGTTAGCGTTATTTTAAAAGTAATGTTAGTATTAAGTGTAGCAGGAATGGTAGGAATTGAAACTACTTCTTTTGTTGCATTAATAGGTATGGCTGGTTTGGCTATAGGTATGGCATTACAAGGTACTTTAGGGCACTTTGCTGCTGGTGTTATGGTTTTAATTTTCAAACCTTACCGTGTAGGTGACCTTGTGGATATTCAAGGAGTAGTCGGAACTGTAAAAGAAATTCAAGTTTTTAATACAGTAATAGATACACTTCAAAATAAAAAAGTAATTATGCCTAACGGTATTGCTACTAGTGGAATCATGACAAACTTGTCAGCGACTGATTTCTTAAGAGTGGACTTGAATGTTGCTATGCCTTATGAAGAGGATTTCGAAAAAGTTAAAGGAATTATTATGGAGGCTATCAAAAATACTCCAAAAGTATTATCTGATCCTGCTCCATATGTAGAGATTGAAAAATTTGATGCTCATAACTTACTTTTAGCAGTTAGACCACATGCAACTTGTGGAGATTACTGGGATGTATACTTTGGAGTATACAAAAATGTAAAAGCAGCATTAGGAAAAGCTGGAATCAAAGTAGCTTACCCATCTCATTACCTTAAAACAGAAAATGGGGTAACTGTTAATGGTGTTAAAGCCTAAACAAATAAACGACTGTAAACTCTCATTGATTTACACAGTGTTACCACATTACCCTCGTAGCTTTTGCTGCGAGGGTTTTTTTGTCTAATTTGAAAAAGGGAAAATGAATTAGGGAAAAAGGGAAGATTACTTAGCTGTGATTAGAGAATATGCAGAAGAAGGATGGAGATTTATCCAAGTATTTAAT
>CAKZSH010000113.1 GCA_937918905.1 uncultured Saprospiraceae bacterium
TAGCAGCCGTATCTAGTTTGTTAGAAATATCTCCTACTGCTACAATTCCATTGTCATACATTTCTTGATCGGCTTTTTTTATTGCAGCATCAATCTCTTCTTGTGGCATTTCCCGAAAGGAAACTACGCTTGTAATGAATGGAATTAAAGAGGTGCCTGTTGCCACTTTTCCTTTCATATGTGATAGTTCCAAGTGGCAATGTGTATTGACAAATCCGGGTACGATTACTCCTTCATGGATTTCAAGATTGACAGGATCATGGTTTTCTCTATTGTCAATGGATAAGATTTTTCCGTCATTATCAATGGTGATAACCCCTTCTTTGATAGGAGAAGATGTAACTGGAAAAATGTAATCTGCTGTTATTTTACGCATATTTTTTTTTTTGTAGGGGCAATCCCTTGTGGTTGCCCTTCGAATGATTGTCCTTCAAATAATTCCCCCATCTAATAATTATACATCCGTCCTTTTTCCCATGTAAATTTTTTAAATCATATTCTGATTTTTTATATGGAAAATTGTGGTTACATGGGGAAGGGCAACCACAAGGGATTGCCCCTACGTGAATTTTACTTCTTTTGTATCAAATTCCATCATGCCATTTTTCGTTTCTACTAATAATTTTCCATACGTTCCTATCCCTACAATTCTCCCTTGAAAAAAATCACCATCAGGAATTTGATATATTTTATCTTCCATGTATTGATACAAATTATCTAAATATTCCGCTTTGATTTTTTGATGAGCATTTGCTTTGAGTTGAAGATATCGAGTCTCAATTTTCCAACACAACATTTCCAATAATTTATCCAAATCAAAGTCTTTTCCAGTTTCTAATTTCAAAGAAGTCGGATTAGGTGCATCACTTTTAAAGACCGTTTGATTAATATTCAATCCCACACCGATGATACTATTTTGAATATTTTTAGAGACCAATGAATTTTGAATTAAAATACCTGCAATTTTTTTATCAAAAACATAAATATCATTCGACCATTTTATTTTTACTCCCGTAGAAATATAGGTCTTGACAAAATCCATCACGCCCAACGAAACAGCTTGATTTAAAACAAATTGATCCCTTGCTGCTACAAACCGAGGTTGCAAGATAACCGTCATTGAGATGTTTTTGTCAGGTTCACTTTCCCAATAACTGCCACCTTGTCCCTTACCTTTCAGTTGTTTGTACGTCGTAATGACAGTACCATCTGATGGATTACTTTTTGCTATCAATTGAGTAGCATAAGCATTAGTGGAAAATATTTCATCAAATTGATGCAATTCTTTACCTATAAAAAGAGTTTTCTGAATAGTATTCAACCGATTTTAATTTGTTATTTTTGTGCAAATCAAGAGTATACTCCAAAGTAACTCTTAACCTAAATAGGGAACTATTTTACAATTATAATTTTTATAAACTTTGCAAAAGAATTTTTCTAACATAAAATGAGTTTCTCAGATAAATTTCTTGTTTCAACTTTTAACAGCCTACGAAATTTATCAAAGAAAATTTATTTAAAAATTTAACAGGAGACATAATTTGAATTCATTACAAGCTCAACACCAAGAACTCACCGGCGAAGCTTTGAACGCCTTAATTATCGAAAGCATTCAAGACATCAAAGGCAAAAATATTGTAAAACTAGATTTAAGACATTTGGACGATTCTCCCACCGATTTCTTCATCATTTGTGAAGGAGATTCGAATACCCAAGTGAAAGCTATCTCTGATAATGTTTACTTAAGAGTAAAGAAAGAGGGCTTTTCGCTTCCTTCTCATTATGAAGGTCAACAAAATGCACTTTGGATTTTGTTGGATTACTTTTCTACTGTTGTTCATGTTTTTTATAAAGACACTCGTAAATTCTATGAATTGGAAGATTTGTGGGGTGATGCTATCTTTACGGAATATGATAATTTGTGATTGGTAATTAGTAACTCGTGATTGGTTCGAATAACGAGTCACCAATCACTAGTCACAAATTATAAAGATATTCATCTTTTATCATCATTGATAAGGCGATTAAAATAACTTTTCATAGATAGATTATAAAAGATTATCGAAAAACACAAACGATTTGGACATTCAAGCGTTATTAAACCAATAGTTTACCGTCAGAAGTTTGCTACCATTTATCAAATACTAGAAATTAAGTCACATGGAAAATAAAAATAACCCTGACAACAAGCCCACCAATAAATTCAATTCCTATTGGGTTTATGGATTGTTAGCTCTGTTGTTACTCGCATTAAATTTTTACACCTTACAGTCTACCTCCTCTGAGCCATTGGAATGGAATCGTTTCCGTTCTATGTTGTTAGATCAGGACATCAAAAAAATTGATGTAGTCAATAAGGAAAAAGCGAATATCTATCTAACTGAAGAAGCCCTAGCTAGTGGGAAATATGATGATGCTAATAAAAGTAGTTTCTCATCATCTCAAGCTAATTACTATCGAACAGTTGGTGATTTCGAAACCTTTATGAAGGATGTAGAAAAAGTTCAATTGGAGGCGAAAGTTCCTCAAGAGAATTTTATCCGACCTGAACCTAAAACTGATCCTAATTGGATTCCTCAAATATTAAGTTGGTTACTCCCTGTATTTTTAATTATTGCCATTTGGCTTTTCGTGCTTCGACGAATGGGCGGAGCAGGTGGCGGGCCTGGATCGCAGATCTTTAATATAGGGAAATCAAAAGCCACTCTTTTTGATAAAAACACAAAAGTCAATGTTACTTTCCAAGATGTTGCAGGATTGGATGAGGCCAAGGAGGAAGTTATGGAAGTGGTTGATTTTTTGAAAAATCCAAAAAAATATACTGCACTTGGTGGTAAAATTCCAAAAGGAGTTCTTTTGGTTGGCCCTCCAGGAACAGGTAAAACTTTGTTGGCAAAAGCTGTAGCTGGAGAAGCGGCTGTTCCATTTTTCTCTATCTCAGGTTCTGACTTTGTGGAAATGTTTGTTGGAGTTGGAGCAAGTCGAGTTCGAGATTTATTTAAACAAGCAAGAGAAAAAGCACCTTGTATTGTTTTTATTGATGAGATTGATGCCATCGGTAGAGCACGTGGAAAAGGACAATTTCAAGGTGGAAATGATGAACGTGAAAATACTTTGAATCAGCTTTTGGTAGAGATGGATGGATTTGCAACTGACAAAGGTGTAATCCTGATGGCTGCAACCAACCGACCTGATGTACTCGATAGCGCACTTTTACGACCTGGTCGTTTTGATCGACAAATCGGAATTGATCGACCCGACTTAAAAGGTAGAGAAGCGATTTTCAAAGTACACTTAAAAAATATCAAAATCGGGCCAGAGATTAAACCTTTCGCTTTGGCGGAAATGACACCAGGTTTTGCAGGAGCTGAAATTGCAAACATTTGTAATGAAGCTGCCTTAGTTGCTGCCCGTCGAAATAAGAAAGAAATTGATATGGATGATTTCAATCACGCTTTGGATAGAGTGATTGGAGGTTTGGAAAAGAAAAATAAAATCATTGCTCCTCATGAGAAAAAAATCATTGCGTATCACGAAGCGGGTCATGCGATCTGTGGATGGTTCTTGGAACATGCAAGTCCGTTAGTAAAAGTTACAATTGTACCTCGTGGAGTTGGGACTTTAGGATATGCTCAATATTTACCAAAAGAAGAATACATCACACGTACGGAAGCATTGCTAGATAGAATGTGTATGACTTTTGGAGGTCGAGCAGCTGAGAAAGTTGTTTTTGATAAAATCTCAACTGGTGCTCAAAGTGATTTGGATCAAGCTACAAAAATGGCTTACAGTATGATTTCTGTTTTTGGAATGAATGAGAAAGTAGGAAATGTTTCTTTCCACGGTATGCAGCAAAATCAATTTAGTAAACCTTACTCTGATGAGACGGCTACTTTGATTGATGATGAAGTGCGTAATTTATTAGAATCACAATATAAACGTGCGCAGGATTTGTTGAAAGAGAAAAGAAATGAATTAGAGATGCTTGCAAATGAATTGTTAGAAAAAGAGGTACTGACTAAATCTGCTTTAGAAAAATTGATTGGCCCTCGCCCTGCTGATGTAAAAGCTAAAGCTGAAAAATTAGCAGAAGAAGAAAACAATCCATTTACAGACGAGGAAGGAACTCCTTCAACGGATTTGCCAGATGATGCTCCTGTTGTGGAATAGAAAGCCCCCAACTCCTAAAGGGGAATTTCTAAAAATAGAAAAGCCGAAGTGTACTGATGTACATTTCGGCTTTTCTGATTTTAGGAAATCTATTTTCTCAGTATTCAACTAATCTTGTAGTTTGGATTTTTTACAACAATATCCTTACGGATGTAACGAACAGATGGCAAGTCGATTGATTGTCCTTCCAAAATTCCCATTTCTTATAAGGGAGTAGAACTTAACGCCGATTTAAGGTATGATTTGTTAGTTGAAAATTGTATTGTGGTAGAATTAAAAGCTGTTTTAAAAATGATTCCTTTATTTGACGCACAGGCGATGTCCTATGCTAAATTGTTAAAAGTGCCAAAAGCAATTTTGCTTAATTTTACTTGTAATAATATATTTAAGGAGGGGCAGAAAACTTTTGTTAATGAATTGTTTGAAAACCTTCCTCAGAATTAAAAAATTAAGAAGTGATTTTTCCTCATCAGATGTAAATGAATTAACACACAGAAACAAGTTCCAAGTAAAAAATTTTCTTCGAAAAATTTTAAACTATGTGACCTATGTTTCTATGTGTTAATTCAATCAAATTATTGTGTTACAATTATTTTTGAATAAAAAATTGAGGGCTTGACCCAAAAGTCAAACCCTCAAATTAAAGCTCACAGTTATTCAATCAAAATTTTTATTTCATAATAGTCACGTCACCTTTTCTAAAAATCTCAAAGGTTCGACCACAAGTCGTAATCTCTGCACGTAAATAATAAACGTACACATTCGGATCCAACTCTCTATTGTCAAATTTTCCATTCCAACCATCACCTACATCATGGTTTTCATAAATATGATTTCCCCAACGATCGAAAATATAAAAATCCATAGATTCGACAACCACCTCATTTGACGGTAATACTTTTAAAATATCATTGTATCCATCACCATTTGGAGAAAAGGCATTTGGAATATAGATGTAGGAAGTACGACCTTGTTCCTCATACGAAACATTGACTTCTCTTGTAATCGTTTCACATTCATTCGTAGCATTCACAAAATACAAACCAGCCTCTGCAACTGACAAATTAGACTCTGTGCTTCCATCACTCCACTCATAAGTAACATCGGAAACATTACCTGAAAGAATTTGAGTTTGGACATTTGCATTGCCACCATCGCATGGAAGTAGCGAAGAGAATACTTCTATTTGTAGAGGCGGAATCGCATTCAAGGCAATAGGTTCTTCCATTTCACAACCATTAGCATCTTTGACATACACCATATAATTTTGAGAAGATAGATCCTCAAAGATTGGAGCGGCTTGAAAAGCAATACCATCCAATGAAAATTCTAATGGCCCAATTCCAGTTGTATTCGTAATCGTAATCACTCCATCATTTGCATTCCAACAAGGGATGTCTGTTTGAACATCAAATTGAATTTCTGGGAATGCAGATACACTTACTATAACAATAGAATCACATCCAAACTGATTCAAGTAAGCAAACTCCGTTTGGGAACCAACCGTTAATTGTTGTCCGTCAAAAGTTGCTACATCTCCTGCACAAACTTCAATTTCCAAATCCGCTGAACTTGTTGGAAAAGGAACCACCTCTACCGTTTCGATATAATCACAACCATCTGGACTTGTCAATGTAAAAGCTGTCGTCGTTCCTGCCACGAGTGTCGTGCCATTATAAACAACATCATTTCCGTCACATGCATTTAGCTGAGTGGTAGTCGTAAGATCTGGTAATTCCGTTGCAGTCACCGTAATGATGGAATCACATCCGAACTGATTTAAGTAAGCAAATTCTGTTGGTACGTCAATGGTCAATGGTGTGCCATCAAACATCGCCACCTCACCTGCGCAAACTTCAACTATCGCATCATCTGAACTTGTAGGAGATGCAACCACCTCTACCGTTTCGATATAATCACAACCGTCAGGACTTACTAATTCCAATTCCGTAATAGAACCTGCTGGAAGTGTCGAACCATTGTAAGTTATACTGGTTCCAGTACATGCGGTAAGTGTAGTCATTGCAGTCAGATCAGGAAGCTGCGCAGCCGTTACGACTACGATAGAATCACATCCAAACTGATTCAAGTATGGAAATTCAGTTGCCGTTCCAAGTACTAATTGTACTCCATCAAATATCGCCACTTCTCCAACACAAATATCCATTGATAAACTATCTATACTTACAGGAGAATCAATAACTTCTACAGTTTCTATAAAAGGACAACCCTCTGGACTCATCAAAGAAAAGTCAGTCGTCGAACCTGGAGCTAATGTCATTCCATTATAAGTGATAGCATTTCCTCCACAGGTACTGAGTGTTGTATTGAGATCATAATCTGGTAATTGAGTGACTGTAACCGTAACAACAGAATCACATCCTAAAACACTTGCAAGGGTAAAATCTGTAGGAACTCCAGGTGGTACTACCACACCTTCATAAATAAATTGATCGCCATCACAAACGTCTTCCGCTACCGCAGAACTCAAAGAGGGGCAACTAATTTGTAATAACCAATCCACAACTTCCATATCATTACATCCCACAAGAGTTGTATCTATATTGTTATAAACTGCAATAATATTCGCAGGTAATCCATTCATATCTACTTGTAAATTATAACTTGTAGATATAATGTTATGAAAAGAATAACTACCATCCACATCCGTAGTCGTCGTATCCAATGGCGTTCCATTATCCGTCAAAATAATATCAACTCCACTTACCAAAGTATCGCCAGCATCAATGATTCCATTTTCGTTGACATCCATATACACATTTCCATTAAATGTTCCGAAGCCATCAAAAAGATCTAAATTCAAATTATCGGAAGTCGTTTCACATCCATAAATATCAGTCATCACCACATGGTAGGTTCCACTTTCTTCTGCAATCAAATCTCCTGTTGTTCCATTTGGCCCAGCGATAGCGACACCATCCAAATACCATTGATAACTTGAAACACCATTAATTGTAGGTAAACAAATCGTATCAGGTTTGCATCGAGTGTGACAACCATCTGGAATTTTTTTAATATCTGGCCCAGGGAGAATTTCAATTTTATTACTTTCTCCAATACATCCAAATGTAGAAATACCTCTTACAAAATATTCCCCACCAGCACTCACTTGAATGCTATTACTAATTTCTCCTGTGTTCCAAACATAGGTTAAATCAGCTTGAGGATTATCAACAGTAAGTGTGGTTAAAGTATTTTCACAAACAGGTGGAACAGGATTTGAAGAAATCTGAATACCCGTAGGTGTAGGATGTATCACAATATTAAATGGGCCAACGGTATTGGAACAGCCCGTAGTGTTATCTACAATATCCAAAGAGATCGTGTACGTTCCAGCAGTCAATTGATTGCCTCGATCTTCCGAAAATTCCAATTCATGTCCTACCGTTCCACCAGTCCAAGTGTAGGAATAATCTGTATTTTGTGCAACTTGTAAGAAAACATCCTCGCCCTCACAAGTCGAATAATTATCATAAAAAACATTGACAGGTTGACCAAACTCATCATACTCTACAGCTTGAATGGCTGAAGTCGGCAATGGAACAATATCTAAAACTACCGTAGGAGAAACATACTGACAGCCAATACTATTCGTCACCGTTACGGAATATGAACCTGCTTCACCTGTGGTAAAAGTTTCATTGGTAGAACCATCCGACCACTCCCAAGCAACTCCGCCAGGAGGTGCCGTTAAAGTCGTAACATCTCCATCACAAATAGGTGAAGGTGTACTAAAAGTAATCACTCCATTTAAGGTATTTGGTGTAACCGTAATCACTCTTGAAAAACTAGAAGAGCATCCCCAAATATCCGTCACCGTACATTCAACTGTAAAGTTGCCAGAAGTTTCATAAGCATGAAATGGGTCTTGTACTGTCGAAGTATTTGC
>CAKZSH010000114.1 GCA_937918905.1 uncultured Saprospiraceae bacterium
GTATTGGGATGATGTGTATTGGGTATTGAGAATGGTTCGTAGTCCCAATACTTAATACCCACAATCTCATATCAAATTATCCGCAACTTGAATTATTTAATTAAAAAATAAAGAGACAATAAGTAGTTACAAAAAAAATAAAATACATGGATTTATTAGACAATTTTGAAGTAAGAGATTTAGGAAATTTAGACTTGTTGGCGAAGCAAGTTGTGGAAGGATTTATTATTGGATTGCATAAAAGTCCGTTTCATGGTTTTTCGGTTGAGTTTGCAGAACACCGATTGTACAACCCTGGAGAAAGCATGAAAAATATCGATTGGAAAGTGTATGCACGAACTGATAAAATGTTTGTAAAAAACTTTGAGGAAGAAACGAATTTGAGATGCCAAATTGTTATCGATTCTTCGTCTTCCATGTACTACCCAAAACCAGATAAAAAAAATAAAAAGAAATACACGAATAAATTACAATTTTCATCCTTAGCTGCGGCGGCATTGATGAATCTTTTACAAAAACAGAGAGATGCTTTTGGTCTAAGTATTTTTAATGAAGATATCCAAACGCATACTCGATGTAAATCAAGTACTTCTCATTATCGATTGTTATTAACTTATCTCCAAAAATTATTGGATAATCCTGAGGATGGAATTAAAACTTCTGCGACAAAGGCTTTGCATCAAATTGCAGAAAGTATTCACCGTCGATCTTTGGTTGTGATTTTTACTGATATGTTTGAGCAAAATGAAGAAACTGAAAAGCTGTTCAGTACCCTTCAACATTTAAAACATAATAAACATGAGGTTGTACTTTTCCATGTAGTGGATAAGAAAAAAGAATTGGATTTTGAATTTGAAAACCGACCCTACATTTTTATAGATATGGAAACAGGTGAACGGGTTCGTTTACAATCCAATCAAGCAAAGGATGAATATGTCAAAAGAATGGCTCAATTTCAAGAACAACTTAAAGTAAAATGTTTACAATATAAAGTTGATTTTGTAGAAGCTGATATTCATAGAGGATTTCGTCCTATCCTTCAAGCCTACTTAGTTAAACGTAGTCGAATGAGTCGATAATGGAATTATTGGTTATTGAGTTATTTCGAATACTGTAAAAGAACTCGTTCATTCGAAATAACTCACGCAGATAAGTTCGAAGGACTTGGTTGCGTAACATCATTCAATAACCAATAACTTAATAACAATTCAATAAAACCACATCAATTCATTTAAGGGAGTAGGAAATAAATACCCTACCCATCTGAAGGCTTCTTTTTCAATATGATCTCATGAAAAAATGAAGCCGTACCGAAGGGTATGCCTTAATTTTTTCATTTCCTCATATTAAAAAATAATCTCTTCATACGGGTAGGTTATTTAATTCCTACTCCTTAAAACAAAAAAACTTATTTCTATCTCAATCAAACAAAACTTAAAAATGATAAAACTTTCTAAAATCTCAACTAAACCTCCAAAGGATTACGATAAAAAAGCTATTCGACAAGCCACTAAAAAAATGGTAGATGAGATAGCTGAACTTCAATATAAAATGGCTGCCGAAGGAAAGCGAAGTATCCTCATTATCCTCCAAGGTATGGATGCAAGTGGCAAAGATGGAACTACTAAAAATGTTTTCAAGGAATGTAGTCCTACTGGAATAAGTGTCACCAGTTTTAAAAAACCAACTGATGAAGAATTCGCACATGACTTCCTTTGGAGAGTTCATAAACATGCTCCTGCAAAAGGGCAAATTAAAATATTTAACCGTTCTCACTACGAAGATATTTTGATTCAAAAGGTGCATGGATGGATTACTCCTAAGCAACAAAAAATGAGAATGGATGCCATTAATTCATTCGAACAATTACTTCAATTCGATAATAATACGACTGTTTTAAAATTCTATCTGCATATTTCTCCTGAACGTCAATTGGAAAAATTACAAGAACGTATCGACGATCCTGAAAAAAATTGGAAACATAATGACGGAGATTGGAAGGAACGGGAACATTGGGCCAAATATCGACGTTGTTACGAATATGCGATTAATAATAGCGCAATACCTTGGCACATTATCCCTGTGGATAGCCGTACGTATCGTAACTATTCTGTTGCAAAAGTTGTGTTGGAAACTTTAAAGAAAATGAGATTTAAGTTACCAACTTTGGAGAAAAAATAATTTTATTTAATGGTTTTGGGAAACAGGTATTGAGTATTGAGACTTCAAAATATTTGAAATCCTAATACTCAATACCCGTTTCTCAATACTCAACTTAATTTTTAATGAAAAAAGTAAGAGTAGATAAATGGTTATGGAGTGTTCGTATTTTCAAATCTCGTACACAAGCTTCTGATGCGTGTAAATCTAATAAAGTAAAGATTGGAGACAGTAATTTAAAACCATCTCATCAACTGGAAGGAGGAGAACTTTTATTGGTACGGAAGAATGGTTTTAATATGCAATTTAAAGTAATCACTTTGATAGATAAGAGAGTGTCTGCAACTTTGGCGCAACCTTGCTATGAAAACCAAACTCCTGAATCAGAAATGAAAAAATATTCAGATTGGTACATCGGAAAAGCCAATGCAGAAATGCGAGAAAAAGGTACTGGTCGTCCTACAAAAAGGGAACGGAGAGAATTGGATCTTTGGAAAAATGAAGATTTTTTTGATTAGGGAAATTGTTGAATGGTGAATTAGTTAATTAGGGTAACTTGAAAAAAAATATGAAGTAAATATTTTCGATCACAATATGACCTAATTAACTAATCAACCATTCAAAAATCAATATCACTATTTAAAGTTTTTGGAAACTATCCACTCCTTTGTTCCATGACCATAACTATAAAAACCTTCCCCAGATTTTCTTCCTAATTTTCCAGCCGTCACCATATTCACTAATAATGGACAAGGTGCATATTTAGAATTTCCAAAACCATCATACAATACATTAAGGATAGAATGACAAACATCTAATCCAATAAAATCTGCCAATTGCAATGGTCCCATCGGATGAGCCATTCCCAATTTCATTACGGTATCAATTTCATTCACCCCAGCCACTCCTTCATACAAAGTATAAATTGCTTCATTAATCATTGGCATCAAAATTCGATTAGCCACAAATCCTGGATAGTCATTAACCTCAACTGGCACTTTTCCTAAACTCTTAGAAAGCGTCATTATTTTTTTAGTGACTGACTTTGATGTTGCATACCCATTGATAACTTCTATCAATTTCATGACTGGAACTGGATTCATAAAATGCATTCCAATTACTTTATCAGGACGATTGGTCGCTGCTGCAATTTTGGTAATAGAAATAGAAGATGTGTTAGAAGCAAGAATTGTTTTTTTAGGCGAGAGCTCATCTAACGATTTAAATATTTTGAGTTTTAAATCTACATTTTCAGTTGCAGCCTCTACGACTAGATCAGCTTTTTTTACTCCAATTTTCATATCAGAAAAAGTAGCAATATTACCAAGTGTAGCCTTTTTATCTTTTTCAGATATTCTTTCCTTGGCTACCATTCTACTTAAATTTTTGTCAATGGTTGCCATTGCTTTTTCTAAAGCTGTTTCAGAAATATCTACTAATGAAACATTAAATCCTTTCATGGCAAAAACATGAGCGATTCCATTTCCCATTGTTCCTGCACCAATTACTGAAATATTTTTCATACGTTCAATCTATGTTTTTTTGGTTGTTTAATTTGAGGCGAAATTAGTAAATATTTTCGACACGACTAACGTAGCTGCTGGGTTTTAACCGCAGTAAAAAAATAAAAAAAGCCTTGCAATATGCAAGGCTTGGAATAAGGGACTATTAATACGATTTCTTTTGTTATTGAGACTTTTATTTTTTTTTCTACGGACTAAAGTCCGTAGCTACGTTTGACGTAGTAATTCGTGTTATTCATCATATTGATGTAACTCCAAAGTTTCAATTATCTTTATCAACTTATCAGCATATTTTTTATCAGTAGCATACCCTGCTTTTTTTAATCCTCTTGCCCATCCTTTATAATCCGTTGTTCCCAAATCCTTCAAATGTTTATAACGATCTCTTTGTAAAAAAGTACTATGCGCTCGATAACTCTCCCAAACATTTTTATATTTTCTGAAAAAATCTTTATGCGTATCATCTGTAAAATTAGCGCAATGACCTTTACCACATTTTTTGGAAAAACATTTTATCCCAAAATGATTATTATTATTTTTTGATAATCGGCTTTGTCCAGCATCACTTTCCAACAAACCTTGTGCAAGCGTAATACTTGCAGGAATCCCATATTTTTTCATCTCCTCCACCGAAATATCAGCAAACCTTTTTACATATCGATAAACGATTTCTTGTTTTTGAATAACAATTTCATTGTCAATATTTTTTCTTTTTGCATAAGTAGGATTTAGGATAAAAGCTAAATTTGCAAAAGTATTAGCACGATTATCTTTTTTCTTTTTAGCTGTTTTCTTAATTTTCTTTTGAGTCTTTTGGGTTTCCAATTGATGATCTGGTTCGAAATATGGTAATGAAGGAACTATTGATTGTTCCACTCTTTTCTCAGGAATTTTGTAGGAAGATTTAACAGGTTCAGGTGTTGCTGTCACTTGAGGTTGTGGTTGCAAACTCACATTCTGATTATTGGGTTGATAATATTCCCTTGGTGCTTGAGCACTACTTCCTGCAGCTTGCAAATTAAAATTAAGACTTATATCTTTTTTTAAAATGATAAAAAGTGCAAATAAAATAATGACCAACTTCATCCAATTTTGTTTTACAAAAGTGGTAGCCGTATCGTAATCGACTTGTTTAAAGTTTCTAATATTTGATAATCCATATTTCATGATGTAAGTGTTTGTAAGAATTTATTTTTGGAATAGATAAAAAAATCAGGTTCTTTGACAAATTATCCCGAAGTTTCAGGGCAATCAAAATCAAAATTGAAAAATGTATTCACCTTTTATAGTTTGATTTTAAATGAGTTCACAATATAAAACTTTTTGTTTTTAAAATCCAAATTAATTAAAACAAAAAGTTTTAATTAATTTTAAATCATTGATTATCAATGATTTAAAAATCCTCAAAAAACCTCCTTAAAATATTTTTTACTTAGTGTAATTTTTACACTACCTTTGGATTGAAATTAATACAATATTGAATATGGTACTTATCGCAGATTGTGGTTCCACTAAGGCTGATTGGAAAGTAATTGTTCCGTCTGGAGAAATTCAAGATCAGTCCACCAGAGGTTTCAATCCTTTTATATTAGATTCGGAAGCAATAGAAAAAATATTACTTCAAGATTTTGACGACTATTTGAATAAACCAAAAGTAGCAGAAGTCTTTTTTTATGGTGCTGGATGTTCTGATGAATATCGAAATAACATTGTAGCAACAGCCTTACAAAAAGTATTTCCAAATGCAAAAATCAAAGTTAACCATGATCTTTTGGCTTCCGCAAGAGCGTTGTGTGGGACATCTCCAGGTATCGCATGTATCTTAGGTACAGGTTCTAATTCTTGCTTGTATGATGGAATCGAAGTGATTGATAATGTTACAAATATGGGATCATTGATGGGTGATGAAGGAAGTGGTTACCATCTTGGAAAAGAATTGTTACGTGGTTATTTTTATCGAGAAATGCCAGAGGATATTTTAAATGCGTTTGAAGAATTTTGTCCAATAGGAAAAAGAGGTATCCTAAATAATACCTATGACAGTCCAACTCCTAATGTTTATTTAGCTTCTTTTACTAAATTTATATCTCAACATAAATCGCATCCGTACATTCAAAATATTGTGTTTAATTGTTTCGATGAATTTATAACAAAACACGTACAAAAATACGAAGGCAACATCAATTTAAAAATCAACTTTGTGGGATCTATCGCTTTTCATTTTCAAGAAATATTGAAAAGTGTTTTAGCATCTCATAATCTTAAAATAGGCAAGGTGATACAAAAACCAATCAAAAGTTTAGTTGATTTTCATTTAAAGATGGCAGCTGAATAATTGCAAAAAAAATCAACATCAAAAAATCAAAATCAAAATACCAATCAAAATAAAAAAAATAAACTAGATATTTTTAATTTTGATTTTAATTGACATTTTGATTTTTTTTGATATTTAAATATTTACCATTAACCATTATGAGTCACATAAAAAGAATTGCAGTTTTCACATCGGGTGGCGATGCTCCTGGAATGAACGCAGCCATTCGGGCTGTAGTAAGAACTGCAACTTACCATGATCTTCACATTTACGGAATTATTAGAGGTTATCAAGGCATGTATGAAGGTAATTTTCAAAGACTTGAAACGAATAATGTAGGAAACATTTTACATCGAGGTGGAACCATTTTAAAAACTGCACGATGTGAAGTTTTTCGAACACCTGAAGGTCGAAAAGTGGCCTACGAAAATCTTCAAGCCAATGATATTGATGCCTGTGTTGCCATCGGTGGAGATGGAACTTTTACAGGTGCTCAAATTTTTTCCAAAGAATTTGATATACCTTTTATTGGTATTCCAGGTACTATTGATAATGATATTTATGGTACGGATTATACGATAGGTTTTGATACCGCCGTCAATACTGCAATCGAAGCGGTGGATAGAATTCGCGATACTGCGGACTCTCATAATCGTTTATTTTTTGTAGAAGTGATGGGAAGACATGCTGGTTTTATTGCCTTGAATACGGGTATTTCAAGCGGAGCGGCGGCAGTCATGATTCCTGAAACGGAAATCAAAATTGATGACTTAATCAAACAATTAAAGAAAGGTGCTAAGCGTAAAAAACTTTTCAGTTTGGTAATTGTAGCAGAAGGAAATCAAAACGGCGGTGCTTCTGATTTGGCGAAACTAGTTAAAGAAAAATTTGATTATTACGATTCTAAAGTGGCCATCATTGGGCATTTGCAAAGAGGTGGCGCACCAAGTGGAATGGATAGAGTCCTTGCAAGTCGAATGGGCTTCCATGCTGTAGAGGGACTTTTAGATGGTAAAAATAATGTAGCGGTTGGTGTAGTCAATAATAAAATAAAATTTACTCCTTTTAAAGATGCTATTTCTAAAACAAAAACTCCGAATAAAGATTTGATTAGGATGTCGGAGATTTTGGCGCAGTAAGGAGGTTTGGGTTAATTAGGTTAATGGGAATTCCATATTACCTAATTAAGTCAAGCCTTGACTTATAAGAACATCAATATAAGTCAAAGCCTGACTTAAAAAGTCAGACCTTGACTCGTATACAGCCAATGCTGAATAGGTACAAAATAATTGAATTAGTTGGGTGTAGCCCAAAGCGTAGTTTTAGGAAGAGTCCTTAAAAAACTTCAACCTATTCTGAAAGAATGGGTTGCTTCTGGAAGGGTTTTCCCTAAAAAAAACAATACACGGTATAGCCTTCACCATACCGTGTTTTGATTGAATTTTTGATTTTGGTTACTCCTCGCCTATTCCATCAAAGTAAATTCTCCCTTAAATATCTCCACCTCACCATCAATGAATTCAATTTCTACAGAATAAATATAAACGCCATTTTGCATTTTCTTACCTTTAAAATAACCATCCCAACCTTCTAGTTCTTCATTGGGAAGAATACTATCTTTTTCAAAAACTAATGCTCCCCAACGATTAAAAACTCTAAAATTTTCAATACTTCTAACACTTTTGGAGTCTGCGAAAATTGTGATATAATCATTGTAGCCATCTTCATTTGGGGAAAAAGCATTAGGAATAAATATCTTTCTTTCTTTGGAGACAATTACAAAAACCTGGTCAGTAGCTGAACAACCTGTAATCGTATCTAAAACTGTTACTTCGTATTCAGATGTAATCAAAGGTGTCACCTCAAAAAATGGACAATTTTGACAACTATCTACATTCCATTCTATCAAAGCATTATCTGAATTATTTTGAGCTTCCAATTCTACGGTCTCACCCAAATGAATTTCATAATCATCGCCAAGGCTTACTTCAATTTGTTGTGGTAAATTGACAATTGCGACTTCATTAAATACACATCCATTTGCATCTTGAACGTACACTTGATAAGACCCTGCAACAAGTTGTGTAAATGTCGGAAGCGTCGTAAAATCATTTTGACCAATGGCATAAACATATGGGCCTGTCCCTCCTGAAACATTTTCTAACAATACACTTCCGCTACTCAATCCATTCCAGCAATCTACATCTGTAATATTAAGGTCAAAACTTACAACAGTTGGTTCTGTAAGATTGTAGCTAACTTCTACAGTACAACCCACCTCATCAGTCACAATTACGGAATAATTTCCTGCGGTTAATTCATCAATTGAATTTTGAGAATCACCATTATTCCATTCAATCGAATAATTAGTTCCAGTACCACCTGCTGGTGTTACCATTAATGATCCATCGGATTCTCCTCCACAACTTATCGAATTCACTTCAGTAATAGTTGCAGAAAATGCAGTTGGTTCAGGCATATCAATTACAACCGTAGTCGTACAGCCTTTATCATCAGTTACGGTAACTGTATAAGTAGTTGCACAAAGATTGGTTGGATCTGCAACATTTGCTATTCCGCCTGACCACGCATATGAATAACTTCCTGTTCCTCCCGTTACACTTATAGTAGTTGAACCATCACAGGAACCTACACAAGTAACATTTTGAGCATTTAAGGCTTGGGCTGCTAACAAACTAGGTTCGATAATATTGACGGTAATAGTTGTAGAAACATAAGTATCCGTAACTGTAATGTTATATTGACCTTTGGATAAATTAGAAATATCCACACTTCCTAAATTTCCTGTAATCAATCCACTTCCCATATTTCCATTATCTACATTTTCCCAGGAGTAATTATAATCTCCTAAACCATTGGCAACGGCTAAAGTAATCACTCCATCCATTGCTCCAAAACAATCCAAAGTATCATTTACAGCCAAAGCAATATTAGGTTGATAAAGTATCGTAGTACACATTTCTTGACTACAATTATTGGCATCTGTTGCGATTACACAATATTCTGTTCCTCCTGCTAGGTCAGATGCAGAGGCTGTATTTTCTCCATTTGACCATGCAAAACTAAAGCCACCTGCACCTCCAGTTGCCTGAGCAACTGCTACGCCTTCTGTTTGATTATACCCTGAAGGTAAAGTAGTGACATCAATAGTAACGACGATTTCATCAAGAACTGTTAGGTTCGTAGTGATAATGCTATCACATCCATCCACATTAGATAAAGTATCCAAATAAGTACCTGAAACTGAATAATTTGAAGTAGCTATTGAAACATTATTTCCAAAACAAATCATCGTATCAAGCGTAATTGAAGGATCAGGTAAGATAGTCAAAACTCCTGTAACAATACTATCACATCCATTGGAGGCGGTGATGGTTTCTAAAATATTACCAGAGGCAGAATACGTGTTTCCTCCCACTTCAATCGTTTCACCAAAGCATATCGTATAATCTTGATCGAATACAATTTCTTGCGGTTCGGAAATAGTTGCAATTACAAAAGTAGTGACTTGATTATCATCTTCTACATCAATTTGATAATCGCCAGCAGGTAGATTATTTACAGTAATTATTTCTCCATCAGAATTGATAACACCGCTACCTGAAATAGTAGCATCTCCATTGGAATAAGTAAAATTGTAAGGGGGCATTCCATTTTCTGCAGTAAAAGAAATGATTCCATCATCATCACCAAAACAATCTAAAACATCACCTGTTGCTGAAGCAGAAATCAATGAAAATTCTAATTCAATACAATCTTCTGCTTCACATCCTACATCATCCGTTACCGTTACGCAATAAATTCCTGGGGGAATATTTTCATTAAGTTGGGTTGTAACTCCATTATCCCAAGCATAGGAAAATGGTGCTGTTCCTCCTGTTGGAGTTGCAGAAACGGCTCCATCAGAAGCAGTAGAAGAACTTGCAAGTGTAACAGCAACTGCCTCAACCTCCAATGAGTCCGCAATAATCAAATTTGTAAATACAGTACTATCGCATCCATTTGGTAAATTAAAAACGTAAGTATAATTTCCTGTTGCATCATAAGTTGAGTTTCCAATGGCCACACTCCCACCAAAACAAACTGTCGTATCAATGGTAACTTGAGGAGGATAATTTTCCAAATCAGTTACTACCATATCAAAAACCCCTGTCGTATTTGATCCTGAACCATCTACCAAAATCCAATAATTATCCCCTGGATTTAAACAACTTAAAGAAATGGTTTCATCATTATCATTTGGAGTAAAAATACTTCCTACTTCAAAAGGAAACCCTGTACATAAGTTATTAAATGATCGGTAAACTGCAATCTGCGCACCTATTCCATTATTAAAAGGAGCTCCATCAGCACTTAAAACATCAATCTGTACACTACCAGAAGGCGGTGCAATGAAGGTAAACCAAACTGAATTTTGAATAATAAAAGCAGAAGCTGGTGGATCACCTATATTGTCCGCACATACATTATGGACATTATTGACACTCACACTTCCGCCAACTGGAACCATCCCAAATTCATAAGCATCACACCTTGTTTCTCCTCCCGCAATTGCTCCGTTATCAATAATTTCTAATCCAAAAAATCCTTCTCCTTCAAGGTCAAAATCATTTCCATCAACTAATACAAAATAAGTCGTATTGGGTTCAGGACAATCTAAAACCAACTGACTGTTTTCACTTGTAAAATCATTGGCTGAAGTAATCATGGTTAGATTTCCACTACAAGTTCCATCATCTGATCCATAAATTGCACTTTCTAAATTAATAGCATTCCCTAATCCTTGAGGGTCATTTAGGGAATTAATTATGATTTCATATCCTGGCTCGTTACCTGTTGTAAATTCAAACCAAACCCCTTTTTCATTAATCCATTCTCCGTTATCAGAAGGTGTAGGATCATTCGTATTGGTTGCGCAAATATTATTAAAACCTCCATCAGATGCTATTCCTAATGTTTCACCTGAGTTTAAAATTCCCATATTTTCAGCACCACATATTTCATCATTGGTATTACTAAAGGTAGAGCCAATTGCTCCAATCGAAAATTCAACTTCACCTTCAGAATCTCCTCCTGCTGGTAAACTCAATGTATATGTAGCTACATTTCCAACTGCTGGAACTGCAAAATTCTGACAATCTTCAACTGCACAATCTGTAGAAATTGCACATCCGAAAATACCATCATTATCATACGATTTAAAACAAATATTTAAAGTCGTGGGCAAATCTTGCTGACAATCGAAGGGAAATGACCATTGCAAATTAGGATAGGACTCGTAACAATTCTCAGAATTATTATTGGAATAAGTTACCCAAGCTCCAGCCCCTACTTTTACCTCCCAAAGTGGATCGGGATCACCTCCAAAAATATCAGTACAAGTAGTAGATGAATTTCCTGAATTAACAGTAACTCCTATTTGTACTTGAGCATGAGTTGCTTTTGAAAAAAAGCATAGAAAAAATCCTACAAATAGGACTTGTAGAAAAAAACGATTTGAACAATTATGAAATTTCATAACAGGGTAAATGTCTGTCGGTTGTTTAATTATTTAAAGTTAAGACAATAATAGGATTAATGAAAGAAATTTAACTTTACGCTATTAATTATCATAAATAACTGGTTATCAGTAACTTACAATAACTTAATCAAGTAAGATTAAATCAAGTTGTAGGATTTTCCTTAAAATAAAGAATCAAAAAAAATAATTGAAATTTAGATAGTTGAAGCTAGGTTGTAGAAGTTTGGATTTTGATTTCTAGGCAAATGTAAATACCTAGTTGCAAAATCTTTAATATAAATTCATTTTTTGAATAAAATATTGTGAGTTTTTGGATTTTTTTTAAATGTATTTTTTTTAAAACGAAAAAAAGACGGACTTTGTGATTCTTAAATTAATATTTTTTGAAATTTGTCAAAGAACCATTTCTTAAAAATAAAACCATGCAAATAAAATCCTTACGAACCCCCGAAGAAAGATTTGAAAACTTACCTGACTACCCTTTCGCTCCAAATTATGCTACCGTAAAAGGTGATTTACGAATACATTATCTTGACATTAATCCAAATTCTAAAAATGTAGTTTTATTGTTACATGGCGAACCTTCATGGAGTTTTTTATATCGAAAAATGATTCCTACTTTTTCAGCAGAAAACTATCGAGTCATTGTTCCTGATTTGATTGGTTTTGGAAAATCAGATAAACCTATCCAAATGGAAGATTATACTTATCAAAGACATTTGAATTGGATAGAAGAATTGTTATTTGACCAATTGGATTTAAAAAACATACATATGTTTGTTCAAGATTGGGGTGGCTTGATTGGACTTAGATTATTGGCAAAACATTCGGAAAGATTTACAACAGTCACGGCTGGAAATACCATTTTGCCCACAGGCGAACAAGAACCTAATGAGGCATTTAAAAAATGGCAGGCCTACTCTAAAGTAGCTAATCCATTTCCAGTTGGAAACATTATTCAAAATGCGACGACTACTGATTTGTCAGATGAGGTGGTAGCAGGTTATAATGCTCCTTATCCTGACGAAAGTTATAAAGCGGGTGCAAAAATTTTTCCTTCTCTTGTTCCCACTTCAAAAGATGACCCTGCTTCATCAGATAATAAAAAAGCTTGGGGCATTTTGTCACAATTACAAATACCTTTCTTGACTTTGTTTAGTGATAAAGATCCAATTATGAAAGGACTAGAACGAGTGTTCCAAAGTGTGATGCCAGGGGCAAAAGGACAACCACATTCTATTATTGAAAATGGTGGACATTTTTTACAAGAAGATCAAGGGGAAGAAATTGCAAAACGAATGTTAGATTGGATGAAGTCGTTGAGTTGAAATCAATGTGTTAATGTGTATGGGTGTATAGGTGTTAATGTTGTCGAATACTTTTGATTCCATTTTCGCAATTGATTTTAAAAGTATCAAAAAAATGTGTCAGACTTTTCTCCTTAGCCGTCGGATGTAAATCCGACTCTCTCGATCGAAAATATATTGACAAAAAAGAATAGAAATCAAACAGTTAAATCGTTGCGATTTTCGGCTGAGAGAGTCTGATTTACATCCGACGGTTAAGAATCAATAAATCAGATAGCAATCTAGGAGTGTTCATGAATATGTGTCTTTGAGCTTGTTCTTCTTAGCCGTCGGATGTAAATCCGACTCTCTCATCAAAAAACGTATGATCTAAACGCTTGATTATAAATGTTTTAAAAT
>CAKZSH010000115.1 GCA_937918905.1 uncultured Saprospiraceae bacterium
AACCAACGCATATTAGAAGAAGTCACCCGTACGAGTATCGCCCTTTTACTCAAAGAGCCATACTATGCACACATTTTTAGTGCCTTGAGTAAAGAGATCGTTTCCCCCGAACATCATTTGAAAACCTTAGCCGTCGGATTGGTTCAATCCAATCCTGTGCTTTATGTCAACAGTCATTTTTGGGATAAATTTTTAGTTTCAAAAGAACATCGGTATGGAGTGGTAAAGCATGAAGTCTTGCATATTATTTTTAAACACCTTTTAGTTGATACCAGAAATAAAGACCAACGGCTGGTCAATATTGCAATGGACTTGGTGGTCAATCAATATATTTTACGATCCAATTTGCCAGAGGAATCTATTTTTTTAGAGACCTTTCCAGAGTTAAATTTGGAGGGCGAAAATACTTGGACTTATTATTATAAAGCATTATTAAAATTACAACAAAATAAAAATGAGGAGTTTTCTAATACCATATCATTAAGCAACCTCAATAATATTTCGAGTTCGAGCCATGGATTGGATCGCCATGAACTTTGGGGGGAAGTAGATAAAATGAATAATGTTGTTAAGAGTGTAGCGGATACTGTTATTGATAATTTAGTCATTTTGGCACATCAAAAAACACCAACAAGTACATTTGGTAAATTGCCAGGACGAATGAAAGCTTTGATTGAAGGGATTGTTATCAAACCAAAACCGATGGTGGACTGGCGACGTGTGGTAAAATTATTTAGTGAAAGTAGTGCACGGACCAAAGTGAAAAATACCACCAAACGAATTTCAAAAAGATTCGGAACTGTTCCAGGAATAAAAATTAAAAAACTAAAAAAAATATTAATTGCAGTAGATACTTCTGGAAGTATTCGGCGAGAAGAGGTGCAAGATTTTTTTAGTGAAATATATCACATCTGGCGACAAGGTGCCGAAATCGAAGTAGTGGAGTGCGATACGAAAATTCAAAAACAATATACTTACAAAGGCATTACGCCTGAATTTATTCATGGTCGAGGCGGTACGGATTTTAATGCACCAATTATTTATGGCAACCAGAAATTTTTACCTGATGGATTAATTTATTTTACAGATGGTTATGCGGAAGTTCCATCTACACGTCCTCGGTTTCCAATTTTGTGGGTGATAAGTAGGGGAGGACTTGCACCCGATGATGAAAAATTTAAAGCATTACCGGGGAGGAAAGCGAAGTTGATGAAGAGTTCTAAAGGTGCTATGTAGCTATTTGGTTAATACAAATTATAAAAGATAGTGAGTAGGTAGGATTGTTCCAGATTTTTATAGAATTAATTTCGAATATTTTGTTTTCTTTACTAAGGATTAAAACAAGAATTTACATTGACCAAACCAGTAACCATGCGAAATTTATTATCCATATTACTATCTTTTTTATCCGTAGGAATACTGTCAGCCCAAATGCCTGACAATCAAGAGTTTACAAAATACGCAAAAGCATCCTTCCCACAATTCAAAGAATTACTCGGAATGCCCAACGATGCCCATTTTCCAAATGACATCGAAGTCAATGTAAAATGGAGTGAAAAACATTTTCAAAAAAGAGGTTTTAAAACCACCCGACTCAATACGCCGACTGTCCCTCTTTTACTCGCAGAGAAAAAATGTAACAATAAAAATGCAAAAACAGTATTAATCTATCTTCAAGTAGATGGACAACCTGTTGATCCCAGTCATTGGTTTCAAGACAATCCTTACGAAGCTACACTAAAAAAACTTTCAACTGAAAATGGTTGGGAAAAAATAGATTGGGAAAATTTAGAGAAAAACGAAATCAATAGAGATTGGCGGATTTTTGCCCGTTCCACTTCCGATGCAAAAGGCCCAGTCAATATGTTTTTGACCGCCGTAGATATGATGTTAGAAAAAAACAAGACTTCTAATTTTCATATGAAAGTCATCATTGATTTTGAAGAAGAAATAGGTTCGCCAAATTTGCCGAAGGCGGTAACTCAATATAAAAATGAATTAGCTTCAGATATGTTAATCATTTTTGATGGGCCAATGCACATTTCTAATAAACCAACTTTGACTTACGGTGCAAGAGGAATGTCTAGGATTACTTTAAAAGTTTTTGGGCCTGTTTTTCCACAACATAGTGGTCATTATGGAAATTGGGTTCCCAATCCTGCGGTACGATTAGCTCGATTGATTGCAAGTATGAAGGATGATGATGGACGAGTGACGATTCCTAATTTTTACGATGGAATTACCATTACGGATGAGGTCAAAAAGATTTTAGAATCGGTACCCGATGATGAAAAATATATGAATGGAAAAATAGGAATTGCGGAGGCCGATAAAGTTGCACCTACTTATCAAGAGTCGTTGCAATATCCATCTTTGAATGTGCGAGGAATGCAATCCGCTTGGATAGGTTCGGAAGTGCGAACAATTATTCCCTCATCGGCTACTGCTGAAATTGATATTCGATTGGTGCTAGAAAGTGATCCTGTTCGATTACTTGCATTGGTCAAAAAACATATTGAAGATCAAGGGTATTATGTTTTGGATCGAAAACCGACTTCGCAAGAGCGTTCGAAATATCCTAGAATTTGTCAATTCAATTCTTCGATTTCTTATCTAGCTTTTCGTACAGATTTTGATTCGGAAGTAGGAGAGTGGTTACGAAAAGCGATGACCAAAGCGCATGGCAAGTTACCTATTCAACAAAGAACGTTTGGTGGAAGTATTCCCATTTCTCCTTTTGTCAATCAATTAGGAATTCCTGCGGTGATTGTTCCAACAGTCAATCGAGACAACAATCAACACAGCCCCAATGAGAATATTCGAATAGGAAATTATATTGATGGGATTAAGACGATGTATGCTATTTTGACGGAGCAGTTGAATTAGTTTATTGGTTAATTAGTTAATTAGGTGAACGTGTATTTAATACTACTTTAAGACTTTAAAATTAACCTGATAAATTACAATTTGTGAAAGTGCCAGAGGCACGAAATATTGGTAGAAAAACAAAAGTATAAAAATTTATTTGAGCACCAGAGGTGCGGCACAAAAAGACAGATAATTATGCCAGTGCCTCTGGCACTCTTTTGATGAAAAGAATGAGTAGGTCTTCAAACTCTACTAATATTGTGTGCCTCTGGCACTTTCAAAAAATAGTATGATATAGTAATAATCCTAAAGTTTTAAAAGTATGCTCAAAATTTTAGAACACCTAATTAACTAATCTCCTATCCTAATCCAATCCACTTCCAATTTAAATTCTCCTTCCTGCTTTCCTGCGATTAAAAAACCAAACTGTTGTAAATCATTCGTATCTATTTTTCCATAGCGAGAATAAATACGACCTCGGAAGGTTGGTTCAAAATCATCGGTTGCTAATTCGATTTCAGTCCATTCATCTTTCTTGGTTTCAAAATCAAGGGAGTAAGCAATGCCGTCGAAGCGACTGGAATTTCGCATTCTACATTTATAAGTTTTACCATCGCCTTTGACTCGGAGCAATATTTTTTTGAATGTTCCTTTGTTAAAATCAATAGGTGCGGTTCTTACAGATGCGAATCCTCCATAGTTTTCGAGCGATACATTTCCCGAAAAAGTCATAGTTCCATTTTCCTTATCCCACATGATTTGACTTTCAGAAAGTCCACCCATAACACCATCATTGACGATTCGCCAAACATTGACTTCTTTTTCATTTTGAAATTCAAAAAGAGATTGGTTTGTAATTAGTTGCATTAATATTATTGTTAGAAATATAAAGTTCATATTTGTCCAACAATAAAAAACGAATTTAGTTTTTGTAATGGAAAAGTAAGTATTCTGAAATGATGAAGTATTTAAATTGTTTCTTTAAATACAGAAATAGAGATGTATATTTGACGTGATAAAAAAATAAAATCTTAAATGGATTAATATTTGAATTTGGTAAACATAAATATCAAAGAAGAAGAGGAAACTCTTGAAATTGTTATTACACGGCTCAATAGATCAAAGGTCAAGCTTATTCTAGTATCTCTATCATCTCTAGTATCCATACTTTTATTGACCTTGTTTTTTATTTCTTTTTCTCCAATATTAACAGCGACATTTTTTTTAATATTTTTTGTTTCATTTAGAAATTTATTGTGGGGGATTTATGGGAAAGAAACGATTCTAATAACGCCTTCAATAATCAAACAAATTCTTGATTTTGGATGGTTTAAGGATAGGAACGATATTTCAAATGAAAATATAGAATTAGAAATAGAACTTCAGAAATTATTAAAAGGCCCATCGGAAGAAATATTAGATTCAGATATTGGAAAATATCAACGTAATGGAATCATCCGATTTAAGAAAAATAGGAATGTTTTACTCGAAATAGATACGCTGATTCCAAGTTCCGATTTAGGAAAAATTGAAAGTTTAATTCAAGCACGTTTAAAATAACTATTTTAACAAACCATATAAATTCACCTTGAGCCCAATTTATTAAATTCTTAAAAAAATAATTTAATGAGAAACACTCTACTTTTTGCTATTCTTTTATTTTTTACAAATACACTTTTTTCACAAATGGCAGTTTGCGATGATGCGA
>CAKZSH010000116.1 GCA_937918905.1 uncultured Saprospiraceae bacterium
GGAGCTAACCGCTCAAAATCGGGTGCAAAGGTAAGGATAATTGAGCAATAATGGGAACTTTTAATTTATTTTATAACTGATGTTACGCAAAAAAGATTACGCACGAAATATTTTGAATTTTTCAACGCTGAGACGCTGAGATACGGAGTTTGTCGAATACCTTATTGAGCGCGCAGAGGATTTTTATTAAAATAAAAATGAGCAAAGATGCAGAGATTTAAAGTGTTCCTGATGAAAGACTTTGCGGACTCTGCTTCTATTTTTCGCACCTGCCTGCCGCAGGTAAGGAAAAATACTCTGCGACATCCAATAAGGTATTCGACCAACTCTGTGTCTCAGCGTCTCAGCGTTGAAAAATTCAAAATATTTCGTGCGTAATCTTTTTTGCGTAACATCATTTATAAGTGAAAATAAAAAATGGAGGCAAGCATGTACTTACCTCCATTTAAACAAAACTATATAGAAACGAAAAATCAACTGTCTTTTATAAATTGATATAAGTTCTGAAATCTTTTTCACCGATGATTACTCTTACAGAACAATTCTTAGTGTTAATATCCGCAATGTTATATTTTCGGTGAATGGTTTGAACATTTTCAAATTTCTCTGAGAAAAGTTCAATTCCTTTTTCATCAAAAATTGCAACTTCTACTCCTTTTTCACCAAGAATTAAAGCGTTCAATAAAATATAGTCACCATCTTTTTTTACAACTGGTTTATAAATTTTTCTTTCCTTTTCTTCTAAAACTTCTAATTTATCAAAAGTCAACTTAACTATCTGTTTGCGGAATGAAATATCATCCTCTAATTCAATTTCATAAATGCCAGATGGAAGCGTAGAAAGATTATAAGATTTTGAAACCTTATTATTGATTTTAGCTTTTTCATTTAATAATACAAAACCTTCTGTATCTGTAATTTTAATATTGATGTTGGTTAATTTTGCATCATCAATGATTAATGCAAATACTTTGTTTTTTGCATTTAATACTTTTACCGTAGGTCTAATTTCATTTGCAAAAATATTTGAAGTAAAAAATAACAATGTAATTGCAAATAAGATTGTTCTGATGTTTTCTGTAATTTTTTTCATAATAAAATGTGTTTTGGATTTTAAAAATTAAAGTGATACACAGTTGTTTTCTTTTAATTGATAATACAAAGTTAGGGGAGGGAATTGGATGGAACTACTTTAAAATTGTCTAGTGTTGGTGTTATTTTGACTTACTAATTCTTTTTAATTGTTTTTGGTGTTAATTTAGTATTAGTTTGAGTTAATTGTGATAATAGGAAAGAAAAAAGAGGTTTGTTTTCAACAGCAGATTAAAGGAATGTTTGGAGCAAAAAAAAAGAGGAGATAAGCTTAACACTTATCTCCTCTTGTAAAACAAAACTATATAGAAACAAAAAATCAACTTCAATTTGATTGTAATCGGAAAGAATGCGTTTAAAAAATTAAGGTGTCGATATATGTGATTTTAAATAGGTATTTGAAAAACGCATTCTTTCCTATTAATTACATGACAAAGATATAGGCAAAAATTAACCTGTACTACGTTAGAATTGCCCGTTTTTGATACTATTTTAACCCAGTTGCTGTTTCATTGATGACTTTAGGTTAACTTTGCATTAAATATGTTTAATATTATTGGAAAAACAATGGATTGTAGTAACTTTTGTATTGCAAGAGAAGTTGTGTTATCGATTTAAATAAGAAATTCAAGTTGCGGATAATTTGATTTGAGATTGTGGGTATTAAGTATTGGGACTACGAACCATTCTCAATACCCAATACACATCCTCCCGATGCAATTTTTTATATACAAAATCATCAATCAAATTTATCCGCAACTTGAGTTAAGAAATTAAATTATGAAGGCAGCATTTGAAAAAATACCTACTTTTTTTGGGAGTTCTTTTTCGCTCCGAAAATATGATGATCCCAACCGAAAGAAAATTCCGTTTTGGCATTATCATCCCGAATTGGAAATGGTATATATAAAAGGTGGTGGTGGGAAAAGACATATCGGAAATCATATGTCTTATTTTAGAGATGGTGATTTAATCTTTATTGGGTCGAATGTTCCACATTCAGGTTTTACCAATACATTGACAGGACATGATTGTGAAGTAGTGGTGCAAATGCTTCCTGATTTCTTAGGCGAAGAGTTTTTTGGAAAACCAGAGATGCAAGCCATTCATCAATTATTTGAAAGATCAAAGCTAGGTATATCTTTTCATGGAAAGACAAGAGAGGAGGCCGGAAAGCGTTTGGAGTTTTTAAATGAAAAAGAAGATCACTTTGAAAGGTTGATGGAATTTATATCCATTTTGCATACCCTCGCAATTTCTGATGAGTATGAAATATTGAATGCTTCTGATTTTGGTTTTGAAGTACAAGCTCAAGACAATGATCGAATTCGCAATATTTATAAATATATTCGGGAAAATTTTCAAGATCCAATTCCTTTAGATACAGTAGCAGGAATTGCGAGTATGACGGTTCCAGCTTTTTGTCGATATTTTAAAAAACTTTCAGGGAAACCATTTACAAAATTTGTGAATGAATATCGAGTGGTTCATGCTTGCAAATTATTGACCGAAGAGGAATCAAGTATTTCCCAGATTTGTTTTGAAAGTGGTTTTAAAAACGTTTCCAACTTCAACAAGTTTTTTAAACAAATTACAGGAAAGAGTCCTTCGGAATATCGAAAGGATATTAAAAAAATGGTAGAGTGATGGCAAGTATTTAGATATTAAGTATTAAGGTTGTCGAAAACCTTGCTTTCAAGGTGGAGGAAAACAAGACTTTCGACAACCTTAATACTTAACTGTTTTCTGTATAAAGAGATTTTAGTCCAATCTTGATTATTTCCTACTCCCTTACTTATTGGGTATTATTTCATGGGTGTTTTTATAACTATTATCATACTGGTGGATAAAAGCAATGATTTCTAAATTATCTTTATCATATTCGGAAATATCGATGTTCTCATATTTGAAGATATGAAAATCTCGATCTTGGGCATCTTAACTTACCCCTTCTCCTTTCGGTTTAGTCAAAGTCTCTCGAAGTACATAATCAGGTAAACAATTCTCTAAGTGTAATTACTTAGATTGTTATAATTTAATTAAAAAACCCTTAGTGAGTTTGCTCATCAAGGGTTTTCTTTTTTTGTGAAAAATTGAAAATCAACGAGTAACCTTTAAAATATTTTTGTACGGTAGAGGTTTCATTTTAAAAGAAAAAACTGTAATTTTGAGGACATTTCCAAAAATTCCATATACCGCATTATTATATTTGGGCATACGAAAATTACCTTTCTAAGGGTACAAAACTTTTCAATTAAGATCGTAACTTCGTAGTCCCACCAAAAGAGAAAACATACTACTCTAAATTTTATTAAAATCAATTAGAAAATTAACTTATCAATTTTTGTTTTTCAAAAGTCGAGAGGTCACTTGTATAATATATAATTGATTGAATAATTCTGTCTAAGAAGATTCTGAATTTCAAAAGTATTCAAAATTCTTCATTCAAAATTAATTCGAATCCATAACTAGCTCTATTCATTCACACGAGTTATCCTATTTCGTATTGATGTAGGGTAGCACATAGAATTTTGAGCAAATAACTATGAGTAAACATACCACATCTGATTTCAGATTCCCTGAAAAGAAATGTGTGCACGAATTATTTGAATTGCAGGCTGAACGACTTCCAAACGCAACGGCATTAGTTTCTGGAAATCAGTCGTTGACCTATGGCGAATTAGATAAGAAGGCAAACCAATTAGCCCACTATTTAAGATTGAATGGTGTGATGGGGGAATCCCTTGTTGCAATATGTGTAGAGCGATCATTTGAAATGATTATTGGAATCTTAGGTATTTTAAAAGCAGGTGGTGCTTACGTTCCTATCGACCCCAACTATCCACAAGAGCGTATTCAATTTATGCTCGAAGATACAGGTGCTAAAATTTGTCTCACTCAAGAGCACCTCAAATCCAATATTCCTACAAGTAAAAACTACGAATTTATTTATCTAGATGAGGATTGGAAAAAAATTAAAAAACAAGACATTTCCAAACCTAAAGATAAAACCCTTCCAGGCAACCTAATCTACACCATTTATACTTCTGGCTCAACTGGAAAACCTAAAGGTGTTCAAATCGAACATCGGAATGTAGTCAACTTAATTCAAGGGCAACTAGAATTTGTACAGCATCCGGTCAAACGATTTTTATATGCCTATTCTTTTGCTTTTGATGGTTCGGTACTTTTGATATGGTGGACTTTATTGCAAGGGGCAACGATGGTCATCGCAGATGAAAGCTTAGAAAAAGATGTGCAACTGCTTGGTAATTTTATCGATCAACATAAAATTTCACACCTCCTGACTTTTCCATCATTATACACCATTCTTTTGGAACAAGTCAACGTGCGTAAATTGTTAAGTCTCGAATCCGTTAGTGTTGCAGGTGAAGCATGTCCAGCAAATTTAGTACATCAACATCGCGCTATTTTACCAAAAGTGAAATTACTTAATCAATACGGCCCTACCGAAGCAACAGTAGGTGCAACAATATATATTACTCCTCAAGATTTTAATGAGAAAAAAGTACCGATTGGAAAACCGATTGAAAATGTTGAGATTCTTATTTTAAATGAAAAACTCAAAAAAACAAAAGTAGGAGAGGTTGGAGAAATTCATATTGGAGGGTGTGGTGTAGCAAGAGGTTATTTAAATCGTAAAGATTTAACCAAAGAAAGATTTATCCAAAATCCTTTTTCCAAAAAGAAAAAAGATAGACTATACAAAACTGGTGACTTAGGAAAATTTTTACCTGATGGTAATATCGACTTCATAGGACGTGCAGATCATCAAGTAAAACTTCGTGGTTACCGTATCGAAATGGGTGAAGTAGAAGCTGCAATTTCACAACATAAAAATGTCCGTGAAAGCATTGTTAATATTTATGAACCAGCCCCGAATGCTTCAGGGGGGAAATCTGCGGATCAAAAATTGATTGGCTATCTAACCTTAAAAAATGGTACTCAACTTAATGCCACTCAGCTCCGTGAATTTTTATTAGACAAAATTCCAGAATACATGATTCCATCAACTTTTATGTTTTTGGAAAAAATGCCATACGCAACCTCTGGAAAAATTGATAGAAAAGCATTACCACTTCCTAGCAATGAACGTCCTAAATTAGAACAAAAATTCACAGCTTCAGAAACCCAACTTGAGGACTGGTTGACACAACTTTGGCAAGAAGCATTAGGATTAGAAAAAATAGGAATCGATGACAAGTTTTTCGAACTAGGAGGTAATTCTCTCCAAGCTGCAAATATTGTCAGCAAAGTTCAAAAAGAAATCAATGAAACGGTTTTCATCGTCTCCATTTTTGAAGCACCTACCATTCGAGAGTACGCAGAATATTTAGAAAAGAATTATAAAAAAGCAATCGCTCGTTTCATAGGATCAACATCCCATGAAACGGCTGAAGTTACCACTACTCCAATTCTAGTAACTTCCCAAAACAAAACAATCACAACGTCAAATAACCTTGACACAGGTTCGGCACGTCCAACTGAACCGTCCACCGTCAAGCGAAGCGACCGTAAAAAAGCTTACCAAGGAAGATTTTAAAGCATTCAAAAATTACGTCCCAACGTACATTACTTCCTTGGAGGAGATGGCGCGAAAGAATCCCCCCGCCATTTTTATCTTGGCACCCCCAAGATCTGGAACTACATTGTTACGAATCATGCTAGCAGGTCATCCACAGTTATTTGCTGCGAATGAATTACAATTATTGCATTTCAATAATTTGCAAGAACGAAAGGAGGCTTACACAGGTAAGTTTAGTCTATGGTCGGAAGGTATCATTCGAACGATCATGGAACTCAAAAATTGCAATGCCGACACCGCCAAAGGCATGATGCAAATTTATGAAGAAGAAAACCTGAGTACTAAGAATTTTTATAGCACCCTTCAAAGCTGGATAGGAAATCGAATTATCGTCGATAAGTCGCCAAGTTATGCAATGGATAAAATGGCACTTGAAAAAGCAGAACATGACTTTGACAATGCCATATTTATACATCTGTCTCGTCATCCGTATTCCATGATAAAGTCATTTGAAAAAATGCACATGGATCAAGTCATGTTTTTGAAAAAACATGATTATGATGCTAGAGATACAGGTGAATTAATTTGGCGAGAAAGCCATCGGAATATTTCTAAGTTTCTGAAAAAAATTCCAAACGATCGCCAGTTCCGAATTATCTATGAAGATTTAGTTAAAAATCCAGAACGTGTCATGCAGCAAATGTGTGATACTATCGGTTTGCCATTCCATCCAAATTTGATTCAACCCTATTTGGATATTGAGAAAAAAATGACTGATGGATTATATGATTCTTCCAAACCAATGGGCGATCCAAACTTGCTCAAACATGGAAATATCCAAGCACAAAAAGCAGAAGAATGGAAAAAAGTAAACGAAGATAATTTCCTAAGTTCAACAACCTGGAAACTTGCGAAGCAACTAGGCTATCACAAAACCCATATTGATTTTGCTCAAAACAGTATTTTAAATCAAAATCAAAATCAAAATGTCAATCAAAATCAAAAAACGACAAATAGTAAATCACAGATTACCAATCACAAATCACAAACAACCAATCACGATATAGCCATAATCGGTATGAGCGGCCGTTTCCCTGGTGCTCAAAACCTAGATGAATTTTGGCAAAATTTAATTGATGAAAAAGATGTCTCAGTAGAATTTACTGCAGAAGAATTACAAGCAAATGGTGTTGATCCCAAATTGCTTAATGATCCCAATTACGTCAAGCGAGGAATGCCTTTACAAGATGCGGATAAATTCGATGCATCCTTCTTTGGTTACTTACCAAAAGAGGCAGCCTTGATGGATCCGCAACATCGTATCTTTTTAGAATGTGCTTATTCAGCATTGGAGGATGCGGGATATACTTCTGAAAAATATAAAGGATTAATTGGAATCTACGGAGGTGTTGCAAGAAATACTTATTTGGTTAACAATGTAATTACACATCCAAATTATTTCAAGTCAATTGAAGATTTTACCAAAGGAATTACTCAAGAAAAAGATTTCCCTGCAACACGAGTTGCTTATAAATTAAATCTCAAAGGTGCAGCCGTCAATATCCAAACTGCTTGCTCTACTTCAGGTGTAGCAGTTCACTTAGCCTGTCAAAGTTTGCTAAGTGGAGACAATGATATGGTACTCGTAGGTGGTGGTCGAATCCAACCTCCTGTCGAAGCTGGGCATTTACATACGGAAGGCCACGCACTTTCTCCTGATGGATATTGTCGTTCCTTCGATGCCGATGCAGACGGAATGGTTCGAGGAAACGGAATGGCATTTATTATAATTAAAAAATTAGAAAACGCAATTGCAGATGGCGACACCATCCATGCAGTAATAAAATCCACGGCCATCGGAAATGATGGTTCTGACAAAGTAGGCTTTACCGCTCCAAGCGTGAAAGGCCAAGCGGCAACGATTGCAAAAGCATACCAAAAAGCTAACATCAATCCTGAAACCATTAGCTATATCGAAGCACATGGCACAGGAACCCGAATCGGTGATCCTATCGAAATCGCAGCTCTAACTAAAGCCTTTTCGAACTTTACCAACAAAAAATCATATTGCGCCATCAGTTCAGTAAAATCAAACATTGGACATTTTGATGCAGGTGCATGTGTGGCAGGAATTATTAAAACGGTCTTGTCATTTAAAAATGAAAAGCTCCCCACTACACTCCATTTCAAGAAACCGAACACGCAAATCAACTTTACACAAACCCCGTTTTTCGTCAATGAAAAATTACGAGAATGGAAAAAAGGACACACACCTCGAAGAGCGGGTGTGAGTTCCTTTGGGTTAGGTGGAACAAATGCACATATCATTTTAGAAGAAGCACCTGTTGTTGAAAAAACAACATCTGCACGCTCTAATAACTTGTTGTTGATTTCTGGAAAAACAGAAGAGGCACTAAAAAGAAATGCCTACAATCTAGGTGCCTATTTAGAAAGACATCCTGAGTTGAATTTGGCAGATGCAGCACATACTTTACAAGTTGGAAGAAGGTGTTTTGAACATAGAATGTTTGTGGTTGCTGATGAAAATACTTCAGAAGTATTAAAAGCTTTTGATAAAAAGAAAATACGAACTAAGGTTTTTGACAAAAAACAAAAACACGTTTCTTTCATGTTCCCAGGAGGAGGGGCGCAGCATACGAATATGGGATTAGGTTTATATCAAACTGAGCCTGTTTTTCGAGAAGCAGTTGAAGAGTGTCTAGGTATTTTAAAGTTTCAGCACAATCTAGGTTTGCGCAAAGTTTTATTTCCAAAACAAGAAACACCTCTTAGCGAACCTTTGGAAAACCCACTTCATGCAATTACATTGTTATTCACTATTGAATATGCAACGGCAGCTTTGTGGTTGTCCTATGGAGTTCGTCCAAAGGAAATGATTGGACACAGTTTAGGAGAATATGTGGCAGCTTGTGTAGCAGGTGTGGTTTCTTTGGAAGATGCTTTGGCAATGGTAGTAAAGCGAGGCCAACTATTTGAAACGTTGCCACAAGGTGGAATGCTAAGTGTTCCAATGCCACCAGAAGAAGTGAAACCTTACATGGATGACACTTTGAGTTTTGCAGCCATTAATAAGCCAGACCATTGTGTAGTTTCAGGATCAGTTGAAGCAATTGATCGCATCAAAGCAAAATTAAATAAAGAAGAAATTCATTCAACTCGATTACATATTCGAGTAGCGGCACACTCTTTAGAAGTGGAACCTATTCTTAAAGAGTTTGAACAATTTTTACAAAAAATAAAATATAATGCACCGCAGATTCCTATTGTTTCTAATTTGACAGGAACATGGGCGGTTGCAGAAAATATTGCTTCGCCAAAATATTGGGTCAACCATTTACGACAAACTGTTCGTTTCGCAGAAGGTATCGAAACCTTGTTGAAAGAACACGGGCGTATATTGTTAGAAGTTGGGCCAGGGCAGACGTTGAGTACTTTTGCTCGACAACATCCTGCGAAACAAAAAGATCAAACGATATTAGCATCACTTCGTCATCCAAAAGAGACGATGCCCGATTTAGTTTTTTTCCAAAAAACTTTAGGTCAATTATGGCTTGAAGGAATTGAATTGGATTGGCAAAGTGCAAATGCTCCACATCGCTATCAGCGTATTTCTCTCCCTACTTATTCTTTTGAAAAAGTAAGGCATTGGATTGATGCCAAGCCGTTTCCGTACTCCGAAGCTCCAGCTTCGGAGCGTAAATTAATCTCCGAAGCTGGAGCTTCGGAGTACGTATCCCAAACCGACATTCAGTCAACTACAAATGGACAGACTATGCGTCAACATAAAAACAACACACCTCAGTACACACAACGCGATTTGATCCTTCGGGATTTAAAAAACATTTTTCAAGACTTGAGCGGAATTCATGCAGAAGAGATGGATGAGCAAGCAACTTTCTTGGAATTAGGATTTGATTCGCTTTTCCTAACACAAGCTGTTGGTAAGATTAAAAAAGAAATGAAAGTCGAATTGAGTTTCCGACAATTATTTGAAGAAGCACCTAATTTTGATGCTTTAGCAAATCTAGTCGAAACGCAAATCTCGGCAGAAAAATATACGGCAGAATTAAATCAATTAAACGTAGTAAATAACAACGGTTCTCATAACGGGAATGGACAGGTGATTTCAATCGTAAGTCAAAATGGACAGAGCCAACCACAAGTTGCGAAAAGAGATTTGATTCTTCGAGATTTGAAAAATGTATTCCAAGACCTGAGTGGAATCCCTGCGGAAGAGATGGATGAGCAAGCGACGTTTTTGGAATTAGGATTTGATTCACTTTTCCTAACACAAGCTGTTGGTAAGATTAAAAAAGAAATGAAAATCGAGTTGAGTTTTCGACAATTATTTGAGGAAGCTCCAAACTTTGATGCATTGACAGAATTGGTAGAAAAGGGAGTACCTAAATCCCCTAAAGGGGACTTTGATTTTTCCTATGAAAAAGAATTAGCTGCTATCAATCAAAGTTCACCGACTGTACAAGAAACTATTCCAAGAGTTTCAAATGTTCCAACTAATCCACAAGTTCCTGTTCAACACAATGTAAAGTCCCCTTTAGGAGATTTAGGGGTTTCAGGTTCGGTACAAGATATTATTCAACAACAATTGCAATTGATGCAATGGCAGTTGACAATGTTGCAAGGTGGAAATGCTGGAAATGGAATACCTCAAAATATTTCTCAACCCATCAACAAGATTTCGTCAAATGCTGCGTCCCGAAACATCGGGGGAAATGGTGCTGCGAAAAATGGAAATGGCATTGTAGCAAAACCATTATCCAATGGAAAGAAGAATGGAATTACAAAAGTAAAATCCAATATAATTTCTTCCAGCGCTGCGTCCCGAAACATCGGGGGAAATTCAAATGGTAATAGCTTGCCCCAAAACTTCGGGGGAAAACAACAAGTTGAAAAAGGAACAAAATTCAATCATTGGGCGCCCATTGAGAAAAAAAATAAATCAGGATTAACGGATCAACAAGAGAAGTATTTAAAGAAACTGATTAAGCAATACACGAAAAAAACAAAGGGATCACAAAAACTTGCACAAGCGCAAAGAAAGCATTTGGCAGACCCACGTTCGATAACTGGTTTTAATAAATTGTGGAAAGACACGATTTATCAAATCGCAGCAGAACGAAGTAAAGGTTCCAAAATTTGGGATGTCGATGGTAACGAATATATCGACTACCGAAGTGCATTTGGAATTTCATTGTTCGGACATACGCCTGATTTTATTCAAGAGGCGATTCGAAAGCAATTGGATAAAGGAATTGAATTAGGAGTATTGACGCCTTTGGCAAAAAAAGTAGCCGATCTACTTTGTGAGTTGTCGGGAACGGAAAGAGTGACATTGGTCAACACAGGTTCAGAATCATTATCGGCAGCAGTTCGTGCTGCTCGGACGGTGACGATGAAAGATAAAATAGCCTACTTCGAAGGCGACTACCATGGTATCGCAGATGAGATGTTGGCAAGAGGAGTGGAGCGAAATGGCAAAAGTATGTCGCTGCCTGTTTCCCCAGGTATTCCAAAATTCTTAGTAGAAAATGTAATCATTTTTAGATACGACGATCCTAATGTCTTGGAAAAAATTGCTGCACATGCAGATGAATTAGCAGCCGTTTTAATCGAACCTGTTCAACCGAATAATCCAACGCATCAACCCAAAGAGTTGCTTCAAAATATTCGAAAGATAACTACCGAAAATGACATCGCTTTAATCTTTGATGAAATGATTACAGGATTCCGAGTGGGGATGCGAGGAGCGCAAGGTTGGTATGATGTGGAAGCGGATATTGTTTGTTATGGGAAAATTATTTCAGGCGGTTTGCCAATGGCAGCCGTAGCTGGGAAGTCAAAATATATTGATGTATTTGATGGTGGATCGTGGCAGTTTGGAGATGAGTCAGTTCCAGAAGTTGGCGTGACTTTCTTCGGTGGAACATTTGTCAAACATCCATTAAGTTTAGCATCATCGTATGCAGCATTGAAAGAAATCAAACGTCGTGGACAAAAAATGTACGATGAGTTAAATGAAAAAACGGCTCGATTTGCGGAACGTGTAGGTGAATTGTTTTTAGCAACAAAAGCACCGATGAAAGTTTTAGCGACAGCATCCATCATTACTTTTAAACCAACGGATAACAATCCTCTTGCAAAACTATTTTTCCTTTATTTGAAATTAAAAGGAATTCATATTGCAGAAAAAGCGGCATTGGTTTCAGTTGCCCATACAGAGAAAGATTTGGACTTCACTTATCGAATGATTGAAGAGACGATTCGAGAAATGCAGACGGCTGGTTTTTTTCAAATAACAGTTGCAGAAGTTGAGGATCAAAATAAAATAGTTTATCCTCCACAACAGCATAATTTGATTTTAAACGGTGCGTCAGCGAACGGCAAAAAAAAAACGGTTCCGTTAACTGAAGGTCAACAGGAAGTTTGGATTGAACAACGACTCGGAAGTGAAGCGGCGGCGGCATATAATTTATCAAGTGATTTTCTTTTCGAAGGAAATTTAGATATAGAAGCACTACGAAAAGCGATTCAACAACTCGTGCAAAGGCATGAGTCTTTACGAACTTTTTTCAGTAAAGAAGATACGACGCAAATTATTTTACCTGAATTAAAGGTAGTGATTCCGATGTTAGATTTGTCCTCTGTTTCGGAAACAGTACAAGAAGAACAATTGGAAAAATTACGATTCGATGAATCGGAAATTCCGTTGGATTTGTTTGCAGGACCTTTGTGTCGATTTAAGTTGATAAAATTGAGTAAAGAAAAGCATCGGTTATTTATGACGGTACATCATGCAATTGCAGATGGATGGTCGTGTGGGATTTTGGCAAATGATTTAGCGGCATTGTATTCTGCAAATGCTCAAAATCGAAAACCAGATTTACCGATTGCAAAACAGATAAGTGCTTACGCATTAGAACAAGCGAATTATAAAAATAGCGATGCTGGAAAAGCGGCTGCGGATTTTTGGGAAAAACAATTTAAAGGAGATATTCCAATTTTAGATTTTCCAACAGACCGTTCACGACCTCCAGTAAAAACTTATAATTGTGATTTGGAAAAAATCACTTTTGACGAAGAGTTGTACCAAGGTTTGAAAAAAACCGCAGCGAAAAATGGAACGACATTTTTCTTTTTGATGTACTCGGCATTTCATGCTTTTTTACATCGACTGTCAGGGCAAGAAGATTTGGTTTTAGGATTGGTGGCAGCAGGGCAGACGATTGCAGGGAATCAAAATTTGGTGACGCATGGTGTGAGTTTGTTACCTGTGAGAATGTCTGTAGAAAAACAAGTGCCTTTTTCCCAACACTTAAAATACGTGAGAGGAAAAGTACTCGATGCATTCGAACATCAAAATTATACTTTGGGTGCTTTAGTGAAAAAATTAAAGTTGCCGAGAGATTTGAGTCGCCAGCCGATCATTTCTATTTTGTTTAATATGGATGCCGAAGGTGCGCCATTACAATTTGAAAATGTCGATGCAGAGGTCAAACCGATACCAAGAAATTACGAAACGTTTGACATGTTTATCAATGTCAAACCAACTAAAAATAATTGTGACTTTGAATTAATTTATAACACCGATTTATTTTTCAAAGAAACCATCCAACGCCGATTAAAAGAATTTGAAACCTTACTCAAAGGTATTGTAGCCAATCCAAATCAAGCGATTTCGCATTTGCCGATTTTACCTGATTTTGAAAAACAAAAACTCTTAGGAGAGTGGAACAATACCAAAGCAGACTATCCCCAAAACATCTGCTTACATGAATTAATCGAGCAACAAGTGCAACGCACCCCCGAAAAAGTTGCCGTAGAGTACAAAACCCAACAACTGAATTATGCACAACTGAACCAGAAGGTGAATCAGTTGGCGAATTATTTAGTCTCCAAGAATATCCAAAAAGGGGAGTTCGTGGGAATCTTTGTAGAGCGATCTTTAGATCTTGTAATTGGATTGTTAGCAATTATGAAGGTAGGTGGAATTTACGTTCCCCTCGATCCATCTAATCCAAAAGACAGGCTCAGAATCATCATCGAAGATGCCCAAGCGAAAACAATCATCTCCAATCAACAAATGATTGGGGACCTCCCTAAAACTAATGCTGAAATTATCTTATTAGACAAAATCCAAAATGAGTTGCTGCACCATTCCAAAGAGAATCCTAAACGCAAAATACACTCTGAGGATTTTGTCTATGTTATTTACACTTCAGGATCGACGGGAAATCCGAAGGGAGTTGTGATTCCACATTATGCGGTGATTGACCATCACTATGCGATGATGGATAGAATTGGTTTTTCAAAAGATGAAGCCATTTTTAGTGTCGCAACTGTTTCGTTTGATCCATCGGTACAAGATTTTTTCTTACCGCTTTTGATTGGGGCAAAAGTGATTGTGGCAGAACAGGAAGCGGTGGCAGATGGATTTTTGTTGAAAAAAAGATTAGAAGAATCACGCGCGACTTTATTACAAGCGACTCCTGCAACTTGGCGGATGTTGATGATGGCAGGATGGGAAGGACATTCGAATTTTACGGTTTTGACAGGAGGCGAAGGATTGACGAATGAACTTGCAAATAAATTGATTCAACGAAGTCGAGCGGTGTGGAATATTTACGGACCAACGGAAACGACCATTTGGTCTACAGGTAAAAAAATTGAAAAGACGAGAACTTACGGTGAAAATGAAACAGCATATGAACCAGTTGGACGTCCGATTAATAATGTCCAATTATATTTGCTCGACGAATTTATGCAGCCTGTTCCAATTGGATGTGCAGGTGAAGTATATGTCGGTGGAGTAGGCGTTTCACCAAATGGATATTTTAAAAGAGAGGAATTGACGGAGGAGAAATTTGTGGATTTGCCAGAGCATTTGATGCCGAGAGATGCGCAAGGAAATTTACAACCACCTTGCGATTTTAATCCATGTTCAAAAATTTATCGAACAGGTGATGTTGCGCGTTATTTGCCAAATGGCGATTTAGAATATCTTCGTCGAGCGGATGGACAAGTGAAAATTAGAGGCTTCCGAATTGAGTTAGGTGAAATTGAATCTGCCATTTCTCAAATAGAAGGAGTAGGTGAAAATGTAGTGGTCGTTCGAGAAGATCAAAAAGATAACAAGATACTTGCGGCTTATGTCGTAATGAAAAATGGACAAGCTGTCGATGGACAGTTTTTCAAAAAGTCTTTGAAAGATAAGTTGCCCAATTACATGGTGCCGACTGCATTTGTTGGGATGTCAAATTTTCCATTGACTGCAACTTTAAAAGTAGATCGAAAAAAACTACCTGCACCTGACCTTTCTCGAAATGAATTAGAAACTGGTTACGTTGCTCCACGAACAGGTATGGAAAAAACGTTAGCAGGAATTTGGTCAGAAACTTTGGGTGTGCAAAATATTGGAGTGAATGATAACTTTTTTGAGTTGGGTGGACACTCGTTGATTGCAGTTGGGATGATGGCAAAAATAGAAAGAATCACAGGTAAGAATTTACCACTTTCTGTTTTGTTAGAAAATGCGACGATTAAGAGTTTGGGAAGTTTGATGGAGGATGATAAAAAAGTGGAGGAGACTTGGAACTCGTTGGTACCTGTACGATCGACTGGAAGTAAGCCGCCGATTTATATTGTACATGGTGCAGGATTGCATGTGATGTTGTTCCATGTGTTGGGACATTATATGGATCAAGATCAACCTGTATATGCTTTGCAAGCGAAAGGATTGAATGGCGAATCAGAGCCGTTGGATCGAATGGAAGATATTGCTGCGCATTATGTTTCTGAAATCGTCAAGCATAATCCGCATGGCCCTTATGCAGTTGCAGGATATTCTTTTGGAGGTTTGATTGCTTTTGAAATGGCGAAGCAACTGAAGGCACAAGGAAAAGAAATTGCATTGTTAGGAATGTTCGATACGATTGTTCAACCGTACATTACGAAAAATATGGATACTCGAAAACGGTTTGAAAAAATTAATGATCGTTTGAAAAAAACAACTTGGGATATTGGGAATTTCTTAAAAGATCCCATTCCAAATTATAAGTATCGAGCGTACAATTTGAAAAAACGAATTGACCGTTGGAAATATAAAAAGAAAGAAAATCAACAACAGCAATCACCTGAAAATGATGCTCTTGGAAAAGTGGATGCGGCGAATGGAAAGGCATATGAGAATTATAAAATCACGCCTTATGATGGAGCAATTCATTTGTTCCGTGCAAAAGAGAAACGATTTTATTTGAAAGATTTTGAGTTTTTGGGGTGGAAACCGTATGCCCGTGATATTATTGTTAGAGAAGTTGGAGGCGATCATATTAAATTGTTTGATGGGGAAGATGGGGTGAACTTTGCGGCGACTTTGCAAAATTGTTTGGATGAGGCATTTGGGAAGCATGGGAAAGTTTTTAAGTTGAAGTCGGCGTAATGGGTTTTGAAGAAGGGAAAAAGGGAAGACTGATTTAAGATTTGAGAAGTCTGTCGAATACTGGTGATTCGCTCCTTCACAAATTTTAGAAAAAACTTCTCAAATCGTAAATCTTTGTTCCCTATTTCCCTTATTCCCCCGAGCAACCTTAAAATAAACTACAACCTTGAGTTAAATATTCACATGGTGACTGCAAACCACCTTGATGAATTGAATACTCTAATCATTTAAAAGTAGAAAAACAAAAAAGAGCAATGTCGCGTCAATGAAAGTTGACGTGGCGAACCTTACGTGAATACAAAAATAAAATATCATTCCGTAGCAGTCCGCTGCTCGAAACTCCCTATGGTACATTGGGCTCAACCTGCAGATGAAATATTTCATCGATGGGAAGGGACCCAGGTTTGGTTGATTGATAGTAATGACTTTTCAATTGAGCAGGTTAGATTTTATGCGCAAAAGTTATCTCATAAAGAATTGGATAAGGCGAGTCGATTCCATTTTGATAAAGATCGAATTCAATATATTTTGACGCATGGGATTTTGAGGGAGTTGTTGGGGAAATATTTTAAAGTTAATCAAGGTACTTGTGACTTTGAATTGGTTTTTGAGGAAAATGAATTTGGGAAACCGTTTGTGGCAACGAGTCACAAGGTGACTTTAGAGTCACCTTGTGACTTGGATACGAAATTAGAATTCAATATTTCCCATTCAGGAAATATGATTTTAATGGGATTTCGCTTTTGTAAAAACAATGATTTAAAAACTAATCCCCAAATAGGAGTAGATATAGAAAAGATAAAACCTGATTTTGATTTTGAATTAGTGCTAGATGAATTTTTTACTCAAGAGGAACAAGAAGCGATTTGGGAAAGTAAAAATTCAATAGAAACATTTTTTAAATTTTGGACTCAAAAAGAAGCTTTAGTCAAAGCAACAGGAACAGGTTTAACAGATGATTTAAAATATTATAATTTATCCAATAAAAAAGAAAACCAATTACGATTGGATGAAAATGCTTTTGGAAAATTTTTAACAAAAGAAATTTTTATTCATTCATTTAAAATAGACAACTCCCACCTCTCAAATAGAGAAACATTTGCTGGGAGCATTGCTTTATTAGAAACCGATTCAGAATTAAATTTTTTCCGATATAACTACTAAGACGAATATTTAACAAGCAATTATAAAACTTAAAAATCACACAAAATGATGTCTCATTTTTATTTTCATTTGAAAAAGATGACCCCCTGTCTCTTATTTGCATTTTTGATGTTGGTAAATTTTACAACAACATATGCACAACCAACTGGATTTATAGGAGGTGATGACCTTGCAGTCGGATGGCAATTGCCTGACAATACTTTGGAAGACCCACTTCCTCAACATTTATTACCTTGGAATAGGGGCGTTCAAGCGCAAACAATTACCTTCCCAGCGATACCTAACAAAGTAACCACGGATGCTGATTTTACACTTGCTGCAACTGCGAGTTCTGATTTGCCAGTTAGTTATTCCATCGTTTCAGGGCCAGCGACAGTTTCTGGAGATACCATTTCTTTAGATGGATCAGCTGGAACGGTAATAGTTAGAGCTACGCAAAATGGAAATGCAAATTATCTTCCAGCGACAGCAGTTGAACGCTCATTTACAGTTTTACTTCCAAATGCCATTTTACAATCAGAAACAGCAGTCGTAAATAATGTGGGAAGTACATGGCAAACCATTAATTTAAATAATACTTATAATTCTCCAATTATAGTTGCTACACCTGTTTTGGAGTTGAGTACTAATTTACCTGTAGTGACTCGTGTGAGAAATGTTACTGGAACAAGTTTTCAATTAAGAGTTCAAAACCCATCTAACTCGGTAGTAAGTGGATATACTGTTTATTATATGGTAGTAGAGGAAGGTGTTTACACTTCCAGTAGTGATAGCGTAAAAATGGAAGCAGTAAAAGTTATTTCTACTTCAACTGCAAGAAGTTCTAGTTGGACTTCGGAATTTAGAAGCTATAACAATACATATACAAATCCTGTAGTGTTGGCACAAGTAATGAGTCATAATGATTCGAATTGGTCAGTAGCACACATTAGTGGTGCTTCTCGAACTGAACCACCATCATCAACTCAATTATCTGTAACTAAGCATATTGGAGCAGACTCTGATATTACTCGTGCTGACGAAACAATAGGATACATCGTGATTGAAAGTGGAAGTGGTACATTCAATGATTTGAATTATACCGCAGCAAAAGGTGCCGATATTGTACAAGGAGTAGATAACACTTCAACAGGATATACTTATCCTATTTCAAATATTGCAAATCCTACATCTGCAATTTTAACGAACCTGGGTGAAGATGGAGGTGACGGAAGTTGGCCAGTTTTATATGGAAATAATCCTGTTTCATCAAGTGAAATAAAATTAGCAGTTGATGAAGATCAAATATCAGATATAGAACGAAGTCATACCTCAGAAGAAGTTGGATATATTGTTTTTGAAAATGTAAATCAACCAACGTCTTTTGTTTCATTTAGTATCGAGACATCATTGTTGTCGAACACAGATTTCCATAGTGGAGTAGCGATTGGAATTGCAGATATGAATGGTGATAATAAAGATGATATTATTCGATTGGATGATGCAAAAAATCTAAATATCGAATATCAAAATAATCCAAATGCTTCTTTTTCTAATTATAGTTTTGGAGCAGTAAGTTCATCCAATCAATGGAGTCTTTGTATTGGAGATGCTGATGAGAATGGATATAACGATGTCGTTGTAGGAGGAAATTATGATAATATCAAATTGCTTAAAGCAAATAATAGTGGTAGTGCTTGGACTTCTTCAACACTTCCAAGTTCCGATATTTTTATTCAAGGTTCTAATTTTATCGATATCAATAATGATGGCGCATTGGATATTTTTGCTTGCCATGATGATGCAGAATCCCGTAAATGGGAAAACAACGGAAGTGGAACTTTTACCTTAAATAACAATCTAATTCCAACTATCACAAATCCTACGAGCGACAACTCTGGTAACTACGCAAGTATCTGGACGGATTATGATAATGATGGAGATTTGGATTTATATATTTCAAAATGTAGGGGAGGAGTAAGTAATCCAATTGACCCACGTCGGATTAATCAATTGTTTCAAAATGATGGAAACAATAATTTTACAGAAGTAGCAGCAGGAGCAGGATTGAAAATTGGAGATCAAACATGGAGTGCTGATTTTGCAGATATTGATAATGATGGCGACATGGATGTTTTTATGTTAAATCATTTTACGCCAAGTTTATTATTTGAAAATAATGGTAACGGAACATTTACCGATATTACTTCGGGAAGTGGTTTAGATCAGAATTTAGATTTGTTTGGTATTCAAGGCATCTTCCGAGATTTTGATAATGATGGATTTGTAGATTTAGTAGTTACAGGTACGGAACATCGAATATTTAAAAATAATGGTAACAGTACATTTACACAAATTGCCAATCCATTTAATTCTAACTGGATAGAGTCATTGGCAATTGGAGATTTGAATAGTGATGGATTTTTAGATATTTATGCAGGTTATGCAAATTTGTTTAATAATCCAAGTACGATTGATGACCAATTATTTATGAACCAAGGGAATGGTAATAATTGGATTCAAATTGATTTGGAAGGTACAGTAAGTAACCTCAACGGAATTGGAGCAAGAGTAGAATTATTTGGTAGTTGGGGAGAACAAATCAGAGAGGTTCGTTCAGGTGAAGGTTATGGAATTCAAAATTCTTTCCTTCAACATTTCGGATTAGGTAACGCTTCGCAAATTACAAAAGTCGTAGTTAAATGGCCTTCTGGAATCATCAATGAAGTGAATACTCCTTCCATTAATCAAGTGTTGACTATCATCGAGGAAGAAGCTCCAACTGGTTGTACGACAACCACTAATTTAGCATTAGACAAACCCGCTACGCAATCAGGAACACAATTAGGTGCAGAAGCAAGTCGAGCAGTTGATGGAAATACAGATGGAAATTTTTGGAATACAAATTCAGTTTCTTTAACCAATTGGGTAAGTAATGCCTGGTGGGAAGTTGATCTTCAAAATGTATCTCAAATTGATGAAATCAATCTTTGGAATAGAACTGATTGTTGCGAAAACCTATTTGCAGATTTTTACATTTTTGTTTCTAACACTCCTTTTACATCTACGAATTTGAATACAACTTTAAATCAATCAGGTGTCAGTAGTTATTTGGTAAGTGGGGCAGCAGGATATCCAACTACTCAAGCAATCAACACCACAGGTCGTTATGTTCGAGTTCAATTGACTGGTGCATCCTATCTTGCTATTGCAGAAGTTGAGGTGATAGGTTGTGTAGATAATAGTGGTGGGCCAATCAATCAAACGATTACTTTTGACCCGATTCCGAATAAGTTGACAACGGATAATCCATTCGCTCTTTCAGCTACCTCGACATCAGGTTTAGCCGTAAGTTATAGTATAGTTTCAGGGCCAGCGACAGTTTCGGGTAATACCATTACATTAACTGGAACAGAGGGAACTGTAGTTGTAGCAGCTGACCAAGCAGGGAATGCGCAATTTAATCCTGCGCCTACGGTGACGCAAAGTTTTGATGTCATCGAACCACAAGTTGGAAGTTGTGCTATCATGTCTAATTTAGCACTTGACAAACCTGCAACACAATCAGGAACACAATTGGGAGCAGAAGCGAGCCGAGCAAATGATGGAGATACGAACGGAAACTTCTGGGGAGGCAATTCAGTTTCTTTAACCAATTGGGCAGGCAATTCATGGTGGGAAGTTGACCTTCAAGGATTAGGAAATATCGAAACGATAAACCTTTGGAATCGAACAGATTGTTGTGATGATTTATTTGGAAATTATTACGTATTTGTTTCTGATGTACCTTTCGCTTCGCAAAATTTAAACACTACATTAAATCAAGCAGGGGTAAGTAGTTATTTAGAAACTGGTGCAGCAGGAACTCCATCGACTATAAATATTAACCGTTCTGGAAGATATGTTCGAGTTCAATTGGTTGGTACTTCTTACTTGGCGATAGCGGAAGTTGAAGTGATGGGATGTATTGATAATAGCGGAGGTCCCATTGATCAGACCATTACTTTTGATCCTATTTTGAATAAGTTAACTACCGCAGCGCCATTCGATATTTCTGCAAGTGCAAGTTCAGGTCTGGCGGTGAGTTACACAATTATTTCAGGGCCAGCTACCATTTCAGGAAACACCATTACATTGACAGGAGCAGAAGGAACAGTTACTGTTCGAGCAAGTCAAGCAGGGAATGCACAATACAACCCAGCATCAAGTGTGGACCAAAGTTTCGATGTAACAGAACCACCTACAGGATTTTGTACTTCCACTTCAAATTTAGGAATTGGAAAAACTGCGACACAATCAGGAACTCAACTTGGAGCCGAAGCAAGTCGAGCTATTGATGGAAATACGGATGGCAATTTTTGGGCTAACCAATCTGTAACTTTAACCAATTGGGTAGGACAAGCATGGTGGGAAGTTGATTTGGAAGCAGTTTATAATATTGATGAAATTAAATTATGGACACGTACAGATTGTTGCACGGAGCACTTTGCAGATTTTTATGTATTCGTTTCTGATGTGCCATTTACTTCAACAGATTTGAATACAACCTTAAATCAACCTGGAGTAGATAATTATTATGTGGCGGGAGAAGCAGAATTACCTACAGCACTTTCTATTGTTCGAACGGGAAGATACGTGCGAGTTCAAATTACAGGTTTTGCTTACTTGGCAATAGCAGAAGTTGAGATTATGGGTTGTTCTACAACTAACTTGGTAGATGATAATTCTAATTTAAATATAGAACTACCGGAGGCATCACAAGCTACATTAATTCAGGAAGAACTTACAGCAAATGTTTTTCCTAATCCAGCAGATGAAGAAATAACAGTTGACTTTCAAACACCTACGGATGATAATCTAAAAGTTATTATCCTTGATGCTAAAGGTGCTACTCTTTATAAGCATGAATTTTATGCCTATGCAGGAAATCATAGCTTTAAAATAAATGTCTCAAAGTTTCCAATTGGTAATTATATTGTTTATCTTCAACATAATGACTTGAAAAAATCAATTCAATTTGTTAAGATAAAAGAGTAACCCCTCACTCAAAATTCGGTGGCATTTCTGTCGGTAGAAATGTCACCGTTTTTTATTGGGTTATCCCGCACTCCTTTTTCAAATTATCCTTTGTTTTCACGTTATTCAATACAGCTTTAAAGTAAGACGACTTAAAAAGTTGTCTTATTTTAAAGCTGTATCGAATAACTTGGAAATCCAAAGATTCATTTCGAGTAAAATCCATGTTTGGATTTTGTGATGATTCAGTAATGTTTTACTTTTAGTTTTTAAATTATTAAAGATAAAACTTACACCTACAATTCCATGATTTGGAAAAACCTAATCAAAACTGCCATCAACGGAACCGACCGTTCCGAACTCTCCGAATCCACCTTGGCAGAGCTAAAAAAACTAGGTATCGATATTGACAACAAACCTGCCAACGTCCTCCTCGAAGGAGCAACCCTTTATGCGCAAATGCGCAAAGCAGGATTCAAACCCAAACATTGGGAAGGAGAAATTCCACTACCTGCACCAAAAGACAAAACCAAAGTTTGTAGTAAAAAATCATCCGATCACTTAGCGATGATACTTAATGGCACATACTCCGCTGCGCTGGATGATTTTATCCAACACTTGATTGAAAATAAAAAAACACTTCCTCCCGAATTGCTTCCTGAATTATTAGAAAAAAGTCGAGCAGATAAAACTCTTTGGAAAAAATTACGATTTGCAATTGGCGAACGAGGACATTGGTTGATCGAACAAAATCCAGAATGGCATTTCTTAACTGGAAAACCAAATCATGTCCCATGGGAAGATGGAACAAAAGACGAACGCCTTGCCCTACTCAAATATTTACGAACAAATCAACCTGACGAAGCTCTTGAACATATCGAATCCACTTGGGAACAAGATGATTGGCAACATCAAGTTGAATTTTTAAAAACCTTAGAAAAAAATATTTCTTTAGCGGACGAACCATTTTTAGAAAAATGTTTGGATGCAAAAAGAAAAGACATTCGCAGAACCGCTGCTTTGTTATTAGAAAAAATAGAAGGGGCTGCATTAATGAATCGAATGTGGGAACGTCTCCAAAATTTAATCAAATTAAAAAGCAGAACAACTAAAAAAGAAAAACTCGAAGTTCAACTTCCTGACTCTTGCGATGAATCCATGCTACGAGATGGAATCGACCCTCGAAAAAAATGGTCGAAAGGAGGACTCAAAGCCAGTTACTTTGCACAGATGTTTATCATCATTCCACCGAAACAATGGGAGTCTTTTTTTGAAAAAAAATCAGAGGAAATTATTCAAATATTTGTTCGAAGCGAGTGGGCGGAATTATTAATCCAAGCATCCGTGGAAGCAACGATTCGGCATAGAGATGAAAGTTGGATGGAAGCCATTTGTGATTTTTATTTTAAAAATTATATCAAACAACGTTGGGAAAAATTAGAAATGAAAGGCTTGTTTGAAATCCTATCAGATTATTTATTCAATAAATATGCAATCGAAGAATTAAAAAACTACAAAGAAATTTTGGAAAATGATAAACCCGTAGTTCAATTATTACAACTTAATAAAAGTGCTTGGGATAAAAATTTGACCTTGCTTTTGATGAAAAATTTAAAAAGCATTATTTCCCAAAATATAAATTATGGATGGAATTATATTCATTATCGAAATATGCTCGACCGTGCAGCTTATGGAAGTGATACGGAATTATATGATGTTTTAAATCGAAGTTGGGCAAATGATGATAATTATTGGACTAACTGGGGTAAAGAGATTGATGTGTTTTTGTTGGTGATGAAATTTCGAAAAGATATGGTTGAAGAACTAGGTAAATGATGCATATCGAAATTTATGAGTTGTAACCTGCACCAATCACTTTATTGAATACGGTAATTGTTCGGCTACAACTAGATGGAATTGAAAATGCATTTGTATTGTTAGGAAAATAAATCCCATAGGATAAAGTCTAATATAGATAAAGCTTTGGAGCTAGTAAAAAATGAATCTGAGAAGGTATTTTTATTAAATAAAAAAGAAATTTTAGAATAATCTTCTCACAGTATGGGGTGATTTTTTTGTTTAGAAAGAAAGGAGATTTGATGTGAAAATCAAATAATTGTTGCATAACATTTTATCTTTGATTTTTTTAGAAATAATAAAAGGACTTGAGTCACTCACATAACCTACTAAAATCTATTGCAGCAGGAGACCGATCCGCTTTCCGACAATTCTACGAATTGTTTTGTGAGAAAGTCTATAATGTTGCTATTAGTTATGTGCAAAATAAAGCTGATGCAGAGGAAGTAACTCAAGACGTTTTTACCAAAATATTTAAGAGTGCCGATAAGTTTAAAGGCACCTCGGAGGTGAGCACTTGGGTTTATCGAATTACCGTCAATACTGCGCTCAATTATCTCAAAAAGAAAAAAAGATTCTCTTTCTTATCCTTCAGTAATACCGAAATGGATCAACCTGATTTCGAACATCCTGAAATTTTATTGGAAAAAAAAGAAGATGCAAAAGCATTATTCAAAGTAATTGATACCCTACCAGGTAGCCAAAAGACTGCATTTATTCTAAGTTTTGTGGAAGAGTTACCAAGGCAAGAAGTGGCTGATATTATGGAAACTTCTCTCAAAGCGGTGGAGTCATTGTTGCAACGTGCAAAAAGTAGTTTGAGAAAAAAATTAGAAAATATGTACCCCAACCGAAGGAAAAAGAAAAAGTGATTGTCTAACCCGTTAGTTAATGCTGAATGATGAGTTTTGAATTTTGAATGAGTCGAATAATAGTGATTCTCAATATTTTGACTCAATAATTTTCGACTCATTCAAAATTCAAAATTCAAAACTCATCATTCAAAATTAATTAAAGCCTAAATGTATTTATTATGAAAAAAAACGATAAAGAAAAATGGATAGATGATGTTTTCGACAGCGTCAAAGGGAGCGAGCGTGCAAAGCCAAGTAAGGATTTATTTGGAAAAATATTAAATGAAATAGATGTTTCTGATGCGTCTATCATTCCATTGTTTCAATTGAGAATGCTTGCAGCAGCAGCAATTGTATTGTTGGTTTTGAATATTGCCATACTTAGGCAAAATGTTCAAAATAACAACTCAAATTCAGAGGAATGGTTAAGTGAAAAAGTAGAAGAATCGGTTATTTCTAATTATAATATTTATGCCGAATGAAACAATTACAATTTTATAAATACGCTACAATTGGATTGTTATTATTGAATTTAGGAATGTTGACTTTTTTCTTTTTGACAAAACCAAAACATCATTCCAGAAAAGATTTTAAACGAGGAGCAGTTGATATTTTAAAACTAGATGATGAACAAAGGGAAACATTTTTTAATCTTGTCAAAGGGCATCAGCAAAAAATGAAAGTATTTAGTCAACATCAAAAAGAATTATTAAGTCCTTATTTTAATAGTTTAATTGATTCGACTGAAGTCAATCAAGATGTTTTTGATAAGGTCGAGGAATTGGAACGGCAAAAGATAGAATCTATTTATCAACATTTTCAAGAAATTAAATCCATTTTAAGAGAAGAACAAATGCCTGGTTTTGAAGAATTTATGAACCATGTGATGAAAAGAATTTTATCCAACTCAGAAAGGAAACCGCCTCCACCTAAAGGAAGAAATAAATAAAGTAGGTGTTTTTACTTTTTACTTGTCTTTATTATATCAATAAGTTAATCAACCATTTTTACAAAACATAAAAGGATTTTTATAAAAAAATTATACATGAAATATTTCCTACTCCCCTTATTTTTATTTTTTGGGACAATGATGAAAGCCCAAGAATTTTATGACCTCAATACAATTCAAACCATCGAAATTACTTTCGCCCAAAACAATTGGGATCAATTGCTCGACAATGCATACGCAAGTACGGGTGATTATATTTTAGCAGAAAGCGTTACGATCAATGGCGAAGTATTCGATAGCGTTGGTGTAAAATATAAGGGCAATAGTACCTATCAATCCAATCAAACTAAAAATCCATTTCACATTGAATTGGATACTTACAAAGATCATAAATACGAAGCTTATACGGATATAAAATTAAGCAACGTAGCGAAGGATCCTTCTTTTTTAAGAGAGGTTTTGTCTTATCAAATTCTAAGACAATACATGGATGCACCACTTTCCAATTATGCCAATGTGTATGTCAATGGAACATTGATAGGATTGTACAGTAACTCGGAATCTATTTCGAAAAAATTTGTCAACAGCCGATTTTACTCTAAGAAAAATACTTTTGTCAAATGTAACCCGCCGGGAGGTGCAGGGCCTGGGACTAATGATTATCCCAACTTAGTTTATCTAGGTCAAGACAGTACGAATTATTATGATTCTTATGAAATAAAGTCGGATTACGGATGGCAAGAACTCATTGACCTTTGCGATACATTGGAAAATAATATTAATGATATTGAAAAAATACTGGATGTAGATAGAGCATTGTGGATGTTGGCATTCAATAATGTGTTTGTCAATTTGGATAGTTACTCAGGTGGATTTACTCAAAATTATTATTTGTATCGAAGTGATTATGGACAATTTTTGCCAGTAGTTTGGGATTTGAATGAATCCTTTGGACGGTTCAGTATGGCAGGTGGATTTGGAAATAATTTAAATAGTACAGTTGCAAAACAGCAGATGGATCATTTGCTTCATGATAATGATTCTGACTTTCCTTTAATTCAAAAATTGTTGAGTGTGCCAAGGTACAAACGGATGTATATCGCACATATGAAAACAATGCTTTTGGAAAATTTCGATAATGATACTTATGCCACTACAGGACAAGATTTGCAAAACTTAATTGATGCATCAGTTCAGGCAGATGGGAACAAGTTTTTTACCTACAATAATTTTCTTGATAACTTAAATTCAGATGTAGCAGGTGGTGGTGGCCCAGGAGGAGGAGGAACCGTAGGTATCACCAATTTGATGGATGGAAGAAATGATTATCTGTTAGGGTTATCTGATTTTACGCAAACGCAACCTACGATTTCTAATATCGCACTCTCTACTTCTGCTCCGATTATCAATGAAATGGTAACGATTACTGCAAATATTACAAATGAAAATGCAGCAATATTAGGCTATCGAGATGAACTAGGCGCACCATTTACAAAAGTTGAAATGTTTGATGATGGCGCACATAACGATGGTGCTGCCAATGATGGAGTTTACGGTGTAGATATTTTAGTGACGAATGCATTTATGCAATATTTTATTTATGCAGAAAATAATAATGCTGGAAAATTCTCTCCAGTTCGTGCAGAATATGAATACCATACTTTAACTGCAACAGTTTCTAATCCCGTTGTTGGCGATTTAGTAATTAATGAATTCATGGCTTCAAATGATATAACCGTTGCGGATCAAGATGGAGAATTTGATGACTGGATTGAAATTTATAACAATAGTTCTACAAGTATTGATTTGAGTGGATATTTTCTTTCTGATGATGCAGATGAATTAATGAAATGGGATTTCCCTGCTGGAACAACTATTGACGGAAATAGTTATTTAATTGTTTGGGCGGATGGCGATGATACGCAAGCAGGATTGCATACTGATTTTAAATTGTCGGCTGCGGCAGAATCTATCTTCTTTTTAGATGCAGGAGGAACAGTCCTTGATGAAGTAAGTTATGTCAATCAAACTACCGATATTTCCTACGGAAGATTTCCCAATGGAACGGGTAATTTCCAAACGATGACTCCAACTTTCAATGGAGAAAATATAGGGACGACGAGTACCAATAATACATCATTGGAAGTGGTCACTTTAAAAGCTACTCCAAATCCTGCTAACGAATCTTTCTTTTTAGAAATGAATGGACAAGGAGAAAAAGAAAAGAATTTTTCTATTTATAATCTAAGTGGAATTGAAATTTATCAAAATACGATTTCAAAAAATGCTTGGGTGGATACTTCAAAATGGAGTGCAGGAATGTACATTGTTAGAGTTGAAAATTCATATTTGAAAATAGTGATTAATTAATTTTCAAGTTGTTGGTTATTGGGGTATTAAGTTATTTCGAATAACGTTATTTTTCTAAGGTTTTTGACCAATAACTTAATAACCCAATAGCCCAATAACCAATAACAATTTTGACAAACCATATAAATTAATCTAGAGCCGAATACGAACATTTGAAAGAATGAAATACAACATAATTTTAGTGATTATGTTTTTGTCTTTTTCAGTTTTTGGACAAATGGAAGGAAGGAATATTTCTTTTTTTCCTACGGTCAATAATCAACTAATTGAAATTGATAAAAACTATTTTTCAGACGTTGTTACGGATAGCATCAATTTTGAGACTATCCGATTTTACGTTTCTGATGTCCAGTTTTGTTATGATGAAAATGTAGTTTTTTCATTAGAAAAGAAACATCACCTTGTTGATTTGGAATTGCCTGAGTCTATGAAAATAGATTTTGAGATGGAACAAGATTTAAAATTTAATAAAATAAAATTCAATCTCGGCGTGGATAGTTTGACAAATGTAGGAGGAGCGATGAGGGGTGATTTAGACCCTTCAAATGGAATGTATTGGACTTGGCAAAGTGGATATATAAATTTTAAATTGGAAGGGGTAACCGCATCTTGTCCTGCACGACATCATTTTTTTCAATTTCATTTAGGTGGATTTCAGTCACCATTTAATTCCTTGCAAATTATTGAATTGCCGATAACAAATCTTGATTCAAAAGATATAAAAATCAATATAGCGATAGATGGTTTTTTTAAAAAAATAAAGATCAAAGAAACTTACGAAGTGATGAGTCCGAGTCAACAAACAGTTGAATTGGCTCAATTCATGGCTTCTATTTTTTCTATTTCAAAATGAAATTAAAAACCTATTTTCTTTTCTTTTTAGTATTTGGATCAGTTGCTTTTTGTACTGATTATTTGGAATTGGAATACCCTGACCATTTTCCAAAACCTACCTACGATTTTTCCAAAAACGAATTTTCAAAAAGTAAAATAGAATTAGGACGAGCTTTATTTTACGATCCTATTTTATCAAAAGACAATATGATTTCATGTGCTTCTTGTCATTCGCCTTACAATGCGTTCGCACATACCGATCATGATTTGAGCCATGGTATCAATGATGAGATTGGAACTCGAAATGCACCAGCACTTTTTAACTTGGCTTGGCAAAAATCATTTATGTGGGATGGTGCAATTAACCATTTGGATATGCAGGCGTTGGCTCCAATTAGTCATCCGAAGGAAATGGGGGAGACGTTAAAAAGTGTAATTTCTAAATTGCAAAACAAGAAAATTTATCCACCTCTTTTTCAAAAAGCCTTTCAAGATAGTGTGATTACGGGAGAACATATTTTAAAAGCATTATCACAATTTCAATTGACTTTGGTTTCTGCTAATTCAAAATACGACCAAGTAAAAAAAGGAATCGCTGAATTTTCCGCACAAGAAAAAAACGGTTATGAATTATTTCAGCAGCATTGCAATAGTTGTCATTCAGAACCACTTTTTTATAACCTGTCTGCCGACAGGAAGGACAATGAATTTGCAAATAATGGATTGCCGATTGATACAACGTTAAATGATTATGGGAAATGGATGATAACCAAACAAAGCGCAGATAGTTTAAAATTTAAAATTCCAACCCTTCGAAATTTAAGCTATACTTATCCATACATGCACGATGGTCGTTTTAGAAAATTGAAAAACGTTTTGAACCACTACACAGAAGGTATTTCCAAAAGTCAAAATAAGAATGCGGATTTAAAAGCTAACATCCAACTGACGTCTAATGAAAAAGTTGATTTAATTGCTTTTTTATTAACTCTAAATGATAAAGAATTTGTTTTTAATAAAAAGCATCAATATCCAAAAGAAATTTTAAATCAAAAAAATACTTCTAACTAAAAAAAATATTTAAAATGAAAAAAACTGTACTCCTATTTTCCTTTTGTATGGCGATAATAATTTGCCAAGCACAAGGTCCAGCTATTACTTCATGGTTACAAAATACAACAGAGACAGGAAGTTACTATATGGAAGGTAACGGAACGGCAATAGATAATGGCATACTTTACAATTGTCAAAAGGTAGAATATTCTACTGATTTTGTTTATGTAACAACAAAGGGAATTCCTGCATATCCAACGGGGCCATTCTTAGATGGAAATCCTTCACAAGCATCTGATCAAGATGCGATATATAAAATACCACTTGCTCCAGTTGAAAATACAGGTAACCCAATTTCAACTAACCCTGGCAATATTGGAGTTTTTATAAATGGTGTTTCTCTATTTGATTATAGAGATGGAGTAGCATGGAATCCTAATACAGGAACGCTTTGTGGTGGACCAGGTAATTCTCCTTGCCCAGGAGGGATGGGCGCTCAAAATGATTGGAATCGAGATGCCATTCCAGCAGAGATGGCTGGCTTTGATTGTTCGAAGGCGCACCCTGCAATGGGCAATTATCATCACCATCAAAATCCATCTGCATTTAAGTTGGACTTAAATGTGGTTTCAGATATTTGTAATATTTATGATGCGGATGGTTTGTATGCGATTGATGCAACGCAACATTCTCCTTTGATTGGATTTGCTTATGATGGCTTTCCAATTTATGGAGCCTATGGTTATCAAAATGCCGATGGGACGGGTGGAATCGTTCGTATCAAATCAAGTTACCAATTGAAAAATATTACGACTCGATCAAATGGTCCAGATGTAGATTTAGTAGTAACTGCTGGAGGTCCTAATGGTGGACAACAAACACTCTTCTTAGGATATTTTCGAGAAGATTATGAATATGTTGCTCAAACAGGAGAGGATTTTTTAGATGAACACAACGGACGTTTTTGTGTGACCCCTGAATATCCAAATGGAACTTATGCTTACTTTGCAACAGTAGATGAAAATTGGAATTCTGCTTATCCATATGTAGTAGGGCCTACTTTTTATGGAGAAGCTTCCAATCGAAAAGTAAGTAATATTAATGAAGCAACAACGGTTTACGATGGTACAACTGTCCTTTCGGAAATTCAATTTGAGCAATTGAATATTACTGTTTTCCCAAATCCTTCAGCGGATTTGATTGCGATTCAAATTAATGATTTAGCAGATGATAATTTTCTAGTGGAGTTGTTTGACATCAATGGTAAAGTAGTAAAAAGTGCTCAAATTAATAAAGGAAGTACGATTACCTATTTTGATACAGAGACATTGTATGCAGGAACTTATATTGTGAAAATTTCGAGTAGCGAAAAATATACTACATCAAAAAAGGTCGTTATTACAAAATAATTCATTTTAGATTTTTACCATAAAAAGCCTTTGCTATTCATCAATAATAGCAAAGGCTTTTTTCATTTGACTTGGTTTGAACTTCTAAAAAGCAACTTTTTTAAGAATAAAACCTTCGATTAAGATTAAACTTTGTTGCCAAAATGTCAAAACAAATATAGAGGTATAATAGATTTGTATTAACTTGCGTTAGATTTGAAGCAGCTTTTTACTACCAAATTTCGATTTGTATATAAGAAGTTATGCTATTCATTACTTATCCTTTCTTTAATCCATATTACTTTTACACATTATTTTTCCATTCCTTAACCTACATTAATCTGTAATGGCTTAAATAAAAAATTAAGCCTCTTGTATTACGTTTTAAGTCCATAATTTTTTTAATTTTTGTAAAAGAAATAAAACTCAAAGCATACAAATTTCCTTTTCACAGGATTAAACTTTTTTTTATGAAAAATTACATCTACCTGTTTTTCTTTTTATGCCTTACCCTATTGGCATCCAGTTGTAGCAATTTTGATGAATTTGAGGAGTCTCTAGAAACGAAGAGAGAATTGGCTGTACCACTTTTTCATACTACAACTACTTTAGTTGATTTATTAGATGGATTCAGCGATGAAACTTTTGTGACCCTAGGCCCTGATGATTTAATAACATTAAATTATAAAGGTGATGTCACGAGGCGAAATGCCGAAGAACTTTTTGATTTTATTAATTTCATTTTTGTTCCATTGGAAGGTGCGGTTTCAAGTTTTCCTTTTGATTTGCCTGGTACATTGGATGTTACTTTAATGAGAATTAAAGCTGGAAATATTGGACTTCAATTCAAAAATAACTTTGATGAAGAGGTGGACGTAACGGTTACGATTCCTCAACTCACAAAGAATGGAGTGATGTATTCAAGAAACAAACTGATGGGATCGTCAAGTTCTGGAAATAATGAATGGATCGATCTTTCAGGATTAACTGGATATGATTTGGGTGGAGGAGATGATAGTCTTAAAATATTCTATACCGCAATTCGACAAAGTGATATGCAGCAGGTGTTGTTTGATGAAACGCCTACTTTAGGAATTACAGGTTTGGAGTTTTCATACATCGAAGGATTTTGGGGAACAGAACCTTTGGACTTAGCAAGAGATACGATTGAGATTGAGTTTTTTGAAAATTGGGTTCAAGGAGATGTATATTTTGAAGACCCTTCGATTGAAATTGCAGTAGATAATAGTTTCGGTTTTCCAGTTAGATCACAAGTGAATTTACTAGATATTTTAAATGTAGATCAAGATGTAATTAGCCTTGAAAGTCAATACATAACTGATGGGATTGATTTTGCATATCCTGCACTCAATGAATTAGGAGAGGTGAAAACAACTGTTTTTGATTTTACAAAAGACAATTCCAATGTAGTAGATGTATTGAGTTCTGGACCAGTTTGGGTGGATTATGATGTGGATGCGATTTCTAACCCTGATGGGATTCAAGAAATTGGTTTTATGTTAGATACCAGTTTTTTCAAAGTTCAGGTATCTGTTGAATTACCATTTAGAGGTCGAGTCAATAATTTTAAAGCTAGAGATGTTTTTAATGTGAACTTTGATTCTTATGATGATGTGGAATACATCGAGTTTAAAATGGTTGTCGATAATCAAATTCCATTAGGAATAGATGTGCAAATGTATTTTGCGGATGCCAATGAAATTATTATTGATTCTCTCTACACGGGATCAACCAATATTTTATCACCTGCACCTGTAAATCAAAGTGGAGATGTAACTGGGACTGAAACAGAGACGGTTACCTTTGCAACAATTGATGCTGCAAAATTTAATAGAATTAAAGATGCGAAAAAATTAATTGTTGAAGGTTCATTTTTCACGACCGCCGCAAGTACTAATAATCCTTCTATTGTCAATTTGAAAGCAGATCAAGAGGTGAATATTCGAATGGGGATGAAAGTAGGCACAAAGTAGTTTTTATTTTTAGCCGCAGATTTACGCTGATTTTTTATGATTTTCGAAAAACGCGTTATAGAAAAATCATAAAAAATCAGCGTAAATCTGCGGCTAAAAATAAAATCAAAAAATCATCATTCAAAAAAAAGTAATAATGTTCAAATACCGTTTTATAATAATTTCTATTCTTTTTGTTTTTTGTAACAAAACATTTGCGCAGCAAGAAATGGGACTATCCGCAATGAATATTTGGCAGTCATCCAATACCAATCCTGCATTTATTTCCGATCATAAAATAACCATTGGGTTACCTAATATTCATTTAAACTACTACAATACAGGTGGTACTTTTAGCCAATTTGTAGTTGATTATTTGAATGAGGAAAATGCAATTCAAGTAGGCGATGCTCTTGAGGACTTATCGGAAGATGGAAATATTTTGAGAGGCGTATCAGAATTAGGAACACTTAGTTTTGGGTATCGGTTAGGAAAAAATATCCAATTAGGATTTAGCCATGCTCAAAAGACAGATGTATTTATGGACTTTCAAAAACCAATGGCCAAATTGTTTTTTGAAGGAAATGGACAATACGTTGGAGAAACTATAAACCTTGATACAGATCTGCAATTAGTAGCTTATAATGAATTTGCTTTGAGTGCTGCGATGCGTTTTTCAAAATTGACTGCTGGAGTGAAAGTAAAAGCATTGAATGGAATTGCAAACGCTTCATCAAGTAAAAATAATTTATCACTTTTTACAGATAGTGATGTGTACCAATTGACTTTAAATTCAGATTATCAATTGGATGTTTCAACATTTGGAACAGTTGATGATTTGTCTAATTTTAATGTAGGCGTAGGAAAATTTAATGCAGATGAAATTGTAACTAAGAACTCAGGACTTGCGATAGATTTAGGAGTAACTTTTCAAGTGAATGACAAACTTACGGTAGGAGCTAGTGTTTTGGATTTAGGGAAAATTAAATGGACTGAAAATGTAAAAAATTACTCGAGTGTAGGCAATGAAACTTATGATGGGTTTGATTTTGCTCAGTTCAATAATAATGATTCTATCTCATTTAATAGTGCCATTGATACGCTTGAAAATGCTTTTAATTTTCAAGAGACAAATGAAGAATTTTCTACAACTCTACCTTTGAAAATATATTTGACTGCCAATTATCAATTTAATGATATGCTTCGTTTTGGTGGGATGTTTTATAATGAAAATTATCGAGGTCAAAATTTTTCTGTGTTTGCGGTAAGTGCCAATGCTAAATTGACAAAATTGCTTTCTGTGGGAGCCATTTATTCAGGAAGAACGGATAGTTTTTTCAACCTCGGTTTGAATTTTGCAGTAAAGTTAGGACCCGCCCAACTTTTTGCGACAACTGATAATATTTTGGCAATTGTAAAACCTTATCAGAGTTCAAATGTCAATTTGCGAACAGGATTGAATTTATTATTTTAAGAAATCTTAATTAGATATACTTTTTCCTATTTTTGAGGAAAATTAATCCCTCCGTTTTAATCCTTAACAAATAACACCTTTTATAAATAATACTTGTAATATGATAACCTCATATTACAAGTATTTGAAAATGTGCAATACCCATGAGAAATTTTTATGCAACCATTATTTTATTTTTTATTTTAAGTCAAACCTCATTTAGCCAAAATCCTCTGGCTTGTGATGGAGAAAGATATATTGATGACATCTTTACGGATGTCTCGATGACAACGATTACCTATGGTTCCAATACAACCGTTTTTGGAACGAACCAATCTCTCGAAATGGATATTTATCAACCAGTAGGAGATACCCATACCAAAAGACCAGTAATTATTTTAGCATTTGGTGGAAGTTTTATATTTGGAAATAAATCCACCATGGCAGGTTATTGCGAAGAGTTTGCTCGTAGAGGATATGTGGCAGCAGCTATTGATTATCGATTGGGTTTCATAGGTACAAGTGAAGCATCCATAGCTGGAGCAGTAGTTCGAGCCGTTTCAGATATGAAAGCAGCCGTTCGATATTTTAGAATGGATGAGGCGACAAATGATAATTATAAAATTCATCCAGATTACATTTTAGTAGGAGGTTATTCTGCTGGAGCGATCACCGCTTTGCATGTGGCTTACATGGATGAGGACGATGATATTAATGATACCGTTTTAGGAGTCATTAACAATAATGGAGGATTTGAAGGTAATACTGGAACTATAGAAAATCAAAGTTATTCTTCGGAAGTATTTGCAGTTTATAGTCTTTCAGGAGCTTTACAGAAAAAAGGTTATATAGATATGGCCGAAACGGAACCATTGGTAAGCTATCATGGAGATGCGGATAATACGGTTCCAATTGAAGCAGGACTTGCAGCAGGACTTGCCGTTGTGGATGGAAGTGTATTGTTACATCAAGAAGCAAATTTGCATGGAATTCCTAATTACCTTAAAGTTGTAGCAGGAGGTGGACATGGTGATATTCATTCTGATGCTTTTTATCAAAATGAATTGGATGAATTTAATTTGTTGAGTTCTATCTTTTTACAAAATCAAATGTGTCCTGATTTTCAAATCACAAATACAGAAGACGTAGCTACGATTGAACAATCTGTGGATGTTTTTCCAAATCCTTCGGTTGACATGATTCAGTTTGATTTTGGAAAATTAGAAAGCAATTACCAAGTTAGAGTTCATGACCAACTTGGAAGATTAGTCACTAGTTTTGATGGTGGAAATGAATCGAAATTTGTTTTGGAAAAGACAGTAGTTGGGCAAGGTGTGTTTTTTGTAAATGTATTGTTTGGAGATTATGAGGTTGCACCTTTGACGAAGCGGATTGTTTTTAATTAAGATTTTTTTGATTCAAGATTATAGATTAAGAACCTGCTTGCCGCAGGCAGGTTCAAGATTGTTCTTTTAACGTGAATTCAATTTAGAAGAAACACGTTTTTCGATCATCCATAATCCTTCATCTATAATCTTGAATCAAAACTAGCAAGCATCAGGTAACGGCATTCCATTAATCGAAACCAATCGATCCAACCGAATTTTCACATCTCCCTCCATTTCTAAAAACTCTTCTTTATTTTTTGAAAATACATTGCTAATCACACCTTCGATTAATTCTTCCTCATTATTTGCATTGCGAAATATCACTTTACATTTACTTTTACGAAGTGCCAATAATTCGATTTCATCATAGAAATCACAACTGATAGGGATATATTTTTTCTCCATAAATTATACGGTTGCTTTAAGTTTTGTAATAATCCTCACTTCTTTATTTAAAGTACGATGAACAGGGCAACGATCTGCAATTTCTAAAAGTCGATTAATTTGTTCTTCATCCAAATTCCCAACTAATTCAATCTCTCTTTCAAAATGATCTATTTTTACTTCTTTGCTAAATTCAACACATTCGTTACAATCATCAACATATTTTCTTCCATGATCGATATGAACTTTTACTTCTTTTAAATCCCATTTTTTTCTTCGTGCATACATTTGTAGAGTCATAGCAGTACACGCGCCCAAAGCAGAAGAAAGATACTGGTAAGGAGAAGGACCAAAATCATCTCCTCCTACATCTTCACTTTCATCAGCAAGTAGCCCATGAGCACCTGCTTGGATTTCAGTAGTAAAGCCAATGTCCCCTAATCGAACTGCAACTTGTGCATCGGTTTGTAATTTTTCTTTTTCAGGAGGAGCAACATATCGTGCCATCCAAGAGGCAACGAGGTCACCAGCATATGCAGCATCTACTTTTTTGGAAAGCATATGATCTGCTCCATCAAGGGAAACAAAACTTTTAGGGTGAAATGCTGCATGATAAATTTTAGCAGCATTTTCAATAGTCACCACAGAGTCCTGAGGTGAGTGTAAAACCAAAATCGGTTTCTTTAAGTTTTTTAAAATCGTGAACATGTCTTTGCTTCGCAAATCATCGAGGAACTGTTTTTTGATGGTAAAATTTCGACCACCAATAGAAACATTAGCAATTCCGTTATCTTCAATGTCTTCAATTTTACTACTTAATAAATGCGTAACATGTTCAGGCTCCGATGGTGCTCCGACCGTTGCAACCGCTTTGATAGATTCTAATTGCGAAGCAGCAAAAATTACCGCAGCACCACCCAAAGAATGACCAATCAGAATTTTAGGAGCTTCATAATTTTCTTCTAAAAACTTTGAAGCTGCTAATAAATCTTCCACATTGGAAGTGAAGTTCGTATCTTCAAAATCACCTTCGCTTTCCCCCAAACCTGTGAAATCAAATCGTAAAACGCCAATACCATGCTGGGTCAAAGATCGACTGATATGTCGAGTCGCAGTTAAATTTTTATTACCTGTAAAAACATGTGCAAAAATAGCAAATGCATAAGGATGACTATCTGGCGGAAATTCCAAACGAGCTGAAAGGGTGTATCCATTTGCATTTTTGAATTGAACTTTTTGTGAACGCATGGTTTAGAATTTTACTGAATAACAATGATGATGTAAATATAGATTTGGTGAATTTAGGGAAATGTCATTATCAGGACGGACACACAGCTTAAAGTAACGCGACTCTCTGAGTCGTGACGATTTTCGACAAACACGTTTTATTTTAAATGTTTTCGAAAACTGCGTTTGTCGAATACCGTCACGACTCAGAGAGTCGCGTTACTTTAAGCTGGACTCACTCTTCTCCAATAATTCCATGATACGATCTAAATCATCTTGGAGCCTTTCAAGTGCCATGACTTGTCGATCGTAATTCATATAGACTTCTTGCTTTTGATAATTTTCAAATTTCTTTTTCCAAAGATCGTACATTATATTGGATGCATCACCTAGGACATGAAGTTTCACTTCTTCGGGAGTAGCTGTTGAATCGGGAGTGCCTGTATAATCAGCATACTCTTCTACAATTGATTCTAAATTTTGTTGAGACTTTGTCAATTCTTTTAATAATGTTTTTGCTTTCTTCTTTTTAGGGTCTTCTTGGTCAAAGAAACCACAACTCGAAATCAAAATTATTACAAAAAATAAAAGATGTGTTTTCATTGTTATATAGTTTGTTTGGAATAAGCAATAGCTAATTTTGCAGCCAACTTTGCGTTGTTGTAAACCAGTTGAATATTAGCATCTAAACTTTTTCCTTTGGTGAGTTTCTCGATTTTTGCCAATAAAAAAGGCGTAATTTTTTTTCCTTGAATTTCTTTTTTCTCCGCAACTTGAATTGCTTTTTCAATCGCTTCGGTAATCGGCTCAAATTTCATTTGATATTTTTTCAAAATAGGATTGGCGATAAGAACACCACCATTAAGTCCTAAATCCCATTTTGTGAAAATAGCTTTAGCCAAATCTGTAACATTATCTACACGGTAGTCAACTCCGAGTCCACTTTTGCGAGTATAAAAAGCGGGGAACTCATCCGTTTTAAAACCTACGACAGGAACGCCGTATGTTTCCAAATATTCCAAAGTCAACTTCAAATCTAAAATAGATTTTGCGCCAGCACTTACCACAGCGACATTTGTATTTGCCAATTCTTGAAGATCAGCGGATACATCCATAGAACTGGCTGCACCTCGATGTACGCCTCCGATTCCTCCTGTTGCAAAAATGGGAATACGTGCCATCTCTGCAATTATCATAGTCGAAGCAACTGTGGTTGCGCCAGTTATTTTTTGTGCAAGAATAAATGGAATATCACGTCGACTCACTTTTACTACTTTCTGCCCCAACTTACCAATATGTTGAATTTCTTTTTTTGAAAGTCCAGCGCATAGTTTCCCATCAATAATAGCGATAGTTGCAGGGATGGCTTTATTTTTCCTTACAATATTTTCAACTGCGAGTGCAGTCTCAACATTTTTAGGATAAGGCATTCCGTGAGCAATAATCGTACTTTCCAAAGCCACAACGGGTTTACCTTCAGAAAGGGCTTTGCTGACTTCTGGAGATATTTTTAAATAATGATTTAGCATGTAATTGGTTCAATAAGTTTGTTCCTATGTTTGAATTGATTGATTTGAGCATTTAAATCCTTAGCTTTGTCGCTAAAGTAAATAAACCATTTACCGTAAAGTTAAAAAATGAAGAAAGAGTTTAAAGATATTTTCCATAAAAAACATTCGATTATAGGAATGATTCATTTGCAAGCATTGCCTGGGACTCCTGCTAGTCAATATGAAATGAACCAAATTATCGAAATGGCATTGACTGATGCTGCTATTTATCATATGGCTGGGGTGGATGGTTTGATGATCGAAAACATGCACGATGTCCCTTATCTCAATCGAGAAGTAGGGCATGAAATTACTGCGGCGATGAGCGTAATTGCCAAGGAAATCAAACGAGATATTGATTTGCCTTGTGGTGTTCAAGTTTTAGCTGGCGCAAATAAATCGGCTTTGGCTGTTGCAAAAGCAGCAGGTTTAGAATTTATAAGAGGCGAGGGATTTGTCTTTGGTCATGTGGCGGATGAAGGTTGGATGAGTTCGGATGCTGGTGAATTATTACGCTATCGCAAAATGATAGAAGCGGATGATATTTTGATTTTTAATGACATCAAAAAGAAACATAGTTCCCATTCGATTACGGCTGATGTTGATTTGGTGGAGACTGCAAAAGCTGCGGAATATTTTCTCAGCGATGGTTTGATTATAACGGGTAGTTCGACTGGAGTTGCAGCGAATCTAAAAGAATTAAAAGCAGTTAAAGCAAAATGTAATATTCCTGTTATGGTTGGTTCAGGGGTGACTTTAAAAAATGTGAAAAAATATTTTAAAGTGGCGGATGCTTTGATTGTTGGATCTTATTTTAAGAAAGATGGGCTTTGGGCGAATGATGTGGAATATGATCGAGTGGCGAAGTTGATGGATGCAGTTTCTTGATTTTTTTTAGCCGCAGATTAAGGGAGTAGGTTATTTAATTCCTACTCCCTTATGTAACTTTTTAGGATTGCCGAAAAACGTGTTATAGAAAACTCAGAAAATCAAATGAATCTTAGTTTTTTTTGAAAAAAGTTCTAAAACTCTAAAAACAAAGGACTTTTTTTAGGTGTTCACCCAACAGAAATGGTCTCATTTACGCTTTTATAGATAAGATTGACCAGATAAATAGGTAGAAATGAAGTCTAATTAGATTAAAATTGTTTTTTTTGTTGTTGAAGACTTTATGCTAATAAATTGTTGCCATACAAACTCTTTAGAATAAAGTCTAGTTTAGAATTATTAGTGCCGCTTTTCCTCACTCAAAAAAAAGAAACTTGTGTCACACTTAACCCATACAGATAGGAAGGTTTATCCCCATCAAGAAGAGCTGATTCCGTCGAAACCTACGTTTTGGGAAAACATAACGAATTGGGAATGGTATCCTAATAATGTTTTTTTATTTCCATTATATGTTTTTGCGGTTGGTAAAGCGATTACCAATCGAACCTTATGGTTATTCAGTACAGCCAATCCTGGGCTGACGTTTGGAAGTTTTTTTGGTTTAAAAAAATCAGAAGTCTACGACCTTTTACCTGCCGATACTTTTCCCAACACGATATTAATTCATCCGACTGATAGTTTTTCAGAAGTATTAACTAAGGTGGAAGCTATTGATTTGGAATATCCATTTATCGTAAAACCTGATGTTGGGATGGTTGGGTTGATGGTACGTGTAGTTGAAGATGAAGAGCAGCTTCGAAAATATCATGACCTCGTTCAAGTGGACTGGATTGCTCAAGCATTTGTTCCTCATGACTTGGAGGTTGGATTATTTTATGTTCGACAACCTGATGAAGAGCAAGGAAAAATTGTCGGGCTTTCTCAAAAGAAACCTTTGTCGGTTATCGGAAATGGAAAATCTACTTTAGGCGAGTTGGTAAAAAATGATGCAAGAGCATTTAATTGGGAAGAGGAAATTTTTAGAAAGAAAAAGAAAGATTGGAACAAGGTGCCTGGCAAAGGAGAATTTGTGCAATTGATGAATACGGGTAATCGAAAAAATGGTGCTCGCTTGGTAGAATTAGTAGAAGAAGTGGATGAAGATCTTGTCGCACTTTTTGATAAAATTAGTCATCATAGCGATCGAATTTTTTATGGGCGTTATGACATTAAATGTAACTCCTTAGAGGATTTGAAAAAAGGAAAAAACTTTGCGATCCTAGAATTTAATGGTGTTCACTCAGGCTACGGTCATTTATACCATTGTGGAAAATCAGTTACTGAAGCCTACAAAAGTATTCTCAATATGTGGGCACAACTTTATAAAATTTGTATCACCAATTATAAAAATGGTGCAAAATTCACTCCTGCAAAAAAAGGATGGAAACATATTTTTCAATTCGTCCGTCATTTCCGAAAGTTGAAACGATGGGAAAAGAAAATACCTTAGTAATGAATAATTGAAAATAGACTTGTTACCCTTTGAAAAGTGCTTAGTTGAAAAGCAGATTTTTTTGATAGTTTTTCTTAAAAAATCATTGAATAGTCGCTCTATTGAATTATTTTTTAAGGAAAAATAGCAGAAAAAGATGTTTTCAAATGAGT
>CAKZSH010000117.1 GCA_937918905.1 uncultured Saprospiraceae bacterium
TCATTGCATTGGTAGAAAGATAAAATACATTGCCATAACCACCTGTTGCTAAAACAACACAGTGTGCAGCATGCTTTTCTAACTTACCATTTAAAAGGTTTCTTGTGATGATGCCTCTTGCTTTGCCATCTTGAATGACAAGATCGAGCATCTCATGCCTATTGTACATAGTTACAGAACCTTGCGAGATCTGTCTAGACAATGACTGGTAAGCACCTATCAATAATTGCTGTCCTGTTTGACCTCTTGCATAAAATGTTCTGGATACTTGCACACCACCAAAAGAACGGTTTGCTAGCAAGCCACCATATTCTCTTGCAAAAGGCACACCTTGTGCAACAGCTTGATCTATTATGTTTCTACTTACTTCTGCTAGGCGATGAACATTTGATTCTCTTGATCTATAATCACCTCCTTTTATCGTATCATAAAACAACCTATAGACTGAATCACCATCGTTTTGGTAATTTTTAGCAGCATTGATACCACCTTGTGCAGCAATACTGTGCGCTCGTCGAGGACTATCGTGAAAAGTAAAACATTTCACATTATATCCTAACTCACCCATCGTAGCAGCAGCAGCAGCTCCAGCCAATCCAGTTCCAACTACGATGACTTCAATACGTCTTTTATTATTAGGAGCAACAAGATTCATGGTACCACGATACTGTTCCCATTTTGTTGCTATTGGTCCTTCAGGAGTATTTGATTTAAGTTCCATAATTTTCAACTAATTTTTTTATTAAAAACTTGCACTATAGCAATAGACTTAATTTCGAATGAATATTTTTTGAATAAAAAAATCAACGCAAACAAATTCAATGAATTATCATTCAGTCTTTTATAACAATTCAATTACAAATTCATAAAGTAGAATGCAATTGGAATAATTGCAAAACCTAAAGGAACCAAAATAGAATACCCTGTTCCTAATGCTTTTATAATTGGAGTATATTTTTTATGATTTAATCCTAAACTTTGGAATGCACTTTGGAAACCATGATTTAAGTGAAGACCAATAACGACCATAGATATGACATAAAAAATGACAAATCCAACATTGCTGAAAGTAGCAGCTACTAACTTATAAAGATTTTTTACTTCAACTCCGTCATATGTTATTAACTCCGTAGAGTCGAAAATGTTTGGAGCTTTCACTTGTAAAAAAAATTGGTATAGGTGAATCAAGATGAAAAAAAGAATGATTATCCCAAACCAAGCCATATTTCTACTTGCATAAGAAGTGTTGGAAGTCGCCTGTACTGCATAGCGAGAACCTTTAGCACTTTTATTTTGTAACCAAAGCACAATACCTAATACTGCATGTAATAAAATGAAGAAGAAATTACCTTTTGAAACTATTTGAATCAAAGTATTATTTCCCATAAAATCAGCATACAAATTAAATGCCTCACCACCGTCCCCAGCAAGTAATTGTAAATTACCAATCAAATGCACCGTTAAAAAAAGAATAAGAAAAATTCCAGTCAGACTCATGATGATTTTTCGCCCGATGGAAGAAAATAGGAAATTGGTTAACCAACTCATAAAAAAAAATATTTGACCTCTGACCTTTTGTTAATAATAAGGTACTAATTTGAGGAGTGTAAAAATCAGATTTTTCGTTTGTTGAGTGTTTTATCAAAATATTCCTTAAAAACACTCGCTTTCGCATAAAGAAAATAAATAATGTTGAAATATACGAAAACTCGACAAATCTATTTATTTAAAGGCATTTTCCCAACTGATGTTCCGTCTGCACGGGGATGTTTTAGTTATTTAGAATTTGTCAAAATTAGACTAGACTACTTGATTTTCTTAAGATTTTGGGATTTGAGCAGAAGAAATAAATATTTTAAAATATTGATAAGTATTAAAGGGTTAATGTATTTTTGCAGCAAAACCAATAAATGTAATTGGAATTAAAATACCTGAATTATTTTTTATGAAAAAAGCTCCCACGTTAACCTTTACCGATTTTATAGAATCTTTCCCTGAAGTGAAGCTACCTATCATACTTACCGAGGATGCTCAAGCCGTATTTAGCAAAGAAAATACACCGCTATCAACATCAATGATTGAACAATTTATCATTCCAATAGATGAAGGGATTGATGAATATACAGAGTATATCGCATGTTTTAGAATTCCTAAAACTTATGATTTTCATGCAATTGTTTTTTGGAAAGGAGGCCTGATGAATTATCAATTTTTCCTAGCGACTTTTGACAAAAAAGGAAGTTTAATTCAAAAAGAACCAATTGCGGGAACTCAAGTAAAGGCAGATTCGTTATTGCGAACAGTTGCCACGATAGAAGAAGATTGGAAGATTGCAAGTGTAGTAGGAGTGGCATCCGCAAAAGATAGTCTCGCTTACGATCCAGCCACCACTCTCGATTCAACTCTAGAACTTCTTCCTGACGGTAAAATTATTATTTTAACTTAAGATGTGTTAATGTGTATATAAGTGTATATGTTGACGAAATAATTTTGAGTATTTTGTGGTGAAAATTATACTCAATTATTTTATAACATTAAACGCACTATCATGGGAAAACTAACAAAATTTGAAGATTTGAAATGTTGGCAATCTGCGAGAGTACTTTGTAAGGAGGTATTTGTTTCAAGTAAAAAAGGAGAACTTGGAAAAGATTGGGATACAAGAAATCAATTTCGCAGAGCGTCCGTATCAATAATGAATAATATTGCTGAAGGATTTGGAAGATTCAGCTATAAAGAAAAAATTAGATTTTTAGAAATCAGCGTAGCTTCTGCTAATGAAGTAAAAAGTATGCTTTATCTTTTCGATGATATTGCATACTACGAAAAAAATAAATTGATTGAATTACATGCTATGGTTGATGAAGCACACAACCTTACCTTAGGATTCATCAAGTATTTATCTAACAAATAATGTGTTAATGTGTATGTGTGTATAAGTGTATATGTTGACGAAATGATTTTGAGTCTTTGGATTAACTTTGATTTTTTCAGTCTCAAAATATTTTCGATAACATATACACTTATATACACACATACACCTATACACACAAATAAATTATGACGAAAAAGAAGAAAAAAAAGAAATTTAAAAAAATAAACATGGGGCAAAAAATGCCTGCAAAACAACTCAAACAAGAAATATTTAAGCTCCTCAAAACTAACCCAAAGAAAAGATTCAATTCAAAGCAAATTATAAAGAAATTAGGTTTAACTAATTCTTCGGATTCTGTTTACGATGCGATGCAGAAGTTGGCAGAGGATGGAAAGCTTTATGAAGTTGAACCAGGGAAGTTTCGATTGGATCGATTTGCAAAATCTGGTAATGGAAAAATCAAAGCCAAAAGAAAACTCCATATTGGAAAAGTAGATTTGACTCGAAGTGGCGCAGCCTATGTAATGATCGACGATTTGGAAGACGATGTTTATGTAGCACCTCGGCATACGAATAATGCTATGCAAGGTGATCGAGTACAAGTCTCAGTTCATAAGCCAAGAGGTCGTAGAAAAGCAGAAGGAGAGATTGTAAAAATCGTTGAACGTGCGACAGAACACTTTTTAGGAGTGATTAAAATATATTCGAAGTATGCGATTTTGACACCAAGTATGTATCAACTAGAACACCTTGAAATTCAAGTTGGATTGGATGATTTGAAAGGTGCAGAGGACGGACATATTGCAGTAGTAAAAGTTGTGGATTGGGGCAAAAGCCAAAACCATAAACCGATTGCAGTAGTCACAAGTAACCTTGGAGAACAAGGTGGAAGTGAGTTAGCAATGAAATCTATTTTAATCAACAAAGGTTTTGAATTAGAATTTTCAGATGCGGTGATGAAAGAATCAGAAGCATTGAATTCTGAATTGTCAGAAGCAGAAGTTGCTCGACGGAGAGATATGAGAGACATCACAACTTTTACCATTGACCCTGATACGGCGAAGGATTTTGATGATGCGATTTCGTATCAAGTGCTTGACGATGGACGAAAAGAAATTGGGGTTCACATTGCAGATGTTACGCATTATGTTCAGCCTGGAACTGCTTTGGATAAAGAGGCATTGAATCGAAGTACTTCTGTTTATTTGGTAGATCGAGTATTGCCGATGTTGCCTGAAAAAATTTCGAATGAATTATGTTCGCTTCGACCACATGAAGATAAATGTACGTTTAGTGCGGTGTTTATTTTTAATGAAAAAGGAAAAGTAGAAGAGCGTTGGTTTGGAAAAACGTTGATTCATTCTGATCGGAGATTTACTTACATGGAAGCGCAAGAAGTGTTGGAAACAGGTGAAGGTGATTTTGCAAATGAATTGTTAGATTTAAATAAAATCGCAAAGAAACTCCGTAAACGTAAGTTTAAAAACGGTGCCATCAACTTCGAATCTCCTGAGGTGAAATTCAAACTAGATGATGAAGGAACGCCAGTTGATGTGTATGTAAAAGTTCGAAAAGATGCACACATGTTGATCGAAGAATACATGTTATTAGCCAATAAAGAAGTGGCCACTTTTATTGTGAATAAAGGAAAAGAGGGTGGGGGAGAAATTCCATTTGTTTATCGAGTTCACGATGAACCTGACCAAGAAAAGATTGGAGAGTTTGCACGTTTTGCAATGGAGTTAGGATTTAAAATGGAATTCCAAACGCCTAGAGAAATTGCAAATAGCTTTATGGAATTAGGAAAAGCTGCCGAGGAAAACGAAGCTTTACGAATGTTGCAACCGATTGCAATTCGTTCCATGGCAAAAGCAGTTTACACAACTGATAATATTGGTCACTATGGATTGGCGTTTGAAAATTATTCCCATTTTACTTCTCCGATTCGACGATACTCGGATGTGTTAGCTCATCGATTGTTAGAAAAAAACCTTTCTGAAAAAGCTTATCGAGAAGACAAAGGAGACTTGGAAGCGAAGTGTAAATATATTTCAGGTCAAGAGAAAAAAGCGGCAGAAGCAGAAAGAGAATCAGTTAAATACAAGCAAGTGGAATACACTTCCAATCATATTGGAGAAGTCTTCGATGCACATATTTCAGGAATGATTGATCGTGGAATTTTTGTCCAAATCGATCATAGTCATGCGGAAGGTCTGATTGGTTTTGAAAGATTTGACGAATCATTTGATTTAGGAAATGGAAGACTGAAAGCCGTAGGATCTCGTAGTGGTCGAACTTTTAAAATGGGTCAAAAAGTACGTGCGAGAATTTTATCAACTGATTTAGAAAAGAAAACGATTGAATTAGATTTGGTAGAAGACGAAGATTGATTTTCTGAAAAACTAGAATTTAATTTTTTCTAAAAAAATAAATAAAGACGTTTTGTGACAAGAGTTGCAAAGCGTTTTTTACTTTATTGGTACACTTTTCCATGAGAAAAATTATAAAAAAGTAAAGGTTTGAAAAATATTTCCCTCATTCGTTAAACCTTTCTTAAATTGCAAAGTCAAACCAGCAACAACTCACCTTAATCCAATATTTTCCAAAAACGTATTGTATTATTTTTAATAAAAAAATACGCTCAAATTGTTAACCATCAAATTTAAACAATATGAATAGAAGAGATTCACTCTCCGTTTTATTCGGGAAACGTAAAAAAAGTACATCTAAAACCATTGCTCCACCACTTCCTGTGACAGGTTCATTTTTACCTTATTCAGGTATATGGGGATTTGAGCAAGCTGCACATTTGTTGCGTCGAACCACATTTGGACCTACCCATGCAGAAATAAAACAGGCTGTAGCAGATGGTTTGGATAGTACCATTAGTTTGTTATTTCAAGACAAACCATTACCCGATCCTCCGATTATGTATGATTTTCAAAATGATCCTCTAGCTCCACAAGGAGAGGTTTGGGTTGATGAAATAGAAACTCCAGATGTTAATGGATTGAGAGCAGCAAGAAGGAGATCATTACGAGGATGGACTTATATGAATATGTTACATGAAGGTGTGAACATTAGAGAAAAAATGACCTTGTTTTGGCACAATCATTTTGTAGTTGCTAGTACCAATGATCCAAGATACACTTATACGTATATTAATTTTTTAAGGGAAAACGCACTTGGGAATTTTCAGGAATTAGTGGAAGGAATAACAGTTGATCCTTCGATGTTGCAATACTTGAATGGAACTCAAAATTCAAAAAATGCACCTAACGAAAATTATTCACGTGAACTCTTAGAGTTATTTACAATAGGAAAAGGAGCAGCAGCAGGGCCAGGAGATTATACCAATTACACAGAAGATGATGTTGTAGAACTGGCAAAAGCTTTAACGGGATGGAGGTTTTTTGATGTTGATAATCCAACGCTAGTCCAAGCTAATTTTATCCCAAATCGACATGATACTTCCGACAAACAACTATCACATCGATTCAATAATGTGGTGATTACTGATGCAGGAGAAAATGAATATAAAACGGTTATCAATATTATTTTCCAACAAGATGAGGTAGCGCGATTTATTTGCCGAAAGTTATACCGTTGGTTTGTACATGAAGACTTGAATAGCGATATAGAAGTAAATATCATCGAACCAATGTCTCAGATGTTGATTGCTGATAATTATAACATTAAACCTGCATTGATGGCACTTTTATCAAGTGACCACTTTTATGATGTAGCGATTCGCGGATGTATGATTAATCACCCTATAGATTTTTTGTTAAAAATGGTGAGATCCGTTGGAATTGATTTGCCAACTAATATTAATGATGAATACGCCATCTTTAAACAGATTTTTATAAATATGAGGGAGTTGGAAATGGAGATTTACGATCATCCCAATGTCGCAGGATGGAAAGCATTTTATCAAGCTCCCCAGTTTTATAAATTATGGATAAGTGCTGTTTCTCTTCCTGTTCGTACACGATTCTCTGAAGCATTTATCTCTGGATTTAATATTAGCGGAAATCCAGTAAAATTAAATGTTTTGGATTTTGCAGCATCCTTGGATAATCCATTTGATCCCAATGCTCTAATCAATGAAATTGCAGGGGTTATTTTTGCACATCCTATTTCCCAACCACAATTAGTTGCGCTAAAAGAAATTTTAATTCCAGGTCTTCCTGATTTTGAATGGACTGATGAATATTCACTTTATGTTTCAGGTGATACTTCCTTGGAAGCAGCAGTTGAAAATAAACTCAAAGCGTTGATAGGAACGATGATGAAGATGCCTGAATTTTATTTGATATAAAATGTGGCTTTCAAATGAATTAAAATTTATTTAAAAAAAATTAAAAATCTACTTCTTATGAAAAGAAGACAATTTATAAAAAGAAGTTCAGCGGCTACCGTTCCAGTTTTGTTAGGAGGTGTAAATGTATCCGCTCTAAATAATCCAGCGTTTAATATTTTAAATCCAGAGGATGATCGAGTATTAGTTTTGATTCAATTGGATGGAGGAAATGATGGACTTAATATGTTGCTTCCAAAAGATCAATATTCTAATCTTCAACAAGTACGACAAAATTTAATTGTTCCTGAAAGTTCAATTTTAGATTTGACAGACACGTTGGGATTTCACCCTGCGATGCAAGATTTAAAAAATGTATTTGATGATGGAAAATTAAATATCGTTCAGGGTGTTGCCTATCCTAATCAAAACCGTTCTCACTTCCGTTCGACAGATATTTGGACATCAGGTTCAAGTGCGGATGAGGTTTGGACGACGGGTTGGTTAGGAAGATATTTTAATCTTTTACATTCGGAGTATCCTAATGGATATCCTAATAATGACTACCCTGATCCTTTGGCGATAACAATAGGTTCACAAGTAAATGCAACTTGTGAAGGCACTAGTGGGAATTTCAGTATGGCCTTAGTTGATCCAGATAATTTATCGGCTTTAGCGACACCTGTTAATGGTGATTTACCTGACTCTTGTTATGGCGATCATCTAGATTTTTTGACAAATAGTATTATTCAAACCAATGCCTACAATGATGTCATTCAAGTAGCTAATGATACGGGTACCAATATGTCTTCGAAATATGGAGATGATAATACCTTAGCCAATAAACTAAAAGTAGTGGCTCGATTAATTTCAGGAGGCCTGCAAACTAAAGTTTATATCGTAAGTCTTGGTGGTTTTGATACGCATGCAGAGCAAGTGACTGGAGCAGATACTACAGTTGGAGATCATGCTGAATTATTGCAAGAGTTATCAGAAGCAATTTGTGCTTTTCAGGATGACCTTACACAATTAGGTTTGGAACAAAGAGTAGTGGGAATGACTTTTTCAGAATTTGGGCGACGAATTCGGTCGAACGATAGTCTTGGAACAGATCATGGTACGGCAGCTCCAATGATGCTTTTTGGTTCATGTATCAATCCTGTAGTGCTTGGAGATAATCCTGTAATTTCTACAGATGTAGAAGTTGGAGAAGGCGTGCCGATGCAATTTGATTTTAGATCAGTTTATGGATCTATTTTGATGGATTGGTTCGGGGTGGAAGAACAAACGGTTCGAGATTTATTATTTGATGAATTTCAACACTTGCCTGTTTTGATGAATTGTGAGTCTGTAAGTGCAAATGACATTTTAAAAGAAGGGCAACTCGAAATGAATGTTTACCCAAATCCATTTAGTCAAATTACTAACATTGAATTTACGGTGAAATCGGGTTGGGTAAAAATTAGTTTATTCGATGCCATTGGAAGTGAGTTAAGAGTATTGACCAATCAGAAATTTGCAGCAGGAAAGCATACGCTTCAAATGGAAGGGCATGACTTACCAGCAGGAAGTTACTTCTACCGCATCCAAACTGATTATGGTCAAAAGACCAAGCGACTTGTCAAAGTGAAATAATTATAAAATTCTTTTTAATAATAAAACCCGTTATGCTCAACATGACGGGTTTTTGTTTTTAACGCGTTATTTACGTTATACGTAGCTGTGGGTTTTAACCCGCAGTAAAATTAAACACGTTATAGAAAGTCGAATAACATATTTTTTTATACTGCGGGTTAAAACTCGCAGATACGTATAACGTAAATAACGTGTCAAAAAAAACTCAGACTTAATTTTTCATTAATCATTAAAAACATATCTTTAAGTTTAGTATTATAAAACGAAACGAAAATCATGGAACCATTTTTTACTAATGACGCAGTAGTGCTAGGAATTTTATTGGCCGTTCTTGCTGCTATTTTTTATACCCATAGTTTAGAATCGGAGGGTTGGAAAAAATTCTACCGATTCGTACCTGCCTTATTATTATGTTATTTTATTCCAGCTATTTTATATTATCCATTGGGATTGATTGCTTCTGATTGGTTTGATAATTCTTTATTGGAATATATCAAGACTTTGAGTTTAACACTTCCAGAAAAAATGAATGACTTTGGAACTGTGGCTGCTGTTTTTGAGAGTGGATCGTATGATGATATAAAATTGCTTTTGGAAAAAAATGGAGTAGCTGACGAAACCATCAAAAAGTACACCAAGCATTCCAGATTATACTTTGTAGCTTCTCGATATTTATTGCCAGCAAGTTTAGTTTTGCTTTGTGTAAGTATTGATTTTAAAGCCATTATAAATTTAGGATGGAAAGCCATTGTCATGTTTTTGACGGCAACATTAGGAATTGTAATCGGTGGCCCGATTGCACTTTTTGCTGCTGTAAATTTCTTTCCAAGTGTGCTAGGTGAAAATGCAATGGAAATCGCAAATGGCCTTTCAACAGTAGCAGGAAGTTGGATTGGAGGAGGAGCGAATCAGAATGCCATGAAAATTATTTACGAAGTTCCCAATGAAGTTTTTGCCATCATGCTTGTAGTAGATATTGTGGTAGCCAATATTTGGATGGGCTTTTTATTATACGGTGCGAACATCACAGAACGTGTGGACAATTGGTTAAAAGCAGATACCTCCGCTATCGAAACTTTAAAAGAAAGTGTAGCAAAATACCGAGCAAGTATCGCACAAATGCCAACCACCACCAGTTTGTTTGTAATGCTTGCAGTAGCATTTGGAGCAGTTGGAATTTCACATTGGGGAGCAGATTTAATTGCACCATTTTTTGATGGAATGAATGAAGCTTCGAAAGTGAAAATTGGAGTAGACGATGCTGGAAAAGATATATTATCTGCAGGCTCATTAGTAGAAAATGGATTGAGTTCTGTGATGTCAGGGTTCTTTTGGTTGATTGTAATTTCGACTACCGTAGGTTTATTTTTATCATTTACACCTGCAAGAAAATTAGAAGGAATAGGAGCATCTCGATGGGGTTCTATTTTTATTTACATTCTAGTTGCGACGATTGGAATGCATATGAATTTGGGAAAAGTATGGGCAAATTTAGGATTGTTTGGAATAGGAATAATTTGGATGTTGGTTCATGTGACGTTACTACTTCTTGTTGCAAAATTAATTAGAGCACCATTCTTTTTTGTTGCAGTTGGAAGTCAAGCGAATGTAGGAGGAGCTGCATCTGCACCTGTTGTGGCATCTGCATTTAGTCCTTCGCTGGCTCCCGTAGGAGCATTGTTAGCAGTTTTGGGTTATGCGATAGGGACGTATGGAGCAATCATTTGTGCAGAGATTATGAGGGCGATGGTGGGCGGTTGATGAAATAATATAACTTATGCAGGGACGATTTATCGTGTTCATTTTTTCTTGATAAAAAACGAACACGATAAATCGTTAATAGATAAGTTCTATTATAAAAGTCACCTCCTGATTACTAACCTGAATTTAAATTTCCCCAAAAAATCTAAACAATCTCACCTTTAATTTGATTTATCTATTGAAACCTGTAATTTTCAGAAAATTTTGAAAGTAAAATAAATACAATTAAGATAAATCATTAAAAATGGAATTAGACGAAGGCAAACAAAAATTTATTCAATCATGGGGAACATTAGGTTCTGATTGGGGAATCAATCGAACGATGGCACAAATCCATGCTTTATTATTGATAGCCCCTGAGTCTCTTTCTGCGATGGAAGTCAAGGAAAAACTAAATATTTCCATGGGGAATACCAATATGAATCTTCGAGCTTTGATTGATTGGGGATTGGTTTATAAAAAATTAAAACCGGGGGAGCGAAAAGAATTTTTTGAAGCAGAAAAAGACATGTGGGAAATAGTAAAAAAAATTGTCATCCAAAGGAAAAAGAAAGAACTGGCTCCAATGATAAAAGTCTTAGATGAAATCACAGCAGTTCAAGGTAAATGTGAGGAATCAGATGAATTCTGTAAAGTGGTCAAAGACATCAAATTGTTTTCCAACAAAGCGGATTCCATTTTAGATACTTTGATTAAAGCAGATTCCAATTGGTTTATGCGCTCATTTATTAATATGATAAAATAATTATTTCACAATTATTTTAAAAATATTAAAACCTTCCAAGGCTTAAAGTTTTGGAAGGTTTTTCATTTTTTCGATACATTATTAATGTAAATAACGTACCGAAAAATCGTATTTTATTTTCAAGGCAAAATAGAAAACGGTAACTTGTCATCTGAAAATTATACAACCATTTAAAACCTTTGTTGAGGTTCAATAAAAGAACAACAACAAAAACAGACAACCATTATATGATTATTCGACCATTTCAGGCCGTCTATCCAAACACAGATTACATTGCGTCAAATGATTCTTTTTTTGGAACGGTAAAAGAGGAGTACGTCTCGTATAAAAAAAGTGGATTTTTCAATAAAGCCTCACAGGACTCCATTTATATTTATCAAATAAAAACCAACCAACGAAGCCACCTCGGACTAGTCGCTTGTGTGGACATCAACGAATATCTGGAAGGCAATATCAAAAAACATGAGAATACTTTAGCGGCTACAGAGCAACGTCAAATGTATTTGATGATGAACCGTAAAGCTATTGTTAAGCCTGTGCTTTTGATTCACCCCAAAGTAAAAAAATTGATGCAGATGTTAAAGGACTACATCGAAGCATACCAACCATTTTATACCATTCATTTCGAGTCCGAAAATCAAAAACATATTCTCTGGGAAGTGAGTGATGGAAATATGATTGAAAAATTCCAACAGATTTTTGAAAAGAAAATCCCCGAAACTTACATTGCGGATGGACATCATCGAAGTGCTGCAAGTGCATTGTTATATTCTCGTATCAAAAAGAAAAAAAAGGTAAATCCTTATGGAAATTTATTGACTGCTTTTTTTCAAGAAGACCAGTTGGAGATTTATGATTACAATCGAATCATTGATGCATTGGATGAAGTTTCGCTGACTCAATTTGTTGCCAAACTTTCAAAATTATTCGATATTGATTTTTTGGAAAAACCTGCTAAACCAAGTCGTAAACATGAAATTACGATGTTCCTAAATAAAGAATGGTTTTTATTAAAATGGAAACCTGAAGTTTTAAAAAAATATAAAAATCAAAAAATCCTCTTGGACGCAAGTTTGTTGGATGAGAAGGTGCTAAAAGATATTTTAGGAATAAAAAATGTCAAAACAGATACTCGTATCAAATATGTTTCAGGGACGGAAGGCATTGATGTGGTTCGTACTAAAACTGCAAAATCGGAAACTAGAGTTGCATTTTGTTTGTACCCTGCCCAAATGTCTGACCTATTGACTACAGCAGATGAAGGCGGTGTGATGCCTCCTAAATCAACTTGGTTTGAACCTAGAATGAAGAATGGACTTATCGTTCAAGAATTGATGGGAATATAGAAAGGCTTGTTTTTTGCAAAGGATAATATTTTTTTAGCCGCAGATTTACGCTGATTTTTTTATGATTATCGAATAACGCGTTATAGAAAAAATCATAAAAAAAATCAACGTAAATCTGTGGCTAAAAACCTACAAATCAATCTCCATAAATACAGGACAATGATCAGAATGCACCGCCTCCCCTAACTGCCTCGCACTATAAATTTTATCCTTCAAAGAATCCGAAACCGACTGATAATCAATTCTCCAACCCTTATTATTTTTCCTAGCCCCAAAACGGTAAGTCCACCAACTGTACTCTTCCCCTTCAGGATTGATATGTCGATATGCATCGGTAAATCCACTTGCCAACCACTTCGTCATCCACTCCCGTTCCTCAGGTAAAAACCCAGAACTCTTTTTATTACTTTTTGGATTATGAATATCCATTTCCGTATGAGCAATGTTATAATCTCCTACGACAATTAAATTGGGACGTTTCTTTTTTAGTTTTTTGATGTATTTAAAAAAGTCATCGAGGAATTCCATTTTAAATGCTTGCCGTTCTTCGCCCGAACTTCCTGATGGAAAATAACAATTCAATATCGACCAATCTCCAAAATCTGCTCGAAGAATTCTTCCTTCATTGTCGTACTTTTCGATACCACAACCGATTTCGATATGATCTGGTTTTTGTTTGGAAAAAATAGCGACGCTACTGTAGCCTTTCTTTTGTGCAGAAAACCAATGATGGTGATAGCCCATCGTTTCCAATGGTTCGACATCGACTTGATCGACATGTGCTTTGGTTTCTTGTAAACACACAATATCGAATCCGCCTTCTTTGATAAAATCCCAAAAGCCTTTTTTAACTGCTGCACGGATTCCGTTGACGTTGTAGGAGATGATTTTTTTCATAATGCGAAAATATGATTTTTAGTTTTTTGTAAACAATATTTTTTGGGAAAGTTATAGAGAATTCTTATTTAACTAAATAAAGCTAGTTTATAAAATTATCAAAACTTTATTGCTTAATTAATCCTACTTCTTGATTTAAAATTCCGATGTTAGTGGATAAAACTCACTATCTATATTTTTATTTTTACTCTAATATTTGCATATTTGCAAATAATTAGCTTTTTTTGCTAATGTATCAGAAAAACAGATTATGACTTACTGGAATCAAAAAGCAAAAAGGTTATTAAAATCGGAATTGATAAAAAGAGGTGTTTCAACTTCTGAATTAGCTATCTTACTCAACAATGAAGGAATTGGAGAAACTAAATCGAGCATAGATAGCAAAATCAGTAGAGGCACTTTTAGTGCTGCATTTTTTATTCAATGCCTTTCAGTTATTAGTTGTGAAAAAATAGAAATTGAAGATTATAGAGATAACTATCTAAGTGCAGCAGAGCCATCAATAACTTACAAAAAAAAGAAAAATGATAAATAAAAATCACACTATAAAATTCATTGATTTATTTGCAGGTTTAGGAGGTATTCGATTAGGTTTTGAACAGGCTTGTTTAGAAAAAGGAATCACCCCTAAATGTGTGATGACTTCGGAGGTGAAGCCTTATGCTGTAAAAACACTTGAATATAATTTTCCTAATGATAAAATTGTAGGTGATATTTTTAATGTAGAAACTAAAGACATACCAGATTTTGATTTCCTATTTGGAGGATTCCCTTGTCAACCTTTTAGTGCTGGAGGAAAACGACATGGTTTTGCGGATACTCGCGGAACGTTATTTTTTGAAATAGAAAGAATTCTTAAAGAAAAAAAACCGACTGGATTTATTTTGGAAAATGTGGAAGGCTTAGTCAAACATGATTTGGAAAATAAAAAAGATAAAATTGGTAGGACTCTAAAAACTATTCTTCACAATTTAGAATATGAATTAGGATATAAAGTAACTTGGAAAGTTTTGGACTCTTCTCTTTTTGGTGTTCCACAATCGAGGAAAAGAATTTATATAGTCGGTACAAAAAAACAAGCCATCAGTTTGGATAACTTTGCTCCTGTGAGGAAAACATTGTCGGAAGTTTTTGAAAAAGGTTTGGAGACTCTAAATACGAATTTTACAAAAAAGTTAACTTCCATTTTTACAATGGAAGAATTGTATGGTAAATCAATTAAAGACAAAAGAGGTGGTGCAAATAATATTCATAGTTGGGATTTAGAATTGAAAGGTAAAATTTCTGTTGAGCAAAAAATACTCTTGAATCAATTATTTAAAGAAAGAAGAAAAAAACATTGGGCAAAAGAAATAGGAATTGACTGGATGGATGGAATGGCTTTGACCATGAAACAAATTTCGACATTCTTTCCTCCCGAAAATTTATTGCGAAAAGTAGACTTACAAAAAATACTAGATGATTTGGAGAAAAAAGGATATTTAAAATTAGAGCATCCTAAAAAACTAGTCAAAATAGAAACTGAAAATGGAATTCAAACTCATAGGGTTCAAGATGAAACCAAACCAAAGGGATATAATATTGTAACGGGGAAATTGAGTTTTGAAATCAATAAAATTTTGGATCCTAAAGATATAGCTCCAACTTTAGTCGCTACAGACATGGCACGAATTGTTGTACCCGATGGAAACGGTGTTCGTAAGATGACAATGAGAGAAGGTTTACGAATGTTTGGTTATCCTGAAACGTATAAAATTCCATGTAATGAAAAACAAATTTTCGATCTATTGGGAAATACAGTTGTCGTTCCAGTAATCAAAGCTATTTCAGATAGATTAATCGAAAGCATTGATAAAAAGAAAATGAAAACTCGAAATGAAAAGAAGATAAAGATTACTGCTTAATAATATTCATCTAGAACTTTATTTAGCACGTCCAAGTTATTTTGATTAAAAACAAAATCACTTGCTTCATATATTCTACGTAAATCATTTTGACGACCTACCCAACCGAAACCATCACAATAATTCAGCATCAAAATTTTATCTGCCCTTTGATTGGCATTGTACTTCATCAATACTCCATAAAGTTCTACCAACTGATCAGCCCTTTTTGATTGACCACTTCCCGTTGTAATATTATAACTTGATTCTATCAAAATTTTTGGGTTTCCTACTTTTGGAATTAGGAAATCAATATTCTTATGGAGCAAAGGAAATTCTTTTTGAGTATCGTATTCTAATTTCAAATTTATATTCCTTTTGTAGTCGTCTAATCTTTTAGAAATTATTTTTTCAACATGAGCTCCAACTTCATTAGAATATCTCCCTTGAATTTCATTGTCATTTAAAATTCTATCTACATAATTGAACTCGCTCAAATCTTGAATAAATTCTGCATCCAGCAACTTAAAATTTCTCAAATAATAGAGAGGAATCTCTTTTCCTATTATTGATTTTCTTCCATGAATAAAAAAGTCCACTAAAAATTCAAGTAATTTACTATTTGCAACAATGCTTTTACTGATTTTCTTTATACTCCATTCTGACCTGAAATCTTCTTTTAAAAATTTAAAGCGAACTAAAGAAATCACCCTCTTTAATCTTTCTTCTGAAAATCCAATCAATGAAACTAATGCTTTCAACTTAAGTTCAGCAGTAAAATTTTCGCTATCCTTTCCTAAAAAAAGTGCAAGCCCTTCCTTAGTTTGAAATTGTTCACAGGAAGAGTTGATGAACTTAGTCAGCGATTTCGTGCTTCCCAAAAATCTTTCATCGAAAGCATCATCAATCATAAATGACATGGAATTTTTCCAATCTTCAAAAGAGAGCTTTTTCATTACTATGTTGTTTTATATAAAAAATAGTAAAATAAACATTTTTTTGGAACAAAAGAATTTACAGTTTTTTAATAGATTAAAAAACTTAATATAACCTTTCCATAAAACGTTTTTGTTTTATATAAATTTCAACCATTTCCCAAAACCAAATCCCCTCTCCGTGGTTTTAGATAAAACAATTAAATCTAAAATGACGAAAAGAAACTTTTTTACACTCTTATCTTTTTTTATTTGCCAAGTCCTTTTTGCACAAACAGGAATCATCAAAGGCACCATCACCAATAGCATCAATAACAAACCCGTCGACTTTGCCTCGGTCTTAGTTTTGGATACTGACAAAGGCGCCTCAACCGATCTTGATGGCAATTATGAAATCACAGGTTTGGAACCAGGGCTGTACAGCATCCGAGCAAGTTTTATCGGTTATGATGAGGTGACCGAATATGAGATTCAAGTTTTTAACAATAAACCTGCGGTGGTCGATATTCAAATGACCGAGACAGGGCAGACGTTGGAAGAGATCGTTATCAAGGCTTCTCCATTCAGAAAAACAGAAGAGAGTCCTGTTTCTTTACGAACGATTGGCGTTGCAGAAATTCAACGAAACCCAGGAGGTGGGCGTGATATTTCATTGGTGGTGCAGCAGTTGCCGGGGGTGACTTCTTCCGCTTCTTTTCGAAATGATTTAATTATCAGAGGAGGTTCGCCTAACGAAAATCGTTTTTATTTGGATGAAGTCGAAGTACCAAATATCAATCACTTTGCCACACAAGGCGCATCGGGTGGGCCAGTCGGATTGATTAATGTCAATTTTATTCGAGAGGTAGATTTTTATAGTGGCGCCTTTCCTGCCAATCGTGGAAATGCATTGAGTTCTGTTTTTGGATTTAAATTTAGAGAAGGTCGGGATGATCGATTGGGTGGTTCTTTTACGGTGGGGTCGAGTGATTTGAATTTGACCTTGGAAGGACCGATTGGAGACAAGACGACTTTTTTAGCTTCGGCTCGGCAGTCTTATTTACAGTTTTTATTTGAGGCCATTGGCTTACCTTTTTTACCAACTTACAATGATTTTCAAGTTAAAGTAAAACATCGTTTTGATAAAAAAAATGAATTGACATTTATTGGATTGGGAGCGATTGATCAATTTGAATTAAACTTGGATGCGAACGAAACGGAGGAGCAACAATTTATTTTAGGATTGTTACCCGTCTCGCCACAATGGAATTATACGAATGGTTTGGTGTACAAACATTATCGAGAGAATGGATATTTTACATTTGTATTGAGTCGAAATATGTTGGACAATCGTAGTTTTAAATATGCAGATAATGACGACAGCAGCGAGGACAATTTACTTTTAGATTATAATTCTCAAGAGATTGAAAATAAATTTCGAGCAGAACACACCCTCCGAACTGAAAAAGGTTTTAAAATAAATTACGGTATCAACTACGAATTAGCAAAATACAACAACAGCACTTTTAATAGAATTTTCACTTCGCAAGGAGCACAGACGATTGATTTTGCTTCTGATTTTAAAATGAATAAATATGGTTTGTTTGGACAAATCAGTCGGAAGTATTTAAATGAAAAATTAATTCTTTCATTGGGACTTCGAATTGATGGGAATGATTATTCGAGTGAAATGAGTAATCCATTTCGACAGTTTAGTCCTCGGTTTTCGGCGGCTTATGCTTTGTCGGATCGTTGGATTGTCAATGCGAATTTGGGACGTTATCATCAGTTGCCTGCTTATACGATTTTGGGTTATCAAGAAGGCGACCAATTGGTCAATAAAGAAAATGGAATTAAATATGTTACCAACAATCAAGCGGTTTTGGGTTTGGAATTTAACACCGCTTCTGCTTCCAAATTTACCATCGAAGGGTATTATAAAAAATATAGCGACTATCCATTTTTATTGCGAGACAGCGTGACCTTGGCGAACCTTGGTGGCGATTTTGGAATCGTTGGAAATGAACCAGCTATTCCTCGTTCGGAAGGTCAAAGTTATGGTGTGGAATTTTTGTATCAACAACGATTGTTTAAAGGTTTTTATGGGATAGCAAGTTATACTTTGGGTTGGTCAGAATTTGAAAATAGAAATCGGGAGTTGATTGCAAGTTCATGGGACGCTCGCCATATTGCGAATTTGACTATTGGGAAAAAAATCGAAAATGGATTTTTTAAAAATGTAGAAATTGGAATTAATTATCGTTATCAATCGGCATTGCCACGTACGCCTTTTGCAGATGATTCTGCATTGTTGAGTAATTGGAATGTAAGCAATGGTGCTCGGTTAGATTATAGTCGTATCAATTCTTTGAGAAGCTCTGCGGTGAATTCGATTGATCTCCGTATTGATAAAAAATGGTTTTTTAAAAAGTGGAGTTTGAATTTGTATTTGGATATTCAGAATTTAAATCAAAACTTTATTGCACAACCTACGCTGTTGCTTGATCGAGAATTGGATGCGGATAATAAACCTATCGGGCCGCCTGTGATTGTCAATCCCAATGCGCCTGTGGAGGAGCAACGGTATTTGTTGAAGGAGTTGGATACGGGGAGTGGGAATGCGTTGCCGAGTGTGGGGATTGTTATCGAAATATAAAAACGTTTTCCGACCACAGCTTTAAAGTAAGACGACTTTTCAAGTCGTTCCATTTTTCGACAAAAAATAATTGAACACTTCTCGAATAATATTGATCGAATAACGGGACGACTTGAAAAGTCGTCTTACTTTAAAGCTGCGGTCGTCCAATGGTTTTACTCATACATTTTATTAATATCCTTTTCGAATTTTTCCAAAAGCACATTCCTTTTTAACTTCAAAGTATAAGTCATTTCGCCAGTCGCCACTTCCCATGGTTCATAACATAAATGAAACTTTCGAATCCGTTCTTCATTTTTCAAATGTGTATTAATTTCTTCGACTACCATCTTCATCAATGATTCAACTTTTGGATTGATCGCCATAAATTGAGGTGCTGTCCAATGCACATCATTTTCCGTACACCATTTTTTTAGTTGGAAAAAATTAGGAACAATCAAAGCCGTAACAAATGGTTTTTGAAAACCAACAATCATACTTGTGTTGATAAATTTCGAAGCATTTAATTTTTGTTCCAAAATCGTAGGCGCGATATATTTTCCACTTGAAGTTTTAAAAATATCTTTTTGTCTACCTGTGATTTGTAGAAATCTTTTATGGACAAATTTTCCAACATCACCAGTTTTAAACCAACCCTCCTCATTTTTTTTAGCCATCGTTCGTTCAGGTAAGTTATGGTAGCCTAACATAATATTTGGGCCTTTGACCAAAATCATTCCTTCGCCATTTTCATCAGGGTTTTCGATTTTTACTTCCACACTTGGGATCGGAATTCCTACCGTTCCAAAATGTACACCACCAGGTTCAAAACGATTAAATGAAATCACAGGCGACGTCTCCGTCATCCCATATCCTTCTCGAATTTCGATGCCCGCAGCGGAGAATAATTTCCCTAAATGAGGTTGCAAAGCCGCTGCACCTACGATCACACCTTCCACTTTTCCCCCCAATGCTTTTCGCCATCTGCGATAGACTAAAAGATCCGCTATTTTTAATTTAAAAAAATAAATCAAACCCATTTTTCCATCATATCTTTTACCTACTTTGATTGCCCAATTCAAAATCTTTTGAGTCATTTTCCCTTTTTCATTCCCTTGTTCAATAATCGAATCATATACCTTTTCCAAAAACCTCGGAACACTTGCAAAATAATGTGGACGTATTTCTTTAATATTTTCAGCAACTGTTTCTCTGCGTTCAGCATAATAAACAGATGCGCCAACTGCCATGTAAGTGTACGTTACCATTCGTTCAAAAACATGACTCATAGGAAGAAAACTCATTGTTCGATTTCCATTATTGATAGGGACAAGAGAAATGGTAGCTTTAATATTAGAAACAATATTTTTATGGGAAAGCATGACACCTTTTGGATTGCCCGTTGTGCCTGAGGTATAAATTATCGTCGCCAAATCATCCTCATGAATCGAAGCCTTTCGTCCTTCAAATTCTGCTAAATGTTTTGCCGTAGGTTCTATCACCAAATCTTCGTAACTCGGAATCTTCGGTAATTTTTCAAATGTAAAAATCTTCTTCAGACTCAACACTTTATCTCTCACAACTGACACTCGTTCATAAAACTCACGATTGGCAACAATCAAAAATTTCACCTCTGCATCGTTTAAAATATATTCGATTTCATGCTCTCGAATTTGTGCATGTAACGGCACGACCACTCCTCCAATTTGCTGGGTTCCCAAATCCAAAAAATTCCAAAGTGGACTTCCTAATTGAGTCATAATTCCAACTTTCTCTCCACGCTTTAATCCTAAATTCAAAAGCCCTGCACTTACTCGGTTGATTTGAGTGATACATTCATCGGAACTGTATTTTTTCCAACCTACATTTTGCTTGGAAACTAGTGCTGCTTTGTTCGGAAACTTTGCTTGTTGGTAGGGAAATATATCAAACAATCGACGGAAGTCAATTTGAGAAATGAGTTGATTTTTGATTTTCGTTTTTGTCTTCAAGTAGTGGATCAGTTTAATCGGTTTCTAAGATAAGAAAATTTTATAATCTAAAAAATAAAAAAGCTCATTCGAGGTTTTTCGAATGAGCTTTTTTGTT
>CAKZSH010000118.1 GCA_937918905.1 uncultured Saprospiraceae bacterium
GTAAAATAAACACAAGTCAGGAATGGATTTTTTTCCAAAACCGCATTCATATAAGTGTCGATTTTTTCTTGATTATTTTCTCCTACACTTAATAATAGCATCACCTCTCCCGTAGTCGAAGTTCTGACAATCATATTTCGAAGGAAGCCTGTATTTTTTCGAACATCATAAAAAGTCAAACCTTGCTCTATTGCAATCGTCTTCATTGAATTTCGCAATTGATTGGAAGGTTCTGCTTGCAAATGACATTCATTGATATTTAAAATTTTATCAAATGCGCCTGCTCTGTGGAATCCTAAAACATCTTCTACATTCGAAATGTCACTGTTCAACTCTTCATAAGTCAACCATCTTTTATTGGAAAATGAAAACTCTAATTTGTTTCGATAATGAGAAGGTTCTTCGCAAGGAAGGATATCTTTGAATTCTCCGATTTCTACTTTTCCGATTCTTCGAAGTGCGTTGTCTACGATGTCTTGTTTGTATTCGATTTGCTTTTCGTAAGGAATGTGTTGAAATTTGCAGCCACCGCATGTTCCAAAATGTTCGCAGAATGGTTCTGCTCGATCATCGGAGTATTTTACGATTTTTTGTACGGAGCCTTGGAGATAGGCTCTTCTTTTTTTATAAATTAAAACATCAACGACATCGCCCGGTGCTACATCATCTACAAATATTACTCGTCCTGTTTCGTCTCTTGTCACTCCTTTGCCTTTGTCGGCGATACCTGTGATCGTGAGGTTTTCGATTACTTTCTTTTTGAATTTTCGTCCCATTTTAATGTTTAACCACATAGTACACAATAGGTATTTTCACAATAGAACACATAGGTCGAATAACGAAATTATTTCTATGTGTTTTCTATTGTGAAAATACCTATTGTGCACTATGTGGCTCAAAGTTTATCTCGTTAAAACAATATAATCCCGAATCAAAGTTTTTAAAAACTCAATTTTATTCGGAGGTATTTTTTCTAAATCTAATTCATCTTTTAAGCGCACTACCAAATCGTTTACTACATCTCGATGCGCTTGATTTCGATATAATCTTGATCGTGTGATAATTGATTTTATCAACAACATATCTTGTTCTCTTAATTTTCGAACTGCTGGAAATTGTGGTTCGTAATCTTCGATAGAATTAATTTTTAAAATATCCTCCAATCGAAAACGTAAATTAAATCGAACTCGAATAACTGTTGTGTTCGCAGTCATATCTCCTAGTCGTTGTCCTTTGGCAGAAGAACTAATTAATAAATTAGCGATCACTCCAAATGAAAACAAAATATCAATAATGTAAAAAACCGAACGCAATAAATATTCACTCAACCCAGGTTCTTGTCCATCCAATCGAACCACTTTTATTCCTACCGCTTTTTTCCCCCATGACTGTCCATCTGCAAGAATTTCTGAAAACAATTGGTAAAAAATAAAAAAACTAAACATCACAATAGATAATAAACCATAGTTATCTATTTGTAAAAGTGCATCCCGAAATCCTGTTGCCATAGTAAATGCAATAATCACACAGATCACATACACAATCACAAAATCTATAAAAAACGCTAAGATACGTTCCCGCAAGGTGGCGAGTTCATATTCAATCGTAACATTTTGTGTGGTTCTTATATCTATCGTTTTCATATTTTTTTATTTTACATTATAACTATTATCATTTAAAAGTAGCGTTATCTGTTTAAAAATTAGAGAACTTTTTATTGTTAGTCCTAGTTAAACGTATAATCGTCTTTAAATTTTTCAATGAAATACAAAAATGTGGATTTTTGTTAATATTTTTAGGTTTAATTGACGAATTAAGATTTTTTACGTTTAAAAGATAAGACTACCTCGTTTAACTTATCAATTTCATATTAAAAGCTATGCGCGAAACAAGTTTCATAAAACAAAATAAAGAAAAGTGGAAGGAGTTTGAAAATGATCTCAATAAAGAAAATGGAGATCCAGACAAATTAAGCGACCTCTTTATCCAAATCACCGATGACCTTTCCTACTCTCGAACATTTTATCCCAATCGTTCGGTTAGAGTGTATTTGAATAATATCGCTCAACAAGTTTTTTATTCCATTTATAAAAATAGAAAAACGCACGTAGGTCGATTGACTTATTTTTGGACGCATGAACTCCCCTACATGGTGTGGGAAGCACGTCGAGAATTTCGGTTGGCATTTTGGGTTTTTGTATTGGCATTTAGTATTGGAATGTTGTCATGTGCGATGGATGCCGAATTTCCGAGAATTGTACTGGGAGATAATTATGTGGACATGACTATCGAGAATATCGAATCAGGTGACCCGATGGCAGTTTACAAACAGAAAGGAGAATTTGGAATGTCGGTCGGGATTACGATAAATAATCTCTGGGTCGCCTTTCAAACTTTTGCCTTGGGCGTATTTTTCGCATTGGGTACTTTATTTTACCTCATCAAAAATGCGATCATGGTCGGCGCATTTCAGTTTTTCTTTTATGAACAAGGCGTATTTTTGGAATCCTTTTTAACCATTTGGATTCATGGAACTTTAGAAATTTCTGCTATCGTAATTGCCGCCGCTGCCGGACTGACGATGGGAAAAGGTTTGGTCTTCCCTGGAACTTTGACGAGGATGCAAGCCTTTCAAATCTCTGCAAGACGTGGTGTAAAAATAATGTTGGGAATCGTTCCTATTTTTATTATTGCAGGATTCTTAGAAGGTTACATGACTCGCCAAACTGAAACACCTGATATCATTCGGGGAATATTCATTTTCCTTTGTTTAGCATTTGTGATTTTATACTTTTGGTGGCTGCCTAATAAAAGAGGAAAAGAAGGACTTTTGGTTCAACCAAAAGATGCTCGACTTCCTGCTGATGATTCTCAAATTATTGACTTCACAAGAATCAAATCTTCGGGAGAAATCTTCTCTGACATTTTTATTTTTTACAAAAAAAATCTAGGAGCGATTGGAAGTATTGCAGTTGCAAGTGCATTGTTATATTGTGGAATGACATTTACCTTTGCGGAAGCCTCTCCAAGTGAAATGTTCAATTTCCCTCAAAGTATGTTTGGAACAATGTCAGTCTTGCACAAGTTTTTTATCAATGAATCTATTCCTTATCTCTTTATTCTAAATACATTTATTTTTTCTTGTTTGACTTTTGTGAGTTTTACTTTTTTGGTAAAAACTGCAGAAGAAAAAGAGATTCATCTTGAAGATGAAGAAAAACCTAAACAGACTACACTTCGACATGTTTTAAATTTCTTAAAAATATTGGTAGTTGTATTTGCAATGAACTTAGTAGTCTTGACTCAGTCTTGGTATACTGTTGTATTGTTAATTCCAGTTTTATTTCCAATCCTGATTCTATGGATGTATATCATGTGTAAAGAAAACAAAGGATTGATTACAGGATTAGGAAGAACCGTTTTTCTTTTAGGCAGTTCATTTGGAAAATTATTGGGTACCTACTTATTGACTTTAGCGATAGGAGTTTCCTTCTTTTTGATAACGGACACCTCCTTGATTTGGATTTATGTGTCATTGGTGAGTATGAACTTGGCATTGGAACAAGAGATGATGGATCAATTTACAATCATCTCATTGACCTTTATTGCCATGACTGTTTTATATTTAATCTATCCATTAATCATCAATGGAATTGGATTATTGTACCACACATTAGTAGAAGTGAAAGAAGCAAGCACTTTGAAAAAACGAATTCGAAACATTGGCAAATCCAGATCAATTCAAGGAATGCTTCGAGAAAGTTAATTTTGAATGTGTCAAAATCTTGTATTCTTTAGAACAATCAATAAAATGAATAATTATTTTAAAATATTAAACAATGCTTTTACAAAATCCAGTTGGGTTTTGTTGGTGATATTGTTGTCGTCGAATATTGCATTTTCTTTTCAATCTATTCCTACAGAAAATTATATGAGTAGTGAGATTGTTGAGAAAAAATTTGATGAGTCCGCTTGGAAAAATGCAATTGAAGGAATCGATTACAGCAACGCCCCTCCCAAAAAAGAAGTTGTTGATAAACCTGATGTAGAGGATGAGGAGGACGAACGAGTTTATGAAGATGAATCATTCACCCCTCCACCTGACATGGGGAAATTTTGGAGAGGATTTTTTAAATTCTTTTTGATTGCCTTAGCTGTTGTGGTTTTGGCATTTATTATTGCCAACATGGTTGGAGCAGAAGGATGGTCATTGGCTCCTAGTAATCGAAAAATTGAAAAAGCAAAAAGCAGTATTCCAATTACTTTAGAAAACGTGGAGGATAATATTTACGAATCTGATTTAGATCGATTTATCCGAGAGGCTTTGGAAAAAGAAAATTATACTCAAGCGGTACGATTATATTATCTAGCTATTATCAAAGAATTGTCTTTGAAAAAATGGGTGAAATGGAAAAAAGATAAAACCAACCGTGACTACATGCGAGAGTTATCTAATACTACTTTTCAAAGTGGATTTAGAAATGTAACAAATGTATTTGAAAGAGTTTGGTATGGAAAACAAAACTTAGGTGGAAGTGATTTTAGAGGAAGTGTTCAACCCCAAATGAAAAATTTGCTTCAAGAATCTCAAAACGCCAGTAAAAAAGTATAAGCATGAAAGATAAAAAACCATTTATTATTCTTGGAATTGCTGCAGTCGTCTTGCTTCTACTTTTCGTTTTTTTACGAGGTGGAAATACTCGCTTCGATTGGAGTGAAAACTATGAAGCTGAAAGCAAAGATCCTTATGGTAGTTTTGTCATCCATGAAATGTTGAAAAATTATTTTCCAGAAAATACTTTGACCGATATTTCTGATGGAGTCGATGGTGAATTGCCTTTAGGCGCAGGTGTAAAAAGTAATTATGTTTTCGTTGGAGAAAGTATGTTTTTGGATTCCGCAGATGTAACTACATTGTTAAATTATGTCAATGAAGGGAACAACGCATTCATTTCTAGCAAGACGATTCCTTTTGATTTGATGTTTGAACTTTACTATGAAGAATGTAATTTTGAGCCATGGGATGACTATGAAGGGTTCACGGACACAACTGTAGTTTTCAACTTTATTCATAACCAATTAAATAAAGAAAATGGTTATAGCTATAAAGTTTTAGAGCAAACAAAAACGCTTAATTACGAATGGAATTATATTGATAGTTTGTATTTCTGCGACGAACCATACAGCTTTATAAAATTAGGTACACTTTCAGGCAACCGAGCTAATTTTGTAAAAAAAGAATATGGTGGAGGCGCATTTTATTTGCATACCACTCCGATGAATTTTACAAATTTCCAGTTACTCGACAAGATAGGTGTGGAATATGCTAACAATGTATTTTCACATTTGGATGATGGTGATATTTATTGGGATGAATATAGTCGTGTGGGTGAAGGATTTGGACGAGCTTATAATCGAAGAAGAAGTGGCGGGGGAAGTCGTTCAATCGCTTCTGAGGAATCTTTGAAATATATTTTAGCACAACCTAGTTTAGCTTGGGCTTGGTATTTGGCAATTAGCATGGGATTCTTATATCTATTTTTTAGAGCCAAAAGAAAGCAACGAATCATTCCTGTTTTGGAACAAAATGAGAATACTTCTTTCGAATTTATTTCTACAATAGGACGATTATATTTTTTGCAAAATGATCATAAAAAATTATGTGCTCAAAAAATGAAATTATTCTTATCCTATATTCGAGATCGATACAACTTGAATACTACAAATGTAAATGACGAATTCAAAAAGAAGTTAATTGCTAAATCAGAAATTACACCAATTGTAATTGATAATATATTTGGATTTTATAAAAATATAAACACCTCTCCATTCGTATCGGAACAAACGCTAATTGAGTTCCATCAAAAGATGGATGAGTTTTATAAAAATTGTAAATAACCCTTCTTTCATATTGCCTGTGTCACAGTTTGAAACTGTGACACAGGTATTCGTCGAAACCCCATCTATTCTTTTCTCAAAAATGATTACCTTTCACATCATTAAAAAAAGGTTCTTTGACAAATTCCGTATTTTGAGTCAGTTAAAAGTTGAAATCCTACCTTTGCCGGCAGGCTTCCAACTTTTAACTGACCACGGAATTCGTCAAAGAACGTAAAAATAGTTTTCGAAAATTATGATGCGTTTAACAGATGTCGTAAAGAATTTAATTATCATTAATGTTATCATTTTTGTAGTGTCGGTAATATTTTTTCAAGACCTACGAGGAATGTTAGCATTTCATTACCCAGATGGTGATGGAAATTTTCAACCTTTTCAAATTATCTCACACATGTTTATGCATGGACAGACTAGAATGAATAGTTTGTTCTCTTCCCATTTAATATTCAATATGGTGGGTTTAGCATTTTTAGGGCCAGCATTAGAATCACTCTGGGGGTCAAAACGCTTTTTATTTTATTATTTATTTACTGGGGTTGGAGCTTTGTTTTTTAATGTCATCGTGTCCTATATTGAGATTAATTATTTTGGCGGATACCCTGGAGCAGTTTGGGGAGCATCAGGAGCAATATTTGGAATACTGCTTGCTTTCGGGATGAAGTTTCCTAATTTAGAATTGAGTATGCTAATCATCCCGATAAGGGCAAAAGCAAAATACTTTGTTGCTGTTTATGCAATGATCGAATTATTCTTTGGTCTATCTGGAATGCAAACAGGGATAGCTCACTTTGCACATTTAGGCGGTGCAGTTGCAGGACTGATTCTTATTTTATATTGGAATAAATATGGGTCAAACCTTTGATACATTAAGAAAAATGCAACTCAAACGAATAAAAATTGTTTAATCAAAAAGAAAATAAGATACTGAAATAGATTTGTTATATTTTCCTCAAGTGTTTAAATTTGTACGCGATTAAAGATTATCAAAAAACTTAATTTATGGTTACCTCAATTTGGGAAGATGTTAAAAAAGAATTTAGTAGTGGAAATATGATTACTCGGTTAATCATAATTAACATCGCTGTGTTTGTGGTAATCAATATTGTTAAGTTAGGATATTCCATTTCTTCAGCAGGAGCACCTCCAACTGAAAATGGATTCGATGATTTCCTTCACCTTTTTTGTATGTCTTCTGATGGGTGGTATGTATTGACGCATCCTTGGGTTCCATTTACAAGTATGTTTCTGCATGAAGGGTTTTGGCATATTCTCTGGAACATGTTATTTCTTTATTGGTTTGGAAAAATAGTAGGTGGGTTTATTGGAGATCATCATGTCTTGCCACTTTATCTTTTAAGCGGATTGGCTGGTGGCTTTGCATTTTATTTAAGTGATGTACTTATTTACGATAAAGTCAATTTTGCGTTGGGAGCATCGGGAGCAGTTAATGGAATCATCCTTGCCTCGGCCGTCATCGCACCTGACTATATCATGCGACTACTATTTATAGGTGATGTCAAACTCAAATATATTGTTGCAGTCTTGATCTTCTTGGACATGATTGCTATAGCCAATGTAAGTAATACAGGAGGGCATTTTGCTCATTTAGGAGGGGCATTGTTTGGATGGTTTTATATCTTCCAATTGCGTTCAGGCGGAACAGATTTGTCTACACCAGTCAATAATATCATAGGAGCATTCCAAGGATTTTTTCAAAATATTTACAATTCTATTACTGGTAAAAAAAGTAAACTGAGAGTCGAATATAAAAACCAACAAGGAACAAAAACTAAAACTACTAAGAGTCGAACTTCTACTTTGGGTAGTTTCCGAAACAGGGGAAATTCATCATCCGAAACTCATGGTCTTTCTCACCAAGAAAAACTAGATGCCATTCTTGATAAAATTAGTAAGAAAGGAATGGAAAGCCTTACAGCCGAAGAAAAAGAATTTTTATTTAACGCAAGTAAAAATAAATAACCTGTAAATCCCTTATTCTAATTTTCTAAATAACTAACACCGTGAAGCGATTCGAAAATTTTATGAGGTGGATGAATGTGTTGGTGATATTTGCAACTTTCTTTGCATACCTTGCCCCTTTTGCTAATCCCGCTCGTTTCTGGCCTTTTTCTTTTTTCGGATTAATTTATCCTTGGCTTTTACTCACTAATATTTTATTTGTTCTTTATTGGAGTATTTTGAAAAAAAAATATCTTGTCCTTTCATTGGGCTGTATTTTGATGGGATGGGGACATGTGAAAAGTTTTGTGGGATTTAACTCTTTTGACAAAGTAAAAACGGAAAAAGTGATTACGGTGGGGAGTTATAATATTCATAATTTAGGTTCGCTTCGCATTGGTTTAAAAACTAAAAAAGAAAAAGAAAAAAAAGCAAATGAATTTGTTCAATTTTTAAAAAGAGAACATGAAATTCAAATTCTTTGTACTCAAGAAACCAATAAATATAATATCCAGTTCATTAAACAAAAATTTAATTTCCCTTACATCCATAAGAAGAGTGGTAAGAGTCCCGTAATTTTTTCAAAATACCCCATCTTCAATTCTGGAATTATCGACTTCGCTAAAAACTCAAACTCATGCTTATGGGCTGACATAAAAATCAATAACCAAAATATAAGAGTTTATAGTATTCACTTTCAATCGAATCAAGTATCTACTATGGCAGATAAAGTTATTGAAGATGCAGATCTTAGTAAAAAAGAAACATTCAAAGACATTAAAGGTATGATGGGAAGATTTAAATTATATGTTAAGCTGAGAGCACATCAAGCTCAATTGGTAGCCAATCATCTTGCAACTTGTCCACATCCAGTCATCATCTGTGGAGATTTTAACGATACCCCACAATCATACACCTACAATCTTTTAACTCAAAAATTAAAAGATACGTTTAAAGAAAAAGGAAGAGGATTTGGTACTACTTATGCAGGTAAGATTCCAGCATTAAGAATTGACTATATTCTTTTAGATAAAAAAATAAAAGTACATAGTCATGAAATATTAAAAGGAAATTTTTCTGACCATTATCCTGTTATCTGTAAAATATCAATTTAGCATTTTTTTTAATCCGAATTATGTAATTTTGTCGCATGAAAAATGATCTTTATATCCAAAATAGTCTGACCAGACAAAAAGAACTTTTTAAACCCATTAATGAAGGTTTTATAGGAATGTATGTATGTGGACCTACCGTTTATAGTGATGTCCATATTGGAAATTGCCGAACCTTTGTAAGCTTTGATGTCATCTATCGTTATCTAAAATATATTGGTTACCAAGTTCGATATGTTCGAAATATTACTGACGTGGGGCACTTGACTGATGAGGGAGAAGATAAAATGTCAAAGGGTGCAAAGTTAGCCAAATTAGAGCCTATGGAAGTAGCCCAAAAGTACACCGTAGGATTCCATGATATGATGCGTATTTTTAACACCCTTCCTCCTGATATCGAACCTCGTGCTACAGGTCATATTATAGAACAAATCGAGATGGTTCAACAAATCATCGATAACGGGTTGGGGTATGAGAGAAATGGTTCAGTCTATTTTGATACTATCAAGTTTGCCAAAGAACAAGATGTGTATGGTAAACTTTCAGGTCGGAAAATTGACGATTTATTTACCGAAACTCGTGATTTAAAAAATCAAAGTGAAAAAAATCATCCTTCTGATTTTGCCATTTGGATGAAGGCTTCTGAAGATCATATTCTACGATGGAACTCTCCTTGGTCAGTTGGATTTCCAGGTTGGCATTTAGAGTGTTCAGCAATGAGTACTAAATATTTAGGTAAACAATTTGATATTCATGGCGGTGGAAATGATTTAAAATTTCCACATCATGAAAATGAAGTTGCCCAAAACCATGGTGCATGTGGCTGCCATCCAGCCAACTACTGGATACATACTAATATGTTGGAAATGAATGGCCGTAAAATGGCTAAGAGCGATGGCAATACCATTACTCCTGCTCAGTTGTTTTCAGGAGACAGTCCTCATATTTCAAAGGCTTACAGCCCTATGATTGTGAAGTTTTTTATGCTCCAAGCTCATTATGGAAGTACACTTGACATTACCGACAAAGGATTGCAAGATGCTGAAAAAGGATACCATAGATTAATGGAAGCAAATGCATTGTTACAAAAAATGGAAGCCTCCGACTCTGATATCACTTCTGAGTTAGATACTGAAATCAATGCTACAATTGACAAAGCATTTCAACAAATGAGTGATGATTTCAATACACCAATGGCCTTGGCTAGATTATTTGAATTAGTTCCTAAAATCAATGGTATAAGCGCAGGACATTTATCAATGGACGATGTCAATACAGATACCTTGGAAAAACTAAAGTCAACTTTTCATTCTTTCATTTATGACATCTTTGGACTGCTAGACGATGTAGTTGGAGGAGCAAATGGAAATGGTGTTACTGATGGTCTGATGGAATTAATTATCGACTTACGCCAAAATGCAAGAGTAAATAAAGATTGGGGTACTTCCGATAAAATCAGAGACACCTTGCAAGAATTGCAGATCCAATTGAAAGATGGAAAAGAGGGAACAACGTGGAGTAAAAATTAACATTCTTAAACATAAGTAAAAAAGGAGGTGGCTTTGAAGTCACCTCTTTTTTTTAATACCAAAAATAGAAAAGGACTACTTCAAAAAAAATTGAGCAGCCCCTTTCAAGGTCAGAAGTAAAAGTTGGTTAAGTTACAATCTCAAAAATTATTGAATCGAGATTTGTAATCTTTTGGGAATGAAAATTTTAAATGTTTGATCTGTTTTTTGTTTTTGTCCCCTTCGGAAAATAGTGTTATTATTTTTTTTTGTTCGTAGCAGTATTGTCTTTTCATCCTTCTCCCAAGTGCAATTGAGTTTATAATTCCCTTTACCAATCATATAATCCAATCCATACTCAGATGAATTCGATGTAGAATCATGAATTGTCATTTCAATATACAATTCATCTTTCTCCCAATATAATACTTCAACAGCCCCATCTAATTGTGTAATTAAGGATGTTGTAAAAGGTTCAACAGAAAAGGTTTGGGTTACAGTCCTAATGGTTTGGGAAGGAGGGGAAAAAAGGGAGGAAACAATGATTATTAAACTAAATATTCTCATGTTTCTTCGTGTTTGATGATTCAAATATAAGTGAAATAAAATTCAGGCACAATCAACAATTTTTAAAAAGAAATCATATGATTGAAGTTAGTGTGACGGGATTAATTAATGTATTTTTATTTCTTTTTTACATACAAAAAAAACAGCACACATAATATATTGATTATAAAACTGTTAAGTAAACTATTATTTTAAAATTCATTATCATTTTTAATATCAAATCTAATTTTAGTAACAGTTTTTGAAAGCATTTTATAGAAAATATATTTTTCTACCTTTACTAAAAAAATTCGAATCACATGAGCTTGCATTGGAATGACACCCTAAATTTTATCTCAAAACTTGGCCCACGTCGCGTTTTTAATATGTCTAAAGTTCTATCATCTTATTATTTAACTAGATGGACAGGAAAGCCCATTCAATGGGGACTACCATTTACAATATCTATAGAACCCACTACTGCATGTAATTTAAGATGTCCTGAATGTCCAAGTGGACTTCGATCCTTCTCCCGCCCTACAGGTAATCTAAAAGAAGACTTTTTTCGAAAAACCATAAATGAGTTGCATCAAGAGTTAACCTATCTTATCTTTTATTTTCAAGGCGAACCTTATATTAATCCAAAATTTTTGGATATGGTTAAATATGCTCATGATAAAGGTATTTATACTATTACATCTACTAATGGTCATTTCCTTAATGATGCAAACGCAAAGAAAACTATTGAATCAGGTTTGGATAGGATGATTATCTCAGTAGATGGTACCACTCAGGATGTTTATGAAAATTATCGTAAAGAGGGAAAACTCGAGAATGTTTTAAAAGGTGCGAGAAATATTGTTAAATGGAAAAAGAAGTTGAAATCTAAAACTCCACATATCATATTTCAATTTCTGGTAGTAAAACCAAATGAGCATCAAATACCTGAAGTTTATAAATTAGCTAAAGAGATTGGGATTGATGAGGTGAAACTAAAAACAGCTCAGGTTTATGATTATGAAAATGGAAATCCACTCATTCCTACCATCGAAAAATATGCTCGTTATCATAAAAAAGAGGATGGAACCTATACTATTAAAAATGAATTATTAAATCATTGCTGGAAACTATGGCATAGCTGTGTCATTACTTGGGATGGACTGGTAGTTCCTTGTTGCTTTGATAAGGATGCTGAACATCGACTTGGCGATTTAAAAAATGCTTCTTTCCAAGAAATCTGGCAAAGTGATGCTTATCAAAATTTTAGAAAAACTTTACTCCAAGGACGAGATCAGATAGATATATGCACTAATTGTACAGAAGGATGTAAGGTTTGGGCATGATTTCTCAAAAAATAATCTTTTTTTTTGTACAAATTTTAAAATTATATCATACATTCCATACTGTAAATCAATATTTTATACAATTTTATTTGTATAAATTAAATTTATTTTCATACCTTTGGAAAAAAGCCTGCAAACATGCAAAGAAAAATTGATAAAACCAAAAAAAAATCATAACTTTGTATTCACTTTTAGAATAAGAAAACTTTTTATTTTTCCCATCGACACTCTACCTATTTAATAGGATACATTCATACATTTTCGAGAAGATTTTAATTACTGATACATACGTGAGAAACTGCGTGTAGCATAGCTCTTTTTCGACTTATGCACGAAAGTTAGTTCTGAGAATGATAATTAATAACGAATCTATTTTTACAATTGAACTAACAAATTTTGAGGAACTACACCCAGTTGGCTTTTGTTGTTATTCACATAACAATGAAAACCCAATTTCTCGAAACACAATTAGTTAATTCCTCAAACAGGACAGCAAGATGACTTACAAGACAATTTTCAAAGGACGGCTCGAGTTTGGCAATGCCAGAAGCTACGAGACCGTATTCAAAATGTACCAGCACCGTGTAGAAAACTACTACAAATCGGATATTCTGCTGGATGAAGAAATTTTTGATGAAGAGACGGCCTCTCTCATCGTTCCCCGATTCATTACTCAAGGTTCAGAGAAAAGTTGGAAAAACACCATCAGTATGTTGGAATATGTTGCTCAATTTGCCATTGCTGGTAATATGACTGCATGGATGACTGAAAATGGAAAAATTCTCAAGCATGGAATTGTAGAACCCAAAAGTGATCGATCTGCAGTTCAGGCTTATTTAAAAGGTCGTGAACTTATAGAAAAGAAAGGGAAAGAAGATGAGGCTATCAAATCATTAACTAAAGCAATTGAAAAATATGATCGCCATGCTCAAGCTTATGAGCGTCGAGGTTATATCAATTATCAATTGAAAAATTATGATGATGCGATTTACGACTTTACTAAAAGTATCGATTTTTCGCCAAGCAATCCAGAGCCATACTTAGGAAGAGGTATTGTGCATAAATTAAATAAAAATTATGATGATGCGATTCATGATTTTGATTTATCCATAAAAACTTCAATTCCTCTACAACCCATTTATTGGCATGCTCGCAGATTCAAAGCTGCTTGTCATTTGGCTCAAAAAGACTTCGCAGGTTCTTTACCTGATTTAAAGTTCTTTTGTAATCGTGTTTTCAAGAACAATGATCCAAATGCTCATTATAAAAGAGCAATGTGGTTTGATTATGGAAAAGCTTTACTTGAAGTAAAACAATATGAAGAAGCCTTCAATGCTTTTGACCAAGTACTCCAATTAGAAGAAGGTAAAGATAAAATCAAAGAGGCGGACAAATATCTTTATAGAGGTATTGCTAGAGAAAAAGCGGGTAAGAATGGATTTTTAAAAGATTGGAGAAAAGCAGAAGAATTAGGTTCTAAAAAAGCACCTGCATTATTGAAAAGAAAATAACTCAGGTTGATAAAAATATTTTACTGGAGCGATACTTTTTTAAAGTGTCGCTCTTTTTTTATGGATTTTACTATTTTTGAATTTAAAATTTGCATCATAAACAGGCTTTGAAAAAAACCAAAAAACAAAGTTCCTCTTTGAGTTTGTAAAATACTTTCAGTCAAAAAAGATAAACTAATCAAAGCTAAAAAAAGTAAATACAAATAATCGTTCTTTTGAAATGCCATCCAAAAAGGAATCGACAAATAAAATAATAACAATATCCCTCCAACTATTCCAAGGGTAACTGTATTTTGTAAATATTGATTATGAGGATTATAATTTTCTCGTAACTCTCGTTCGTAATTATTTTTTTTATAAACTTTTACCAACTCATCTTGCGCATCTCCTGTACCTGTACCTATGATTAAATTCTTTTGAATCACCGTCCATGCTGCACTCCAAAGGTTGATACGAGGATCACTTACTCCTTGTTTTTTACTTTGTTGCTCTATTCTTTGAATAGTCGCATTCGTTCTTATTTTTAACCCAGGTAAAGTTTTTAGGGATATTCCTAACATTATTATTGCAAAAAAACTTACCCCAATTCCTTTCAACAGTTTTCCATTCCAATACATCCAAATCAAAAATGAAACACCTAAAATCAAAGCAGTTACTAAAATAGTCATTCGTGAAGAAAGCAGTAAAATGAAAATAAAAAACCACCCGATCAGAATACTTGATCCCAGTTTATTTTTTAATACGATTGCTTTATAGTTTTTTACCAAAAAAAATAAAACAATAAAAAGTGCAAAACTAATATACATTGAAAAGTAGGTTGGATGAAATCCTAAAAAGCTACCTAACTTTTTGTAGTGCATCCAGTTCTCCCCAGTTTCAAAGTATTTAATAATTGTAGCTCCCATGCAATAAAGACTAGCTATGAGGCATCCAATTGTATAGCTAATTAAAACAGGAAAAATAGAATCGTAATTAAAAGTTTGATTCTTTTCCGCAAGGTCTAAGGTTCTTCCTGAATTTACAGGATGGGAACGCAGAGGAAAAGAAAAAAGCATCAAAGGAAAGATAAGCAATGGCAATTTTGTTTCTAAACGTTGCATCCCTTCCACCCAATTAGAAGTGTAAATCATCCCCACCCAATACAATAAATAAAACCCAATAAATAATAATGGGATGGGTTTTAATAGCAATTTAAAATTACGATAAAGTGTACCACTCAATAACCAATTGAGTCCACATAAAATAATACAAAGAATAGCTAAACGAGGAAGAAGTGGTAATAAAAAAGAAAACAGCATGAGCAAACGCTGATGGAATGTCTCATGCTGTTTTGTAGATAAAATCATTTTATTTTTTGGTTCTTTGACAAATCCCATGCTTTAAGTTTTAGGAAAAGACAAACCACGGGACATGTCAAAAAACGTATTTTTTTTAGCGAAAATTTAATTTCCGAATTGATTACAGTTTTTGTTTAACTTCAATAATTTCGTAACCTTCGATTATATCGCCAACTTTTATGTCATTGTAATTTTTAATTGAGATACCGCATTCCATTCCTGCTTTCACTTCTTTTGCATCATCTTTAAATCGTTTCAAAGAAGTAATTTCACCTTTTTGTCCTTCTTTTACAGGGTAGATAACAATACCTTCTCGTATCAATCGAACATGTGAATTTCTCTTAATCAAACCTTCTTGAACATAACAACCTGCGATAGTACCTATTTTACTAATTTTAAATACTTCTCGAACTTCAACTTGAGCAGTAATTTTTTCTTCTTTTGTTGGTTCAAGCATTCCTTCTATCGCAGCCTTAATCTCTTCTATCGCTTCATAAATAATGGAATACATCTTAATTTGAACCCCTTCTTTTTCTGCTAATTTTCTAGCACCACTTGATGGTCGAACTTGGAATCCAATAACGATGGCATCCGATGCTGATGCTAATAATACATCCGATTCAATGATCTGCCCAACTGCTTTATGAATTACATTCACCTGAACAGATTCGATAGAAAGCTTAATTAAAGAGTCTGACAATGCCTCAATAGATCCATCCACATCACCTTTCACAATCAAGTTCAATTCTTTGAAACTTCCCAATGCCAAACGACGACCAATCTCATCTAAACTAATTCGTTTACTAGCTCTATTCGCTTGTTCTCTATTAATTTGAGCACGGTTGGATGCAATCTGTCTAGCTTCTTGCTCTGACTCCATCACCTTGAATTTCTCACCTGCTTGTGGTGCTCCACTCAATCCTAAAATTAATACTGGATTGGATGGCCCTGCAATTTTAATTCTTTTTCCCCACTCATTAAACATCGCTTTGACTTTTCCTGAGTGCTCTCCTGAAACAACAGAATCACCAATTTTAAGTGTACCTGTTTGTACCAAAATTTTTGTTACGAAACCTTTACCCTTATCTAATGAAGCCTCCACAACTGTACCTGAAGCAGCACGGTCTGGATTTGCTTTCAATTCTAATAATTCGGCTTCTAACAATATTTTTTCCAATAAAGCATCAATTCCTAAACCTTGCTTAGCTGAAATATCTTGAGACTGATATTTACCTCCCCAATCTTCTACTTGAAGATTCATCCCAGCTAATTCTCCTTTAATTCGTTCTGGATCAGCTCCATCTTTATCAATTTTATTGATTGCAAAAACCATAGGTACATTAGCTGCCTGAGCGTGACTAATTGCCTCCTTGGTTTGTGGCATGATAGAATCATCCGCAGCAATAATGATAACTGCAATATCGGTAACTTTAGCACCACGCGCCCGCATCGCTGTAAAGGCTTCGTGACCTGGAGTATCAAGGAAAGTTATTTTTTTCTTCTCCTCTCCTACCTCCACTTCGTAAGCTCCAATATGCTGAGTAATTCCCCCTGCCTCGCCATCTGCAACTGCTTCACTTCGTACGTAATCTAATAAAGATGTTTTACCATGATCTACGTGCCCCATCACAGTTACGATTGGTGCTCTAGGAATTAAATCCGCAGGATCATCAATAATTTCTTCCTCTTCATCAATTTGTTCTTCAGCACTTATGAATTCTACTTCATGTTCAAATTCACCTGCTACTAATTCTATAATCTCTGCATCTAATCTCTGATTGATAGAAACAATTACCCCTAGATTCATACAAGTAGTTATTACTTGTGCAACAGGTACATCCATCAAACTAGCCAATTCAGAAACCGAAACAAATTCAGTCAATTGAAGTGCAGTCACTTCATTTGCCATGTCTCGCATCTCCTGATTCTCTCTTAACCGTTCTCTATTTCCTCTTCGAATTTTCTGACGTTTACGGCTCTTGCCTCCAAGGCGAGCCATAGTTTCTTTGATTTTTTCTTCAATTTCTTTTTTAGAAACTTCTTTTACATCATTTCGACGTCCTCGATTATTATTTGCATTCCGCCCTCGATTATTATTTGAATTTCTTCCTCGATTATCATTTCCTGGCCCACGATTGTTCCCACCTCGATTATTATTATTGTTGTTATTATTATTACCTTGATTACCTCTATTATTTCCTCCTCCTACGGTACTGGCTGCAACTTTCTTTCTACGTCTTCTTCTACGTTGTTTATCCGCTTCTGATTTTTTCTCTCCTTCTTTCTGATCTGTTTTATTTCCAGGAGCAGGTTTACCTTTAGGTTTGGATTCTGGTTTCTTTTTCTTAGGTTTCTTTAATTTATCAGTATCTATTTTTCCAATAATTTTTAAACCTTTAAGTGTTGGAGTTTCTGCCCGCATCATTTCATCACCCTTAGCTTTAGGAGCAGGTTCTACTTCTTTTTCACTAGGAGCTGGTTCTGCTTCAGGTTTAGCTTCTGTTGGAGTAGGAACAGGCTCTTTTTCAGGTTCAGGAACTTCGGCCTCTACTTTAGGTGCTTCTTTCACTTCTTCTTTAGGAGGCGTTTCAGTTACAATTGTAGGTGCTGGTTCTTCCTCTGTTTTTTCAACAACAGGAGTAGGAGTCTCAGCTACAACTTCCTCTACCTTAGGTTCTTCTTTTACCTCTTTCTTTTTCTCAGGTTTTTTATCCAGATCAATCTTACCCTTAATCTTAAGACCAAGAGATGGTCTTTCAATCATATCTTCCTTTTTAGGAGAAGGTTTTACTTCTTCTACTATTTCAGGTTCGGGAACTGGTTCTGGTTCTTCGACTGGAGGAGGAGTGTCTACAACAACTGTTGCAGGTTTCACAGGCTCTTGTTCTTTGGTAGGTGGGCGAGTTCCAATTATTAATTGGTCAGCCTGCTCTTTAATAGCAATAGACTTTGAGAATTCCTTGAGCAACTCATTGTACATCTCATCGGAAATTTTAGCTGTAGGTTTGTTATCAATTTCAAAACCATTGTCGTTCAAGTAATCGACAATAGTAGTGGTTCCTACATTTAATTCCTTTGCTATCTTTACTAAACGTTTTGCCATTCGCAATTTTTTCCTGAGTAAAATACTTAGAGAAATTTCACTAAGCGTTACTTTTGGCTTTAATTAAAAAAAAGATATACAAAAGCTCTCCCGACAAGTTATTTTCAGTTTACATGTTATCAATAGTTTTTATTGAAAAAATAAATAGAAATATCATCACTAAAGAGTTTTGTACATGAGTATCTACAAAAGTAAATACAAAATAATTCAAAATCGAGCACAAAGGTACAGTAAAACTATTGATTATTCCGTACCTCAACCCATAAATAACCCCTAATTTTGCTTTGATTTAGGGAAAAACAGTTCTTTTTTTGAAAATTTTCAAAAAAAGAACTGTTCCTATTTTTCATAAAAAAATTTATTCTTGTTCGTCATCAAATTCTGATCGAAGGATTCCCACTACTTCATCAATCGTTTCTTCCTCTAAATCTGTCCGACGTAGTAATTCTTTTTTGCTCAAATTCAATACACTTCGAGCAGAATCACATCCGATACTTTTAAACATATCAATTACCCACGCTTCTATCTCATCACTAAATTCATCTAAGTCAACATCGTCGATTTCCATTTCATCTGTATTTCTAAATACATCTATTTCGAAACCTGTAAGCCGACTTGCTAATTTAATGTTAGTTCCTCCTTTTCCAATCGCCAATGAAACTTGATCTGGATCAAGATAAACTGCCGCACGCATTTTTTCTTCATCCAAAGCAATACTACTTACTTTGGCAGGAGTCAATGCCCGTTGAATAAATAATTGATGATTATTGGTAAAATTAACAATGTCAATATTTTCATTTTTCAACTCACGAACGATTCCATGAATTCTTGATCCTTTCATTCCTACACAAGCTCCTACTGGATCAATTCTATCATCGTAAGATTCTACGGCTACTTTTGCACGTTCACCTGGCATTCTTACAATCTTTTTCACTACGATCAATCCATCTTCAATTTCTGGAACTTCTTGTTCTAACAGTTTTTCCAAAAAGATACTATCTGTTCTAGAGACAATTACAACGGGATTGTTATTTTTCATTTCTACTTTTCTAATCACCCCTCTTACCATGTCTCCTTTTCTGAAAAAATCTCCTTTGATCATTTCATTTCGAGGCATCACCAATTCTGTCCCTGTAGTATCATCCAAAATCAATAATTCTCTTTTTAGAATTTGGTGGACTTCCCCCATGATAATATCTCCTTGGCGTTCGATGTATTGTTTGTAAATTTCATCTTTCTCCAATTCCATGATTCTTGAAATCAACGTTTGTCGAGCAGCCATAATTGCCCTTCGTCCAAAGTCTTTCAGAAACAATTGCTCATAACATTCCTCTCCAATTTCATAATCATCGTCGATAGATAATCCTTCAGAAATAGAGATCTGTGCACGATCATCAGTTACCTCTCCGTCAGGTACAATCTCTCGAACTCTCCATAATTCTAAATCTCCTTTTTCGGCATTTACAATCACATCAAAGTTCTCATCTGAACCATATTTCTTTTTTATCAAAGTTCGGAATACATCTTCCAATACTCTTACCATTGTTGGCAAGTCAATACTTTTATTAGACTTGAACTCTGAGAAAATTTCAGCTAACATATTTATTCCTTATTTTATTTTTTTGAAAATGAAAATTTAATTATTGCTCTATTTATATTTTCAAAAGCTATTGCTTTTTGAACAATTTCAGTCCTCTTTTTTTTGCCTTCTTTGATTCTAACTTTGTACTCCAAAACAATTTCCTCTTCTTTTACTTCTATCAAAGTTCCCGATACCTTTTCGTCTTCCTTTGTAAGCACCTCCATTCTACGACCAATATTTTTTTTGTATTGCCTTGGAAATTTTAAAGGTCGATCAATACCTGGAGAAGACACTTCTAAAATATATTTTTCTCCCAACCAATTATTCTCATCAATGTGTTCTTCTAAGTATCTACTGATCTTTCTACAATTTGTAAAATCAATGTTAGAATCACTATCTATAAAAACTTGAAGTTTTTTATTATTCTGCATCACTTCAATGATGAAGAAATCTGCATACTCCTCTTCTTCAAATTTTTCTAATAATAATTTTTCTATTTTTCGTTCTACCACTGTTTCTTTTTTTTGAAAGCCTGTTAAATATTTTTTTCAAAAAAAGACTCACAATTTGATTTATGGCAAATAAAAAGAGGGAACTTTTGTTCCCTCTCCCTAAAATCTTTAATTGAATTGATGCAAATATAGTAGTTTTTATTCTACTGTGCAACAGTTCTTTTTTATAATCAAAATTTATATTCAGAGAGTTTTCGATTTTTGATTTATTGCAAACTCACTAAACCCAACTCACCTTAACACATATATACTTATACACCTAAACACAAGAGGTTTAGTTTTCGTGCGTTTGCCCTATTTTTGATTTTGATTTTGATTTTTTTCGTAGTATTGTCAAAAAATAAAAAATGCTATACGATCAAATTCAAGAAGCTGTTTCTTTTATAAATAATCAAACTGATTTTAATCCTGAATATGGAATCATCCTAGGAACAGGTTTGGGACAATTGACTGATGAAATTGAAGTAGTCAAAGAAATTTCTTATTCAGCAATTCCTCATTTTCCAATATCAACCGTCCAAAGCCATAAGAGCAAATTGATTTTTGGAAAATTGGCTGGAAAAAATATTGTAGCTATGGCAGGTCGATTTCATTTTTATGAAGGCTATTCAATGCAACAAGTTACCTTCCCCGTTCGTGTTTTAAAATTTTTAAACATAAAAAAACTCATCATTTCAAATGTTTCAGGTAGTACAAATGCAGACATCAATGCAGGTGATATTGTTTTTATAAAAGATCATATTAACCTTCAACCTGAGAATCCACTTCGAGGTGAAAATGATGAAAGACTCGGCCCTCGCTTTCCTGATATGCTTAAAACTTATGACAGCACTTTAAATGCTAAAGCATTAGAGATTGCTCATCAAAATAATATTACTGCTCATGAAGGTGTCTATGTGGCATTACAAGGGCCCAATTTAGAGACGCCTGCTGAGTATGGTTTTTTAAATCGAATCGGTGGAGACCTAGTTGGAATGTCAACTGTGCCCGAAGTAATTGTAGCACGACATATGGGATTACCCGTTTTTGTTTTATCCGTAGTTTCTAACAAATGTTTTCCAATTGAAGAAATTACAGAAACTACTGTTGAAGAAGTAATCAAACTGGCCAATGAAGTTCAACCAAAAATGAGTTTAATTGTAAAAGGAATGTTAGGGAAATTCTAGAGGATTGGGAGTTTGTCTAATTGATAGTTAAAAAGCTCCTCGAAGAGAAACAATAAAATTACGCCCCGCAGCACTTACTCCTGAAGCAAATGGTAAATAATGCGTATCTAAAATATTTTCTACTGCAAAATTTACAACCAATCGTTCACTAAGTTTATAAGAAGAGTAAAAATTATAAGTCGTCCAACCTAAAGTTCCTACGCCTGGAATTGCCTCATCTTCATTATCCGCAGAACCCGCAGGGCCATACTCACTTAAAGGTTTTGCAGCATTATATCTTACAACTCCTTCTAGTTTAAGTTTTTCTGTTTCGAAAGTTAAACTCGTTCTTCCATACATTGGTGGAATGTGTGCCAAGGGTTGTTCTAATGTATCTAGGATACTTCTTCCTTTGACAAAATTAAGACTAGATGCAAGTTGAAAATTTTTATTAAAATCAAAAACGACATTTCCAGAAAAGCCCGCAATGTATGCACTATTCGCATTAATATTTTTTTGCACAGCTTTAAAGGAGTCTTCTGCCCAAAGGGTAGAGTCACCCATAAAGGTGGCATTCTGCCGAATAATAGCATTTTTTAAATGAGTATAAAAACCAGTCATACTTATTTTATACATTCCATCCTCTTTTGTTTTTCCTATTTTTTTACCTAAGGTAATTTCACCATTCAATGCTCGCTCAGGAGTTAGCTCTGTATTGGGCACTAAGATATCTCCATTTTTTACTCTAATTTTTGCAAAGTCATCAATGTTTGGTGAACGGAATGCGGACGCACCAAGCACATGCATTTGCCATCCATTTTTAGAATTAAAAGTCAACCCCGTTGCCCATGTCAAATCATTGTTACGAGTTGTAATTCCTTGGTTGACAAATTCTTCAGGCCAATCAATCAAATCATCCTCTTTGTATTGAGCAAATAATTCTACCATCGAGTACCTTAAACCCGCAGTAAAATTAATAGTAGAATCTCGATTTCTCCATCTGTAATTGAGGTATGCTCCTCCTGTGGTCATAGAACTATTATCACTTGGATAACGCGTATATTCTTTGTTATTAATTGCACCAGTTCTAACATTGATATTTCCTGCGGTAGAAAAAACTTTGTTATGAGCAACATCAACGCCATAGGATATCAAGTTTCGATTATTTTCATCTAAACCTTTTTCCAAATCAGTTGTAAATGAAAACACATGAACATCTTCTTTATTAAAGGTACGATGACTACTATAATATCTTCTCTTAAGTCGATCCTCATCAATTCGCTGATAAGCAGCTATCATTGTTGCCTTATCATATAAACCTCTTGGCTTTAAAATCTTAGTTTTAAAAGAAGCTAAAAAACGATTTTGAGGCCCATAATACCACTCTGACCATTTTAGGTCTTTAGCTTCGGTTAAAGTATCATTAAGCATATCATATCTAGGAACATCACTTGAAGTGGAATATTGTACATTGAATATAAAATACAATTCTTCGGAGGGTTGGTATTTTATTTTTTGTAAAAAATCTAATTGGCTGTAGGCAGTTCCTCTTTGAACATTAGGATCGCTATTTTGAATTCGTTGATCCACATCCTCTAAACGAGAAATATAAAAATATCTTTTTCCTAATTCTGGATATTCTGACGGACGGTTAGCCCCAGCTCTGAGGTCTTCATAATCGGCATAAGTGAAGCTTGTCACCGATCCCCAATTTTGCGTAGCATAATCAAAATCTAAGTGAATAGATTTTTCCATATTGGCAGAAGCAAACCGAGTACTTGCATTTGTTTTGAGTTCGTAATCTTTGTCGTAATTGAATAAAACTTTCGGATCACGCGTACGGAAATGCACTACCCCGCCCAATGCATCACTTCCATAAACCAAAGAACCTGGTCCATAAATTACTTCCGCTTGTTCTAATACTGAATTATCAATCGTGATAGAATTTTGAATATGTCCTTCTCGATAGATGGCATTATTCATTCGAACACCGTCAACCACCAATAAAACTTTATTGGCTTCAAATCCTCGAATGACTGGACTTCCTCCCCCCATTTGAGATTTTTGAATATAGACTGCAGCTTCATTTCCCAAAACATCAGCTGAGGTTTGAGAATTTGAAAATGCAATCTTGTCTTTGGAAATTCTTTCGGTGATATATGGAATTTCATCTTCAGCAATATCTTGTCTTCCTAGAATTACAACTTCACCTAAAACGTTACTCGCCTCAACCATTCTAATTGTTCCTTTCAACTTTAGAATTTTGTAAAAAGGATATTTAATCGATTCATAACCTATATATGAAAAATTAACTTCCTCATGATGTTGAATTCTTTCCAAAGTGATATTTCCATCAATATCAGTTGAACCCGTAAATTCCATATCATCCGTAAATACATTTACACCGATCAATGGTTCTCCTGTTTTGTTATCAATTACAGTTAATTTAAATGATGTGAATTTGGAAAATGCTTGGACAGGTTGGGTAACCCCAATTAGGAAGAAAAACAAAACCCATATAAATTCATAAGAATGGGTGGTTTTGGTAGGATATTTAGAAAGTGATTTTTCCACTAGTGTGTTTAACTTTTAGGCAGTTTTATGCCAAATGTAGTTCCCTCGTTTAATTGAGAAGATTTTACAAAAATCTTGCCAGAGTGGTAGCTTTCAATGATACGTTTAGCCAATGAAAGCCCTAGTCCCCAGCCTCTTTTTTTAGTGGAATAACCTGGTTGAAAAACAGTTTTTAATTTATTAGATGGAATACCTTTTCCCGTATCAGAAATTTCAATATTTATAAAATCCTTATCATCAGATACTTTGGCAGAAATCTCTCCTTTTCCATCCATTGCATCTAGTGCATTTCGCAATAAATTTTCGATGACCCAATTGAATAATGGAGCATTCATTTGAGCAAAAAGAGGTGTTTTTTTTGTGCCTGGAAAATCAAAAGAAACTTTGCGTGGAGCACGACGTTCCATGTAGTTTCTCATATTTTCGAGTTCTTCATAGATATTCGTCTTCTTTAATTCAGGTACTGCTCCAATCTTGGAAAAACGATCGGCAATCAAATTTAACCTCATCACATCTTTATTGAGTTCATCTAAAACTTCAGCAGTTTCTTCATTCCCTTCATGTAGAAATCGAAGGTGTTCAATCCATGCTACAATTGCAGTAATTGGAGTTCCCAATTGATGCGCTGTTTCTTTTGCCATACCTACCCAAACTTGATTTTGCTCTGACTTTCGGGCTGTGCTAAAACTAAAATACCCAAAAGCGATAAATGCTGCAATCAATCCGAGTTGGACAAAAGGAAAATAAGTGAGCATTTTAAGCGTTGTGGAATCTTCGTAATAAACTAGATTATTTTCTCCTGCTGGAATAGGTTCATATCCTTCTTGTTCTATTCTATCAAGTTGTTTTTGCAAATAAGCCTTATCTTCTTCTTTGTCCTTTCCATAATTTAATCCCATTTGAATATCTCCTGTATCCTCAACTAAAATTAATGGTATTGTGGTATTAGCTTCTGTTATTTTTAAGTGTAAAGTCAAATCTCCAGTATAAGTAACATCATTCATATTATCTATCGCTATTATCCATTGTTCTACTTTTTTACGTTCCTCTTCTTTTAATTGATTAGCCACGGATGTAGTGTAAATCAAAGATGCCGACAAAATAAGTATTGCCATCACAATCAAATAAATTTTCCAATTTGATTTTTCTTGATAAATATCCATAACAGGGTTTTAGTGAAAAACTGTTGCCATCTTTTATAAAAATCCAAAATAGAAAGTTCTTTCGGACTTTTAAAATAAGCTCATTAAAAAGACGAAATTTTGAGTCAGTTATTTTCCAAAAAACAAACTTTGATTGAATTGATATAAAATAAATTCAAATGTGTTTTTTGCAAAATTTATTTCAGAGATACTTTTTCACTACTGCATCTTTGCATCGAGAATATCAAAATGGAATTCATCATCCATTAATTTTTTACACACTAAAATATCAAAAGCATGAAATCATTACTTCAAATTACTTTAATCACGTTGATCTCATTTTTATTTTTTTCAAAAACCAATGCGCAAGAATTTTCTAATCTACCTACTCTTGCTGTTCTAAATATTGATTCCAAGGGACTTACTTTAGAACCTCAACAATTAGGAAATATCACTCGAACAGAAATTAGCAAACTCGATCGTTATCAAGTCATGGATCGCTATGACGTAGATTATGTGATTGAAAAAAATCAGTTTTCTATTGATAAATGTTTTGGGAAAATCTGTATGGTCGAGGCTGGGAAAATTTTAAAAACCGAAAAGATGCTTACAGGTAGTGCAGAAGTTTTAGGAGAAACCATTGTTGTAACACTTCGATTAATTGATGTCGCAACCGAGAGTATTGAAAAAACTCAAGTGATGGAATTCCTAAACTTGCGTGGACAGATTCAAACCATGATAAGCATTACGATCAAAAAAATGTTTGAAGAAACGATAGATGAAAACTTAATGAGCAAGTTGACTAAAAAATTCGACTATGAAAGTGCAGTCAATTTTCCAGAAGTTGATCGACTTAATTTGAGTGGTCCTCGAATGGGATTTACGGCATTCACAGGCGAGTTGAGTAGTATTTATTCTGACCCTACAAATCAAGGAGGTTTTGACGCATTGCCATTGATGTTTCAATTTGGATATCAATTTGAAATCAAATATCTGAACCAAGGAGATTTTCAAGCACTCTTTGAATTTATTCCAATTATTACAGGTTTGGATCAAGGAAAATTTATTCCAAGTATTTCTATTTTAAATGGTATGCGTAGCAATCGTACGGGATGGGAATTTGCATTTGGGCCAATACTTTATGGTTCGAAAAAGGCCAAAGGATATTACGACGACGCTAATGTTTGGCATTTAGAAAATGAATGGAATGTCACTAATCCTGATGAGGATAATCCTTTTGAAATAAAAAATAGATTGGATAGTCGAGGTGACTTTACTTATGAGTCAGGGTTCGTTTTTGCAGTAGGAAAAACATTTAAATCAGGTCGGTTAAATATTCCTGTAAATGGATTTTTTATTCCAAATAAATTAGGTCATCGTTTTGGAATATCAATGGGATTTAATGCGAATCGATTTAAATAGAGCTTTGAATCAAAATCAAAATGCCAATCAAAATCAAAAATCGAATAACGTATTTTTACAATTATTCGATTTTTGATTTTAATTGACATTTTGATTTTGATTCCTATTTAAACATTCAAATAATTCATCAAAGAATCATATCGTTCCTGCAAGCCATCAAAGTAATCTGCTTCTTGGAATGATGCTTTGATATTATATTCATATCGTTCAAAGGAAGCAATGATTCTTTGTAATTTAAAATCTTGCTTATTAATTTTTACAGTTACATCAATGCGTTCATTTTCTAGAGAAGAAGTAATAAACGTGCTTAGAATTGCAGCACTTTCTTCTTCTACTATTCTAGAAATTTCAGCCAATGAATAATCTCTTCGATGCATCTCTAAAACGATGATACTTCCAGGTTCAGTAAATGAACCTGTATTTGCAAAATATCGAACCAAGTCATCTTGAGAAATCAAACCTTTATAATTACTTTCCGAATCAATCACAGGTACTACTGTCAATTTATATTCGCTTATTATTTTTAATACATCATAAAGGTGGTCAGTATCTTTGACATAAGGTTTGGTCATTGAAAGTTGGTAAGAACCAACAGCCTCTTCAATATCATGCTCTAAAATATCATCCTCTGAAATCAAGCCCAACAATTGTTTATCATTTACAATAGGTAAATGACGAACATAGAAATCATTCATGATGCCGAGTGCTTCTGCACCTGTATCTGAAGTCCGCAAAGGGATAATATTATGTGATAACAAATTTCCGGCAATCATATTTTCTTCGTTTATATTGTAAGTAAAACGTTTTTCTATTGTTTTTCGTTGAGAGAAGATTGTTAAACTTTTCTCAAAAAATCACCATACTCCGATGAAACAACTCGTTTATTAGATAAATAGTTGTGCCAAAAAGTAGGCAATACTAGAAAGCTTCCAAAATATTTCTTCAAATCATACTTTGGAGGTCCTTCTTCTCAAATGTAAAAACAGCGCAAGTAAAATCTGGTTGAGGGTTAAAACTGGTTTTACATTTAGCCAATAAAATTTAGCTAGGTGATTAGGTGAATTTGGTATTAAGTTTTCTCTTAGAATGGATTACTAATTTCGTAGAATTATTTTAAAAGGACAATAACTAAATGGGGTAAATTTTATATTTTTTTTGAAAACATGTGTTAAAAAACATGTGTTAATGTGTATGGGTGTATAAGTGTATATGTTTCGAATAATTGTGAATCAAAATTGTAAGTACTCAAAGTTATTCGAAACATAAACACTTATACACCCATACACATTAACACATAACTTACTCCAGAAGTTTCCGTTTTTGTAAAACAAATTCTTCATCAGTCAAAAGTCCTTTTTCTCTAAGTTCCGCTAGTTTGTTTAATTGTTCAAGTAAGTCGTTATTTTGAGCGATTTTCTCTTGTTTGGGTACTGCACCTGATGTCATTTTATATCCGTTTTGTACAAATACTTCAAACTCATCTTGAATTCTTAAATATGCTAAAGCATCATGAGTTTTGATTTTTTCTTTATCAGAAAAACCTAAATCTACAGCTTTGCTTAAATGGAAAAATGCCTTGTCTTTATTTTCCATGATGGAATAAGCACAAGCAATATTAAAATGAGTAGCTACATCAGAGTCATCAATAGATAATGATTTTTCAAAATCTTCGATGGCACCTTTGTAATCATATTCTTTATATTTTTCCATCCCACTTTTTTTATAGGGATTATTTTTAGGTCGTCGAGAAGTGCTACGGGTTTCTCGTTGAGGCCGTTGTCTTTGTCTTGGAGTTGATCGTTCCTCCCTTCTTTCATAACTAGGTCGAGAGTCTCGAGTTCTACGAGTGGGACGTTCGTAATCTGTATCGCGTCGGCGGTAGTCTCTTTGACGACTTCTACGATCGCTTCTGCCTTCTCGATTACGTTGCTGTCTTTGTCCACCTGCAAACATTTTATAAAAAATATAAAACAAGATTAAAGGAACCACAAAACCTCCTGCACCTCCAGTAAACATCATAAATGCAATGAAGATGAAAATAAAAGTTGCTGGGTTGTTATTGTTATTATTTGCCATTTAATTTAACTAGCCAATTGTTTTTAAAACGTATTATAATTTTCAAAAATACCTAAAAATAATCAAAATCAAAATATCAATTAAAATCTAAACTATGAACGTAATTATTCAGCATTGGCTGTATAATTACCTATGAACGATAAATTCACTCAAGTAGTTTTTGATTATTTTTATTTTTTTGAATTAAAAATCTTTCCCGTCAATAGTGTAAAATCATCTGGAAAAGGTTGCTCTCCTCTAAACTGATCGATGTGATCATAGAGTTTTTTATTAAAATCGTCACAAGATTGATTACCATTTTCTTGGACAAAATTTTCTAATAATTTTTCATCAAAGTATTCTTCTTTTTCATTTTGCACATCTGTCAATCCATCCGTGTAGGTTACAATAAAAGCATCATCATCCAATTGTAAATGTCCTGTTTCAATTACAGGCAAATCTTCAAATGAACCTAAGATTGTACATCCTTTGGTCAAGAGCTGAGTAGTGCCATTCATCCTGAGCACAGGTGGAGTATGTCCTGCATTGATATAATGCAATACCTTCATTTCCTTGCAGTAGTGCCCTACAAAAAATGTCAAAAACCGATCCCCTTCTGTCAATCGAAACAAAGCTTTATTCAATTCTCTTACAAGCTCTTCCAAATTTGGATGTCTTCGAATCAGCACATGAAAGTTAGCTTGAAAGTTGGACATCATCAATGCTGCGGCTAACCCTTTCCCTGAAATATCTGCAATACAAAATGCAAATTTATTATCTTCTAAATCTACAAAATCATAATAATCTCCTCCTAGTCCCAAGTGTGGTTTGTAAATTCCAGAAAACTCAAATTGATCGTTTTTAGGTAACCTATCAGGAATCAACATTTTTTGCATATCACCTGCCAATTCCATTTCTCTATTCAATCGTTCTTGCCGAATCTGACGTTTAAACAATCTTTTGTTTTCAATCGCTACTGCAATGATATTTGTAATCGTGGTGATAAATTTCACCTTACTGTACATATCATCATCCTTTTTAAATCCTCCAAAAAAACTATATGCAATTGCTGAATCTTTATGTAAAACAGGAATCACAACATCGAATTCTTTGATGAGTGGATGATCTTTATCTTCTTCAATATTTTTGAGTCGTTGATAATTCGGAAGCTTCTCAGATATATCTAACTTGACCAATTCAGGATCAATTCCACGATGAACTTTGCATGACCATCCTTCATCCTCTTTTACCAATAATGCCACTTTCTCAACTGCCATTTCCCATGCTACAAACGACGCATACATCTCATACAATCCATCCGCAGATACATTGTTATTGATAGCTTGAGTTATACCCAACAGTCCATTGATTTGTAACTGCTTGAGGTTAAGCTCTCGTTCTGTTTTTTCGAGTTGAGACAATTCTTTTTTTATTTTAGATAGTTCTGACATTCTGATTTTGAGTTTTACTTCTTAGCTTTAATATTTTCAACAGTAAAATTAATCTATTAATTTTCTTTTTTATAAAAAGACGATAGAGATTTAGAAAATGGTTACGAATTGACAGATTGTTTCGCTTCGCTGATTGTTAAATTGTTGCCGAAAATTTGAGATTCAAAGTTATTCAACAACAATTTAACAATCAGCGAAGCGAAACAATCAAAACTACTTATTGCTTTTTACATCCAACGCATCACGGAATCCATTGCCCACTAAATTAAAAGCCAGCACCATCAACATAATCGCTAAGGCAGGTATCAAGGCTAAAAAAGGTTTTCCGCTTAAAGCGTAACCATAATTTTCATTGAGCATAGTTCCCCATGAGGGCGTAGGAGGTTTTATTCCAAAACCCAAATAACTTAATCCTGCTTCAATCAAAATTGCCATTGCAAAATTTGCGGCAGCAATGACCATGACTGGGCCTAAAATATTTGGTAAAATATGTCGTGTGATAATTCGAAAAGTTTTAAACCCCATACTTTGAGCAGCCTCAACAAATTGGATTTCTTTTAAAGACATCACTTGACCTCGAACAATTCTAGCCACGTCCACCCACATCGTTAATCCTACTGCTAAAAAAATAATTCCAATCCCTCGACCCATTGCAAGGACAATTGCAAAAACTAAAAGTAACGTCGGTATTGACCAAACCGTGTTAATAATTAGCATGACAACATCATCAATGCGTCCTCCAAAATATCCTGCCAATGCTCCCATCAATAATCCAATAGTCAAAGAAATGCCAACTGCAATTAACCCAACCAATAAAGAGATTCGTACCCCTAGTAACAATCTACTTAATAGGTCTCTGCCATATAAATCAGTTCCCAACAAGTAGGATTTTTTTATCAAAAACTCTTTTCGAATCGTTTGTTCCAAATCTGCTAAAGTAGTTTCCTTTGTCTGCTTATCAATATTTTGAAAAGAAATTCTTTCACTATCATATTGAAATTTTGAATCATTAGGATTGACAGGAAAAACAACATCTGCAAGATGAAAACTTTTAAAATCCCCAAAATTTAATTCATGAGTCTCCGCATCTCTTCCTGCATATTCTTCAATCACGATGGAGTCTCCTATCATTTCAAAACTATTAATCGGAATCAAACGGTGTGGATTTGCTTTTCCAAAAAATAGGGTGGTCAAAAAGTTTTGCTTTTCATAAACTTGGTTCTTTCTAACCTTCAACATTTGGATAGAAAAGCCAGGATTTTTCAAAGCAACTTCAGGGGTTTGATAATTGACATTAGGAGAATTATCAGGTGCAATCAAATATCCTAACAATGCAATCACAACACAAATAACTATCCACCCCAAACCGAATAATGCAGGTTTGTTCTTTAAAAATCTTCGCCAAGCACGTTGATTGGGAGATTGGTATTTTTCGTTGGAATGGTTTGACAAATTAATTCATTTTAGAAAATGAAGGTATGATTTTTCTAATAAATGAATGCCTTTTTGGAATCAAATACTTTCTACTATTGTTTCGTTATTAAATCAAATTCCTTATTTTTGATAAAAAACAATTTTATGTCAATTCTTCATAGTGAATACGAACAACTGGCAAACTTACTTGCCAATGCTAATCCAAAAGAATTATTAGCATTCAAAGTTTCTAAAGAGATGGGAGATCGCTATTTAGAATTATCTCATAAACGTGATAATCAGCTACTTTCTCCTGAAGAAGAAAAAGAACTTTATGATCTTTTAGCTTTAAATCGAATCATCAGCTTGGCCAAAGTTAAAGCGGAGTCTCCTAGAAATTCTGATGAGAAGTGAGTCGATACATTTCCAATTCCATCCGTACCTTCGTAGCTAAAAACGCTCAGTTTCATTGTGAATATTGTTTGCTTCTTGAGCGGTATGCGATTCTACCTTTCCATATTGAACACATTATTAGTTTAAAACATGGTGGCACCTCGGATATTGAGAACCTTGCATTTTCATGCCCAGAATGCAATAATCATAAAGGTTCTGATATCGCAACATTCATTGGAATAGATTCTTCTAACTTAGTTCGTTTTTTTAACCCTAGAAAAGATAAATGGGTTGACCATTTTGAAATAGAATCGACAGGGGTAATCAACGCAAAAACTAGTATTGGAAAAGCGACTATAAAAATACTCAATGTTAATCAAGCTACTTCTGTTGAAATTAGAAAAATCCTTCTTAAGAAAAATTTATTGTAATTAGTATTTGATTTAAGTTGAAAAGCGATTATGAAAATCCTCCTCCTCGAACCTTTCTTCACAGGCAGTCACCAGCAATGGGCACAAGGCTACCAAAAACATTCCGCTCATCACGCGGAAATACTTTCCCTTCCTGGAAGACATTGGAAATGGAGAATGCATGGAGGTGCTGTTACGCTTGCAGATATTTTTTTAGAGAAATATACGCACATAAAATTTGATTTAATTTTTGCAACTGATATGCTAGATTTGAACACCTTTTTAGCATTGACTAGAAAATACACTTCTCAAATTCCTACTGCCATTTATTTTCATGAAAACCAACTTACCTACCCTTGGTCGCCTACCGATCAAGATGTAAAAAAAGGACGAGACAATCATTATGCATTTATTAATTACACAAGTGCTTTGACTGCGGATGCTCTTTTTTTTAATTCAAATTATCATCAACAATCTTTTTTAAATGAGTTACCTGATTTTCTAAATCAATTTCCTGATTTTAAGAATTTAGAAAATATTGATTTGATAAAAAATAAAAGCAGAGTACTCCATCTTGGGATGGATTTAAAACGGTTTGATGATTTTGTTAAAATAAAAAAAGAACAAGAACCTATTTTGCTTTGGAATCATCGATGGGAATATGACAAAAATCCCGACTTGTTTTTTAAAACTTTATTTCGTTTAAAAAAAGAAGCCATTCCTTTTAAAATAATTGTAGTTGGAGAATCCTACAAAAAATCGCCACCCATTTTTCAAAAAGCGAAAGAAATTTTAAAAGATCAAATCATTCATTTTGGCTATGCTGAAAGTTGGGAAAAATATGCGCAGCTTCTTTCGCAAGCAGATATTCTACCTGTTTCGAGTAATCAAGATTTTTTTGGAGGAAGTGTAGTTGAAGCAATGTATTGCGATTGTTTTCCTATCTTGCCGAACCGTTTAGCATATCCAGAACATATCCCGACTTCATTGCACGCAACACATCTTTATTCAACTACAGATGATTTTTTTATAAAAATAAAAAATACGATTGCAAATTGGTCGGAAATCAAAACAGTAAAAACCTATCAAAATTTTGTTGCCCAATATGATTGGAGTAATTTAGCAACAGATTATGACAATGCACTAGAGAAAATATGCCAACATTAAACTTCAAAGGACGAAAAATCAACTACCTCACTCAAGGTAAAGGTGACCCGATTGTACTACTTCATGGTTTTTGTGAAGACAGTTCTGTTTGGGACAATTTCATTTCTCAATTCACTTCCAATAAAATTATCCGTATTGATTTAATCGGTTTTGGTTTATCAAAACCTGTAGAAAATCCATCAATTGATTATGCTGCAGATTCAGTCAAAGCAGTTTTAGATCATTTGGAAATCCAACAAGTTACTTTGATTGGACATTCGATGGGAGGATACGTAAGTTTAGCTTTTGCAAAAAAATATGAATCCTATTTGAATGGTTTAGGACTCTTTCATTCTCATCCATATGCTGACTCAGAGGAGAAGAAAAAGAACCGTGCAAAGAGTATTGATTTTATCAAACGGAATAGCCACTTTCATTATGTGAAACAATTATTTCCTAAATTATTCCCTCCTGCATTTTTAAGTAGTAATAATTTTTTAGTGAATCAAATGATTCACCGAGCAAGTACATTTCCAACAGAGGGAATCATTGGAGGTTTGCAAATGATGATGAATCGTTCTGATCAAACTGATGTTTTAAAATCAATAAAATGTCCTGTTCTTTTTATTGTTGGGTTGGAAGATCAAGTTGTTCCGTTGCAAAAATGTTTGGAACAAACTGCGCTACCAGACGTTTCAGATATTCATATCTTAGAAGGTATTGGTCATATGGGAATGTTTGAAGCAACTCAGGCCACACAAAAAATCATTCAAAACTTTATTGCCTTCTGTCATGAATTTCAAAAAACAAAAGCTACAAAAATCGTAATAACTGAATGACCTTTCTTACTTTTTTAGCAGCTATCGTTCCTGGGTTTTTGATTTGCTATTTCATTGTTAAACTAGACAAACATGAAAAAGAACCAGTCCCGTTATTAGTAATCAGTTGGATATTGGGAGTAGCTATTTTTTTTGCAGCAAGATATTTTGAAGGCGCATTTGATGATATGATAATGCCTTATGTAAATGAACATAATTTAAATCCAAATACACATCCTGGTATTTTATTTTTCTCCGCTTTTATCCGAACAGCATTTGTAGAAGAATTTTTAAAATTTACCATATTAATGTTAATTCCATATAATCACAAGGCATTTAATGAGCCGATGGATGGAATTGTTTATGCAGTAATGATTGGGATGGGATTTGCGATAGTTGAAAATGTAATTTATTGCTTGAGCCCTCCTGATATTGCTTTGGCAATTGTTCGGAATTTTACAGCAGTTCCTTCTCATGCAGTCTTTGCAGTTATCTTGGGGTATTATGTAGGTTTGGCAAAATTTAATCCAGCAAAACAAATTCAATATATTTTTATAGGATTCTTCTTAACCGTTTTTGTTCATGGATTGTACGATGTTTTTCTTTTTCAAGAATATGAAAACTGGTTAATGATTTTAGCGACTTTTGTTTTATTGGGAGGATTGTTTTTTTCTCGAAAATTTATCAGCCTTCATCAAAAGGATTCTCCTTTTAAAAAGAATCAAACTGATGAACCTGTTCTAAATAAAACTGCTAATTTAAAAAACGAACCCAGTCAACTGAAAGAAGAAGATAACGAAATCCTCTCCGCAGTTTTGTTTGAAATGAGAGCGAAGAAAAATAATAATTCGGAGGAAGAATAACTTTTTGACTTCATCTAAAAAATAATGAAATTATAGGGAACGAATTTGTCACAAAAATCGTTATGATGAAGTTTTTAAATATGAAAATAAAACAATAAAACTACAACTATGAATTCGTTCCATTTTAATTTTATCCTTTCCTCTCAAAAATGAGCTTAGCCTCGTTTTCCAGAGGCACCTTTCTAAACCTTGACATTTTCTAAAATTTCTTTTAATCAACACTTTTCTGCATTTCTAATACCGCTTAGAATTGTGTTTAAATATTTTAAATATCATGAGACGTTTTGCCATCTCTGACATTCATGGTTGTGCCAAAACCTTCAAAGCACTACTTGACCAAATCGCTTTTTCCAAGGAAGATGTGCTATATCTATTGGGAGATTACATTGATCGTGGGCCTGATAGTCGTGGCGTAATTGATCATATTTGGGATTTGCAGGAAGAGGGTTATCAGGTTCATTGTCTTCGTGGAAATCATGAACAAATGCTATTGGATGAATTAGCCGAAAAGGAAATTTGGTATAACGGAGAACCTGAAACGCTTAAAAGTTTTGATGCAAAAGCGAATCAAGATATTCCACAACCTTACATCGAATGGATGGAAGAGTTACCTTATTATTTTGAATTGAAAGATTACATTTTGGTTCATGCAGGGTTAAATTTTAAAACTAAATTTCCATTGCAAGATGAGCATGAAATGATTTGGGCTCGACATTGGTATGATGATATTGATATGCAATGGCTCGGCAAGCGAATTATCGTACATGGACATACGCCTACTCGAATACTGGTTATCAAAGGTAGTGTCGATGATTTATTTTATATCCCCGCATTAGACATTGATGCAGGATGTGCTTTTGAGTCATTTGGATTAGGACATCTTTGTGCTTTAAATTTGGATACAAAGGAATTTACTTTTCATGCGAATATTGATAAAATCAATAAATGAGATTCTGCTGAACGAATTATTCAAACTACATACGGTGATGACATAACAATAAATTTACAATCCAAGAATAAAATCAAAGTTCTATATTTTGACATTGATGGTACCTTTTTAGATTATGATGATAACCACAAAAAAGGTTTACTAAATGGGGCTTTGGAAAATGTTTTAAAGAAATCGAACTTTGAGTTTATTGCATGTGTAAGTGGTTGGGTAGATATCTTTGCTTCCGAAGTAATGAAATTAAATACTTTAGATAAAAGGAAGGAAGCCATGTACAGAAAACTAGCTCCTATTTTTCCAGATAAAAAATGGTTTATGGAAAAAATCATTTTGATTCCAGATACAGACAATAGATGTAAATACATTGATTTAAATTCGGATTGGTATTATGTTGATGATTGGGCAGACAAGTTTTTTACAGACGTACACGGAGAAGTTTTTTATAAAAAAGAAAAGGACAATCGGATATTATTATGCGATCATAGAAGTGATGGAGAAGATGTTTTAAATTGGTTAACAGGTTTAATGATTAAAAACTCAACAATTTCTATACCGATGAGAAAAATAATTTTCTTAGATTTTGATGGTGTTCTACAAATTGACAACCACTCCAATCCATGGAAAGGTAATGCTAATTTGATCGAAGGTTATTCTGATCGAGATGAGTATGGATTACTTTTCGATTACGAATGTGTGGAACGATTGCAACAACTTATTGAAGCTACCGATGCGGAGGTGGTAATTTCTTCTTCGTGGCGTCATTTGGGGTTAACTACAATGATGGACATGTGGATGGAAAGACAAATGCCTGGAGAACTCATAGATATTATCCCAATGTATGATCAACAATCTACGGGAAGACAGAATAGCATGTCAAGAGGAGAATGTATTGAAGAATGGCTGAAAGAAAACAAATGTGAATGTTATGTTATCCTTGATGATGTGAATGATTTTTTAAAAGAGCAATTTGAATATTTTGTGGAGACAGATTATTATTTGGGATTCCAAGACGAGGATTTGGAAAAAGCGATTGGGATTTTGTCTTCTTAAAAATGAAGGCAAAATCTTTTTTAACACGAATAGTTACGATGTAGATCTTTTCGTAATTTAAAGCAACAGCCCAATACTTTTATATTGGGCTGTTACTGTTTAGAAGATATTACTTTAATAAATCAAAATAAACTTCTCTTTTATATTTTTTAGCATAGTCGATCACGGTTCTACCCTGTTCCGTTTTGGCCTCCTTATTCGCACCTCGTATCAATAATTTTTTAAAGAAGCCCATTCTTTCATATTTAAGCGCATAAATTAGTGGTGTTTTGTCATCACAAATTTGATTAAGGTCTGCACCTTCATCAATGCAATATTTAAATATTTTCTTTCTTCCGAATTTGATGCTAAGTATCAACATCGAATAACTGCTACCATTTATTTCATAACAATCATTCAAATCGTTTCCTTCTGCTAGATATTTTTCAAAGGCTAATAAATCGTCATACTTAATCATCTTTTCTATTCGATCCAAACTCAAACTATCTTGGGCATGAGTAAGTAGTGGAAAAATCAATACTAAAATAAGGAGGGAATTTTTCATAGGAATAGATTTTAGTTTAAAAAAATAGAAGGTATTAGATTGGTTCGTTGGACATAAGGTTTTTATATTCGATTGCCCAATTCCATTTTGCATATGATTTATTTATAATGTAAAAAAGGAATGGTTTAGTATTTAAACCATGATAAAATAATACAGATTTTATTTTTAATGAAAAACTCCTTCAAGAGAGAGGATTAG
>CAKZSH010000119.1 GCA_937918905.1 uncultured Saprospiraceae bacterium
AAAAGAGGAGATGTAAATGGTAGTGCTTCGCCTGATTAGGTGTTTTTGTAAATGTTATGTTATTCTTCTACAAGCAACGTGTTTCCCCAAACTTTATTTTTTATCAACTAAAAAATACCATTTTTATGGTATATCGCCGCATTGATATTTCCCTTAAATTTATAATAAAAATAATCAATGTTATTCAACGCCATGATCGTATTATTTTTAGTGATGACTTTAATCGAATTCGCTAAATCAGGAGTCGAAGAAGAGGCTCAAAATAATCCTGAGTAATATTTCAGGATTCAAAAATTTCCCCCCTCCTAAGTTATTGACTTGCTCAATAATTTTCCAACAGCATATTTACAATTCTATTTCGATAGAATAATATGATTTATAAATTGGTTTTAATTGTTTCAATATTCGGTATTTGGGATAAACCTCTCTTGCTTCGGTGGGAGAGGTTTTTTTATTTACGATTTACGGACTCCCAAAGAATTCGGGAGACCGTAAATCGTAAAATTTCTAATATTAAAAATACCAATTCAAAGGTATAGACACGAGGGGAGGAATGTTGTAAATTTGAATCATAATTAAAGAGCAATAACAACCTTACAAAATAAGCTCAATACAATTGAGACTTAGGAAAAAATTTTACTTTAGAATCTTACAATTTTTTTAATACCAGAAACTACGACACTTACATGATCTAACACTTTACACTAGCAAACACTTTGAGGAAATAAACACAATGAACAACATTTATTCTTTTCTCCTCCCTTTAAAATAATTTTCCAGTTTTTCTTTTTCATTGTATCCTTTGATGTGTCAGGAGCATCATCCCTATTCTCCCTCTCCTGGAAAATCCACAAATTTTTATTCAATCCAGTAAAGTGATTTTTATTGTTTTTGGTTTTTGTATTTATTTTGTTATACAAAATATGACGATTGATTTTATTTGAAATTGATCGAAACCATGTATTTTTTTACTGCGGATTAAAGCCCGACAGCTACTCCAAAAATCGTAATCAGACATGACAAAATCTATTTTACACGCAATTAAAAAACTGTTGAGAATTAGCATTCTGGTTTTCCTAACTGTCATAGGAAGTACGACTAATTCTTCAGCTCAAGAAAACATCTCAGGCTTATGTAATGCAAGTTGTAATAGTCAATTAAATGTGTCACTTGATGCAAGTGGATATGAATTAATTGAACCTGCTTTAGTTTGGGAGGAAGGATATAATATTGCTTGCTTTCCATTATTGGATGCCATAGTTGTTGAAATTACAGGAAGTGCGCCAGTTGTTCAAGATGTTACCTTATATGGACATACCATAACTTCAACATCTGCTTTATTGAATTGTGCTTTTGTTGGACAAAATTTAGAATATAATTTAATAAAATACTACTCTGACGGTACGGTAAACTCTTGTTGGGGAAATGTATTGATTGAAGATAAAATACTTCCTAACATTGCGTGCTCAGATTTATTTATCAACTGTACAGAAAATACAGATCCTTACCAATTAGCAATTTCTTATAACAATACAATTCCAACTGCTTCTGATAATTGTGGAAATCCAACATTGTCATACGATGATACAACAGAAGATTACGATTGTAATAATGCTAATTATTTAAAAAAAATCACGCGGGTATGGACTGCAACAGATAATAGTGGCAATGAACAAACTTGCACACAATACATTTACATCGAAAAAGCAGATGGTGCAAATATTCAATTTCCAGTTCATTTAGATGATAATGCTCTACCTGCCTTGGAGTGTTCAAATGCAAATACGGATCCTTCTAATACTGGGTATCCTACAATTTATGGAGAAAGTATTGCTGACCACCAAGTCTGTAAATTCTCATTGGACTATGAAGATCAAACAATTAATTCATGTGGAGGAAGTTATAAAATACTTAGAGCGTGGACAGTTGTGGATTGGTGTACGAATGAAATTTTTACCCACACTCAAATTGTCAAAATATTAGATGAAATTGTTCCCATCATTAATTGTCCTACCATTCCTGAAATAGGAACAACAACTAACTCTTGTACTGGAAATGCTTTTTTGCCAGCCGCTACAATTACAGATGCTTGTTCTAATTTTTCCGTAACAACTGAAACTCCTAACGGAACCTTAAATGGAAATGGAGACTTGGTAGCTGGACTTCCTTTGGGAGATTACACGATTCATATATCGCAGAGGATGAGTGTGGAAATATTAGTTCATGCTCCACTACAATTACTATCGTAGATAATATTGCACCTGTTGCAATATGTGATGAGCATACTTCTATTTCATTAGTCAATGATGGTACTGCAATTGCTCATGCCAATATTTTTGATGATGGAAGTGTAGACAATTGTGAAATTGTGACTTTGCTAAAGGATATAACGAAAAAAAATTATCAGACCTCAAAGGTAGTGGAGTGATGTATTACGAGTTGGAAACGTGCTCTGAAATATTGATAAAGAAAATGATTTTAGTTGATTAGAATTTTGGTAAAAATGGTAATTAGTTGATTAGTAATTCGGTTTGGCGAATTGCTAGTTGACTAATGACTTACCAAAAAGAAATACACTCAGTAATCGGTTTTTGGGATTTAACCTCTTCATGACGGAGGTTTCGACTGACGTCGGAAGAGGTTTTTTTAGAAAAAAAGAAATATACTCAGTAATCGGTTTTTGGGATTTGCCTCTTCTTGATGGAGGTTTCGACTTGTGTCGAGAGAGGCTTTTTTTAGAAAAAAAATGTAATAAAGAATATACTCAGTAATCGGTTTTTGGGATTTAACCTCTTCTTGACGGAGGTTTCGACTGACGTTGGAAGAGGTTTTTTTTAGAAAAAAAAAGATAATTATTCAGTATTGGCTGTACGAGTCAAGGCTTGATTTGAGAAGTCAGGCTTTGATTTATATTGATGTTCTTATAAGTCAAGGCTTGACTTGAGAAGTCAAACCTTGACTCGTGTACAGTTGATGCACAAAAAAACGAAAGTAAAAATTATTAATATTAAAAATACCTATTTGAAGGTATATCCTATCATTACTTTTTGCTTTACATTTGTCTTGTTGTTGAGAACGAAATAATCGAGTCTCTAACAATTCAAATTTTCCCAATCTAACCGACATTTCTCACTAACCGAAATAATTCCTTTTTGATTGATATACTTATGTGTATCATGCTTCCCTCCATTAATAAAAACTCCCACGGAATTTTTACAGATAATCTTAATATAGCTTTAAAAAGCTGTTCAATTTTGAAAACTCTAAACCTATCACAAGAGTAATCAAACCAAATTGTTAAAGGATTTTTCACTAGATCTATGTATAGTGAAAGGGTACTTTTCTTTTAAAATGATGTTTCGATTTTAGGTTTTTGACCTATGTAGAATATTCATAGTAGTGCTTTTGCAAAAAACAAAAAACAAAAAACAAAAATTACAAAATCACAAAGTTAGAATTATGAACAAAATCAATACTTACAATCAATATTGCGCTCCCCGCTCTTGGAAATCGATGATGATTCTATGCATTGGTTTGTTCTTGATTAATATTTCTAACACAACTGCACAGGAGTCATTTAACGCTTCTAACTCCAGTCATATATTGGCTACTCAATTCAATGTAAAAGCTTACCCTAATGGAACTTATGATAGTGAACAAGCTTTCTTGTCACTTACAGAGGAGATGGATAAAATGAATAACGATTACTCAAGAGGCTTACAATACCGCTACTATTGGTTAGTGGCAGTAGATGTAAAACGAAACCAACTTCCTTTGGAAGAATCTCTTTTGAGAAATTTAAATAAAGTAGGAAGAGAATATGGAGTGCCAAATTCTACTTTACAAAAATTATATCGTAAAACGATTGCGTTTTTCTAACAATTAAAATACGTAATCAGATTATTAACCTATTAATAAAATTCAAACATTATTTTTTTAAACAAACAAATTTATTCCATGAGAAAAATGAATTTTACCCAAAGCAGAGGAATTAGTATGAGATCCGCATGGATGATGCTAGTTGCTTTGTTCTTTAGCACCTTTCAAATGCAAGCTCAAACGACTTGTAATAGTTTAGTCCATATTTCATTGGATGAGAACTGTCAGGCTATCGTTAGTGCTGACCAAATTTTGGAGGGAACTTACAGTAACATAGAAGACTATGTTGTTACTTTTACAAATACAGGGTTACCAGTTGTATTGGGCCCAGGAGATGTAGGACAAACCTACAGCGTTACCGTACAAGGACCTACTGGTCCTCCGTGTTGGGGAAATATCTTAGTTGAAGATAAATTGCCTCCAACGATTACTTGTAGTGATGTTATTTTAAGTTGTACAGATGCACTTCCTACTGCACCTACTTCTGCATTTGATGGATGTAGTGCTACGGTTACTGTTACTTATGATGATGTTGTACAAGATAATGGATGTAATGGATTATATGCTACGATTATCACAAGAACTTATACTGCTACAGATGCTAGTGGTAATAATGCTTCTTGTGTTTCTACTATTTCTATTGAGCGAGGTTCATTAGCTGATATAGTATTTCCACCAAATGTTGATTTGGATTGTGAAGGTAATACAGATCCTATTAATACAGGAACTCCAACTGGAACTACTTGTTTTAATTTAGATTACACTTACTTGGATCAAACTATCCAAATTTGTGAAGGTAGTTACAAGTTGTTAAGAACTTGGACTGCTACTGACGGGTGTACTGATCAAATCATTACACATACACAGATCATCAAAGTATTAGATACTACTGGTCCAGTTATGCAACAATTACCTGATCTTAATATCAGTACGACAACTAACTCTTGTACTGCAAATGCTCAGTTACCAGTTATTGGTTTATCTGACGATTGTTCAGGTGGAAGTTATGATGTATATATTGAGACTCCACTTGGTACTATTAATGGAAATGGTGGATTATTAGTAGGTGCTCCTCTTGGAGTTCATACGATTACTTACTATGCTACTGATGCATGTGGTAATGAGTCTAATTATTCTTTTACAGTTACAGTTTCAGATCAGATTGCTCCTATCGCAATTTGTGATGAGCATACTATTGTTAGTTTAGGTTCTGATGGAACTGCTCATATCGAAGCATTGACTCTTGATGATGGTAGTTTAGATAACTGTGGTATCGTTGAGTACAAAGCAAGAAGAATGGATAACCCATCTTGCCCAGGATTTGACGGAACTTCATTTGATGATTATGTTCCTTTTTATTGTTGTGATTTAGGTTCTACTGTAATGGTAGAATTGAGAGTAAAAGATGAGGCTGGAAACACTAACTCTTGTATGGTAGAAGTTGAAGTTCAAGATAAGTTGGCTCCAACAATTATCTGTAAGCCAGATGTTAATATTGAGTGTGACAACCCATTGATTGATGAATTCGTAGTAGGACAGCCATTAAATGCTGCTGCATTAGGACTTACTGGTGAGCCAGTTGCAAGTGATAACTGTAATGTTACAGTTACTTCAAATGTAATTGCTAATACTGTAGATTGTGGAAATGGTTTAATCAAAATTGCTTGGTCTGCTACTGATGGTAACGGGAACTTTGATGGATGTTTTCAAGATATTATTATAGTAAATAGTGATCCTTTTTACATCAATAACAATAATGATAATGACCCTACTGATGATGTAGTTTGGCCATTAGATTATACTGTAAGTACATGTGGTGTAGGTCTTGATCCAAGTGATTTACCTTCTCCATATGACCGTCCAGTTATTACTGAAGGATTTTGTGATAATATTGCTTCAACTTACGAAGATCAAGTACTTAGTTTTGGAGCTGGTGATGCTTGTTTGAATATTTTCCGTAAATGGATAATTATTGACATGTGTCAAGCTGCTGGTAACCAAGATCCTACAGTTGAAGGTCCTGGGGTATACCACTACACTCAAGTTATTAAAGTAATCAATTCTACTGATCCTATTATCGAAACTTTCAATGGTGCGACTACTATTGATAACTTCGATGCTAACTGTGGAAATGCTTTTGTAGCATTTGATATTACTGCTTCTGACGATTGTACAGCTGCTGCTGACCTTGAGTACTCTTATGAATTCAGTACTGGACTTTCAGGTTCAGGTGCTTCTGCTTCAGGTGCATTTGCAAATGGTTCTTACTCTGTAACTTTTACGGTTACTGATGGTTGTGGAAATAGTTCTTCTGATTCTAGAAACTTTACAGTAAGAGATGCTAAGAAGCCTACTCCAGTATGTATCTTCGGTTTGTCTACTGTAATCATGCCTTCTTCAGGAACAGTTGAGATTTGGGCTACTGATTTCGAAAGTGGATCAAGCTACGATAACTGTACTGATTATTCTGCATTAGAATTTTCTTTCTCTCCAAATGTTAATGACAAGTCAGTTAATATCTCTTGTGCTGATATAGGAGCTGATGGATTATACACAGTTCAAATTTATGTTACAGATGCTGCTGGGAACCAAGATTATTGTACTACAGTAATAAGTGTACAAGATCCTAATGGAGCTTGTCCTGGACCATCTGCAATGATTATCTCTGGTAACATTGAGAACGAATTTGACGAAGATGTAGAAGATGTAACTGTAAATATTAATGGTGGAAATATGGCTCCAGTTGTAACTGATGAGACTGGTACTTTTGAGTTTCCTCAAATTTCAAATGGTGGTAGCTATACTGTTACTCCACAGAAAGATGTTAACTACTTAAACGGTGTTTCTACTTATGACTTAGTATTGATTAGTAAGCATATCTTAGGACTTGAATTATTAGATTCTCCTTACAAAATTATTGCTGCTGATGCTAACGGTTCTCAAAGTGTAACTACTTTGGATGTAGTGAAGTTGAGAGCTTTGATCCTTCACATTGATACTGAATTGGCTAATAATGATTCTTGGAGATTTGTTGATGCTAGCCATGTTTTCCCTAACCCAGCTAATCCATTTTCTGCTGCTTTCCCTGAAGCTGCTGATTTTAATAACATGACAAATTCTGCTCAAGCTAATTTCGTAGCTGTAAAAGTTGGAGATGTTAACGGAACTTCTTCTCCTAACAGTTTACTAGGAACAGAGACTCGTTCTGCTGATGGAGTTTTAGCTTTCAATGTAGAAGATAAAAAAATCAAAGCTGGTAAAGAATTTACTGTTGATTTCAGAGCTAATAACTTTGATGTATCAGGTTACCAATTTGCTTTAGGATTTGATAATGTTGAGTTGGTAGATGTTGCTACTCAATTAGAAGGACTTACTTCTGATAACTTCGGTTTCACTAAGTTGAATGAAGGTGTAGTTACTACTAGCTGGAATAACTCTAAAGCTGTAAAAGTAGAAGATAATCAAGTATTATTTAGTTTGACATTTGTTGCTCAGGCTGATGTTACTTTGAGTGAAGTATTTACTTTGACTTCTCGATACACTCCAGGTGAGGCTTATAATTCAAATAACTTGTATGACGTAGCTATCAACTTTGATGGTACTACTGTTAACTCTACTGCATTTGAATTACTTCAAAATACTCCTAACCCATTTAAGGCTGAAACGTCTATCGGATTTAACTTACCAGAGGCAACTCATGTAAGCTTGAAAATCTACGATACAGCAGGTAGAATTTTGAAATCAGTTGAAGGTGATTATACTAAAGGTTTCCATACTGTTGATGTTACTCGTTCTGAATTGAGCGGTGGTATCGGAGTATTGTACTATCACTTAGAAACTGATAAACGTAATGCTACTAAGAAAATGATCTTGATCCAAGACTAATTTTCTTAGATATTATAAATGTTCATTGATAAATCTCGTGTCAGAGAAAAAGTGAAATTAAGAACGACTGAAGGAAGTGATAATTTTATTTTTTCTCTGACTAAAAAACGAGATTTATTAAAGAACTCATAAAATACAAATTAGTCATCCCTTTATAAAGTAATCTGCCGCATGGCAGATTACTTTCCCCTAAACTTGACTAATCATTTTTGATTGCAAACTTCACCATCACAATCAATAATGAAAGAACCTTTTAGATGTTTTTAATGATTAGGTGCTAGAGCCGGTTTAAGAATGCTTTAAGATCGGTTTTTGGGATATCCTCTCCGCAGATTAAGTTTTGCGGGGAGGTTCTTTTTTTTGGGGAAATGCCAATTTTACGGCTGCAGTATCGAGAGTAGAAAACAAAACGCTAATATCAGAAGTAATTGATGACCAAACGGGTGAGTTGGATAAAGTCTTTAATTCAAAAAATAACCAAGGAAAACTAAGTGCAAACTGGATATTGAATAAAAAATTTAATTCTAAAAATAGGGGACTAGGAAATAAATAATCTACCCACCTGACGGCTTCTTTTTCTCTTTGACTTCATGAAAAAATGAAGCCGTACCGCAGGGTATGCCTTAATTTTTCCATTTCCTCAAAGAAAAAAACAACCTCGTCATCTGGGTAGATTATT
>CAKZSH010000120.1 GCA_937918905.1 uncultured Saprospiraceae bacterium
ATAAACACCCCAAAGCAGAGTTCGCAAAGCCTTTTTATCAAGAACACTTTGAATCTCTGTATCTCAGCTCATTTTTATTTTAATAAAAATCCTCTGCGACCTCAATAAGTTATTCGACCAACTCTGTGTCTCAGCGACTCAGCGTTCAATACCCAATATATTTTCGAAACTAGATTATTATATTTTTTGCGTAACATCAGTTATTAAGATGCACAAATTAAAATATTACTGATGTATTGCCAATTATCTTGAGAGAATAAAACCAGTTTTAAGAAAATCTAGATATTTTGATTTTTTTTAATGTAAAAAAAATTTAACTATCAAAGTTTGGACGTTATTGATTTTTTGGTGATTTCTGGTACAAAATGAGTGACGAAAAAATGATTTTTTTTTAAAAACCCAATCCCACTTTTTGCTTAGAAACCTATATTTTATAAGGGTTGATGAAAAAAATAGTGCTTTTTTAATGTCACAAAAAATAACACCAACTATTGCCCTCGTTAGTTTTTCAACTTATTTTTGTAGCATCGAAAATATTTAAAAGTAGTTTTTGTGTTTATTTGTTTGGGTTAGAGACCCTTGCTGCTAAAGCAAGGGTTTTCTTTTTTTCCCTAATTCATTTTCCCTTCTTCATTTGGATATAAAAAAACCTACTCTGTTCTACAGAGTAGGTTTTTTTATTAAAACTTAAACTATTTCCTATTAGTTATTAGCTTTATTAGGAGTAGTTAAAATTGATGGAGCAGCAGCAGGAACAGCTTCAGGCTGTGCAGCTTTTTTATTTACCATACCAACAACTTTGATTACTCTTTTAGAAGCATCTCCTTCATTTGTAAAAAGAGTTACTGTTTTATTAATTTTTCCTAAACGATTGGTAGCGTATCGGATTTTAATTTCAGAAGTTTCTCCAGGTAAAATTGGAGCTTTCTCGTAAGTAGGAACTGTACATCCACAACTACCTTTTGCATTTTTGATGATTAAAGGCTCATCTCCTGTATTAGTAAAGGTAATTGATCTAAAAGGATCAGAATCTTGCTCAATTGTACCAAAATCTACAGTTGTAGAACTTAATTCCATTTGAGGCCCTGGAGCCGCGTTGTCAGGAGTTGCTTGTGCTTGAGCAAAGGTAAATGTAACAGCTAAAGTTAAAAATGTGAATAATGAGATTAATTTTTTCATTGTATTTTAAATTTTTTTGGTTGATGTCCAGAATTATTAACAAAACAAAAATAGAGATATATTTTCCAAAATGAAAGTTTCTCAGGCGAATATCAGGTTAACGAGATGTTAATGGTTTTTTTACACCTAAAAAACTGACCTTTTGACGTAAAAAACGCACTATAAGTAACTCTTTTGCAAACTTTATGCCCTAAGGTTTTAATGGTTTTATAATGATAATAAGTCTATTTTTTGTACTTTTGCACTCGAATTACTGATCTAACCATTTATATTTCAATAACGTATATATTTACCTAAAAAACTGATAACGAGTTTTACATTTTCCAAAAACTTACGATTTTATCAGAATCACAACCTAGTAACGGTCAAATAATAAGTTCCCGATTTAGACGAGGATATTGTGTTCTCAGTTTTTACTTTAATGAAGGATAATTGTTGACACTTTGACTGAATCTGCCTGTTGGTTAAGTGAAAAATGAGGGCAAAAGATTTCGTTCAAATCGGGAAATTATTTTTGACCTTTACTGAACTATTTTTTATAAAAATTCTTATAAAAATAGTCCTTTTATTAAAAACCTCGTTAAAAAGAAAAATATTATCAATTAATATGATTGACAATCCTATTTTAAAATCATTAACCCGAAAAGGAAAAAAGAAAGACTCATTTCGTTCAGAAGCTATCGAAGATTTTTGGACTTGCCTAGTGAGCCGTGAAGCATCTCTTTTGGCTCGAAAAGAAGTTTTAACTGGAAAAGCTAAGTTTGGAATTACTGGTGGGGGAAAAGAAGTCCCACAAGTTGCTATGGCTCGTGCCTTCAAGAAAGGGGACTGGCGATCTGGATATTATCGAGATCAAACTTTTATGTTTGCGCTAGGCTTGAGTACGGTGGAAAACTTTTTTGCACAACTTTATGCTGATGCTGAAAATGATCCGTTTTCAGGAGGCCGTCAAATGAATAATCATTTTGCGACAGCTATTATTGACGATAAAGGAGAATGGACTGAACATAAAAAATTGTACAATGTATCTGCTGATATTTCCTGTACAGCAGGACAAATGGCAAGAGCATTGGGTCTCGCTTTAGCGTCAAAAAAATATAGAGAGAGTAAAACTTTAAAAACCAATCAATTTTCAGCTAAAGGGAATGAAGTAAGTTTTGTAACGATTGGAGACGCAAGTACTTCTGAAGGCGTTTTTTGGGAAACGGTAAATGCAGCAGGTGTGCAAAAAGCACCATTGGCAATCTGTGTTTGGGATGATGGTTATGGAATTTCTGTTCCAAAAGAATTTCAAACTACAAAAGGAAGTATTTCTACTTTGCTAGAAGGATTTAGAATTAATGAAAAAGGAGAAGGCTATGAATTGTATCATGTAAAAGGTGGAGATTATGAAGGCTTACGGGAGATGTTTACAACTGGAGTAGCACGAATTCGGAAAACACATAACCCAGCTTTATTTCATGTAGATGAGTTGACGCAGCCTCAAGGACACTCTACTTCTGGTTCGCATGAAAGATACAAATCGAAGAAACGATTGGAGTGGGAGCGTGAAAATGATTGTATTAAAAGAATGAAAGAGTGGATGTTGGAAAAAAAGTTTCTAACGGAAAAGGATGTACAATCGCTAGAAGAAAATGCGAAAGATTATGCAAAGCAAGCTAAAAATAATGCATGGAAAGCATTTATTGATCCTATCGAAATAGAAAGAAGAAAACTGTCAGAAATTTATACTCGCCTGTCCAATGAGGTTAGCAATACCGATGAAGTTAATTCAATTGCTAAGTCATTGAAAAATTTATTTAGTCCTACCATAGCAGAAATTTTAGCGAATGCAAGGAAAATGATATTTGCAACAATAGGAGCAGATAGTGCTGCCCGTAAAGATATTGTTACATGGATAGAAGCAACTGAAGCAATAGGTGATGAAAGATACCACACTCACTTGTATAGTGAGTCTCCCAAATCGGCACTTCGAGTGCCTGTAATTCCACCAGTTTATACTGAAAAGTCTCCGAAACTAAACGGTTTTGAAGTGCTGAATCATTGTTTTGATAAAGCATTAAAACGTATTCCTGAAATGTTCGCATTTGGAGAAGATGTAGGACATATTGGAGATGTCAATCAAGGCTTTGCGGGGCTTCAAGATAAATATGGAAAAGATAGAGTATTTGACACAGGAATTAGAGAATGGACGATCATGGGGCAAGCGATAGGAATGGCAATGCGAGGACTTCGTCCAATTGCTGAAATTCAATATTTGGATTATTTGATTTATGGAATTGAGCCATTGTCTGATGATTTAGCGACGCTACGTTGGAGAAGCGATAACTTACAACAAGCTCCTGTCATTATTCGAACTAGAGGACATCGACTAGAAGGAATATGGCATGCTGGTTCGCCAATGGGGATGATGTTGAATTCACTACGTGGAATGTATATTTTGACTCCACGAAACATGACTCAAGCAGCAGGTTTTTATAATACTTTACTGCAATCAGATGATCCTGCAATAGTTGTAGAATGCTTGAATGGGTATCGGTTAAAAGAACAACTGCCTGATAATGTTGATAAATTCACAGTTCCATTAGGCGTTCCTGATATTTTACAAGAAGGAACAGATGTTACTCTTGTAACTTATGGTTCTTGTGTTCGAATTGCTCAATCAGGAATTAAATTATTAGAAAAACAAGGTATTTCAGTTGAACTGATTGATGTGCAAAGTTTATTACCTTTTGACTTGGAACATCAAATCGTTGAGTCCGTTAAAAAAACAAATCGAGTTGTATTTTTAGATGAAGATTTTCCAGGAGGTGCAACTGCATACATGATGCAAGAAGTATTAGAAAAACAAGGTGGTTATGAATATTTAGATGCACAGCCTATTACAATAACAGCTATGCCAAATCGTTCTCCTTACGGTTCTGATGGAGATTATTTTTCAAAACCCAACCCTGAGGACATTTTTGAAGTTATATATAATGTGATGCGAGAAGGAGATCCTAATCGCTTTCCACAAATACGATAGGCTTTTAACTATGAACGGTTAACGTTGAACTGTGAATTTGAATACCGTAAAGTAGTTAACAGTTCATCGTTAACCGTTCACAGTTAAAAGATATTTTGTTAAAAAAAATTATATTTGCCGTTGACTCAATTAGAAACCTTTAAAGAGACACTTAATCCAACTGCTTTGGCGGACAGTATTGTAATTATACCTACCTACAATGAAAAGGAAAACGTGGCGAAAATCATCCAAGCAGTATTTTCACTCAATAAATCTTTTCATATTCTTATCGTTGACGATGGCTCGCCCGACGGAACTGCTGCTATTGTAAAAGACCTTCAGAAAGAACATCCTAAATCTTTATTTATTGAAGAGCGAACTGGGAAACTTGGATTAGGTACTGCCTACATTCATGGTTTTAGATGGAGTTTGGAACGTGATTATGATTTTATTTTTGAAATGGATGCTGACTTTTCTCATAGCCCAAAAGATTTAGAGCGACTTTATGAAGCTGCGCAAAATTGTGGAGGAATGTCAGTAGGTTCTCGATATGTAAAAGGCGGAAAATTAGAGAATTGGCCTTTGGATAGAATCTTATTATCCTATGGTGCCTCATGGTATGTACGAATGATAACTTGGATGCCTGTCAAAGATCCAACTGCTGGTTTTGTTTGTTATTCTCGAAAGGTTTTAGAAGATATGGATTTTGATAAAATTCGGTTTATCGGATATGCTTTTCAAATAGAAATGAAATTTGCTACACGTTCCATGGGGTATGAAATAGCTGAAGTTCCAATTACTTTTACTGATAGAGTGGAAGGGGATTCAAAAATGCATGGTGGAATTATTAAAGAAGCTGTGATGGGGGTGTTGAGTATGAAATGGAAAAGTTTTTTTGATTCTTACCGTAAAAGCTAATGTTAAAATAAATCACTCCCCTTTAGTTCAAAATCAAGTTGACTACATTTAATAGTCTTGCCTTTTTTATAAATTTTCTTTGAGGAATATTTATCGTCTTTAGGATTTCGATACACTTCGATTTGTTCGTCTACTGAATTTACAATCCAATATTCAGGAATCTTTGCTTCTGCGTAGATAGGGAGTTTTATTTTTCTGTCTTTCTGAAGTGTAGAATCTGAAACTTCAATTAACAGTAAAACATCTTTAGCTGTAGGATGCTGATCTCTATAATGATCTTTTCGAAATTTTGTAACTGCAATGTCAGGCTCAGGTTCAGAATGGCGATTAATTCTGATAGGATTTTGAGAGCGAATGTTATAAACTCCATAATATTTTGAATTCAACATTCCTATTAGCATATCGACTATACTTGCGTGAAAGCTTTTTATTGGACTCATTTGTATGATTTCTCCATTCAATAATTCCACCTTGTCGGAAGGCTTGAGGATACCAACTTCCGCCATTTTGTAATACTCTTTTATTGTAAATAATTGTCTTTTAAGGTGAAATGTCATTTGAACTGTATGTTTTTACAAAAATACAAAATTTAGGAAAATATGTCAAAAACGCTATTTTGCATGTAACCACCAACATATTTTACCAAATGAGGTTCCGATTTTCGAAATTATTCATTCTTAATTTTTAATTCGTCAGTAACCACGTCCACTTTCTCCCACCAATCCCTCATTTTCCCACTAAATTATCCACATCATTTTTCCAAATACATAAATCATTGAAAATCAATGAAATTTCCATTCTAATTATTCCTATAAACAGCTTTAAATCTCTCTTTTTTTCATTTTTTCAAAAAATGAGTAAAACCTTACCACATCCTCCCACCCATTTCTTTTATTTATAGATAATAAAAAACAACTATATATTCACTTTTTAATTACAAAAATTTCATTCTCATGATGATTTGACAATCATTTGTTTACATATCGTCAAAATGTTAATTTGTGGAAAAGTTTTTGCTAAAAAAAAGTGGTAGAAAGTGGTAATTTGTGGACAATATTTATACTTTTGAAGTGTAATTATACATAAACTATAAAATTACCTTAGTCAAAAAACAAAAATGTCTCAATTATTAGGAGAATATGACTGTAAACTCGATGCAAAGGGTAGGGTTAGAATGCCCTCACCTTTACTCAAGCAATTGGGTGAGCATGAGTCATATGCTTTCGTAATAAATCGAGGTATTGAAGATTGTTTGACACTCTATCCCAAAGAAGTTTGGGATGTTGTAAGCGAAGAAGTAAATCAGTTGAATACTTATGTAAAAAAGAATAGAGCATTTGTTCGATACTTTTTTAGAGGAGCAACTGCTTTAAATACAGATAGTTCTGATCGAATCAATTTACCCAAGAAATTATTGGAGTATGCTGGTATCGAAAAAGAATTGGTTCTATTCGCACATACTAACAAAATTGAAATTTGGGCAAAAGACAAATATGACGGTGTTCTAGAAGAAGAACCCGAAGACTTCTCCGACCTTGCAGAAGAGGTAATGGGTAAGGCAAAAAACGGTAATCCGCCTTCCGAGGCTTAAACCGCTAAAACCACAACCAACTTTAAACTCATGACTTACCATGACCCAGTTCTGAAGGATGAAAGCATTAATGCTTTGATGATACAGCCAAGGGGCATCTATGTTGATGCTACCTTCGGCGGAGGAGGACACTCAAGAGCAATACTTGAAAAACTCGATGAAAACAGTCAGCTTTTTGGCTTCGACCAAGACGAAGATGTACTGCCAAACTTACCTGACGATGCACGATTTACTTTCATCCACCATAATTTCAAGTATCTAAAAAGATTTTTAAGACTGCATGGCGCAAATGAGGTAGATGGAATTTTAGGAGATTTAGGAGTGTCATCACATCAGTTGGATGTAGCAGAACGAGGCTTTTCTTATCGATTTGAAGCAGAGTTAGATATGCGGATGAATCAAGCGGAAGGCCAAAGTGCAAAAGATATTGTGAATACTTATTCCGCCAATGAATTGCAAAATGTGTTTAGTCAGTACGGCGAAGTAAGAAATTCCAAAACTTTAGCAGAAGCGATTGTAAAAGAGAGACAATTGAAACCCATTCATACTACTGGCGATTTTTTAAGAGTTGCCGAACCTTACATCAGAGGACAAAGAGTACGTTATCTATCACAGGTTTTCCAAGCCTTAAGAATTGAAGTGAATGACGAGATGGGCGTTTTAAAAACATTTCTCCAAGAAGCATTGGAGGTTTTAAAACCCGGAGGACGCTTGGTTATCATAACCTATCACTCTATCGAAGACAGATTCGTGAAGAAGTTTTTAAAGGTGGGAAATTTCGACGGAGAACCACAAAAAGACTTTTACGGAAATATCTATCGTCCGTTCAAAATAATAACTAAAAAACCCATACTTCCCTCAAAGGAGGAGATTAAAATTAATCCAAGAGCACGAAGTGCGAGTTTGAGAATAGGGGAGAAGCTTTAATAAGGAATTTTGAATTTTGAATTTCGAATGATGAATTTTGAATGAATTCACTAAACGATTTCTACGATTTTTCGTCTCATTCAAAATTCATAATTCAACATTCAAAATTATTATGGCAAGAAACAAACCTAAAGAGTGGAAGGATTATTTGACACTTGATTTTAGTGCAGAAACTGTTTTGAAGAATCTGCCTTTTGTTTTGTTTTTGGGTTTTATCGGAATGTTGTACATCATGAATGCCCACTATTCTGAAAAGAAACTTTGGCAAATTCAACAATACAAAGAAGAAATCGAGGAGTTGAAATGGGAATATACTTCGATTAAAGCGGACTTGATGTACCAAACCAAACAATCAGAAGTAGCAAAAGCCGTAGAATCTTTGGGATTAAAAAATTCAAATTCTCATCCCAAAAGAATTGTAGTAAAAAAAACAAATGAGATTATGAGTACTGAGAATTGAGATTAAATTTTTCCAAAAAAAAACTCAACCCCTCAAGCGAAAAATCTCAATACTCAATACAAAAAATCTCAATACTCATACAATGAGTCAAAATAAAAATGAAGTTTTATACCGCGTGTACATCGTGTTAGGATTGGTGGTAGTTTTTGCGGGATTCATTTTTTATTATGCTGTAAAAATCAACGTGCTGGAAGGAGAGAAGTGGAGAGCGCAGGGGCAGAAAGAACATGTGAAACTCTACACCGTGAAAGCCAGCCGTGGAAATATAATGACAGAAGATGGCGCTTTGTTAGCCTCTTCGCTTCCGTTCTTTGACATATATTTTGATACAAAAACTCCTTCTCAAGAGTTATTCGACCAGAATGTGGATTCGCTGGCTTTAGGGCTGATGCCATATGTTGATGTCGAATACAATTTTACAGAAGGAGGACTTGGAAATTTTTTAAAGTTGGCAAGAGATAGCAGCCGCCGATATGTCCAAATCAAAAAAGGAGCATCTTTTTTAGAATATGAAAAAATGAAAAAGTTGCCCATTTTTCGAGAAGGACAATTTCAAGGAGGCTTTATCGCTGAAGAAAAGTTTCGTCGTAGAAGACCTTATGGAATTTTAGCAAGACGGACTTTAGGCTATGTTAGAGATAATGGAAAAAAAGTAGGACTCGAAGGTTTCTTTGATAAAGAAATGGGAGGTTCGGACGGAAAGCGATTAAAAGCTTATCGATCTACTTCCAAAACTTGGATTCCAGTTACTGATTATAACGACATTCAGCCAGAAGCTGGAGATGACATAGTAACTACCATTGACATTAACATGCAGGATATTGCACATCGAGCTTTGATGAGAGGATTAAAACATCATGATGCTCAAAATGGAACTGCTGTTATTATGGAAGTCAAAACTGGAAAGATCAAAGCAATTGCTAACATCGGAAAAAATCCAAAAGGTTATTACGAGGATTACAACTATGCCGTTGGGGCAGCAGTAGAACCAGGTTCTACTTTTAAGTTGGCTTCAATGATGGCGTTGTTAGAAGATGATTTCATCGATTTGGAAGATTCCATTGATTTAGAACAAGGTACACACGTATTTTATGAAGAAGAAATGCGGGATGCATCTTTTCATCAATTGGATTCAACAACCATTCGTAAAGCATTCGAAATTTCCTCAAATGTAGGTATCGCAAAACTAGTGCAAAAGTACTACGCAGATACTGAGAACGGTGAAAAGTGGATTCAACATTTACATAATTTCAGATTACATCAACCGATTAATGTTGAAATTAATGGTGAAGATCCACCTTATGTAAAAAAGGCTTACAACAAAGATGACGATTGGAGTGGAATTACAATGCCTTGGATGTCAATAGGTTATGAAGTAGAGTTGACGCCTTTACAGTTACTAGCATTTTATAATGCAGTAGCCAATAATGGGAAATACATGAAGCCTTACTTGGTGACCCAAATCCAACATTTTGGAGAAACATTAAAATCATTTAACCCTGTAGTTATAAAAGAACAAATCGCAAAACCCTCAACTATCCGAAAAGTACAATCCTTATTGCAAGGGGTAGTTGAAGAAGGAACCGCTAAAAAATTAAAATCAAATCGCTACACATTTGCAGGGAAAACAGGAACGGCTCAAATTAATTATTACAAATTTGACCAAAGAGAAAATATCAAATACCGTGCATCATTCGCAGGATACTTTCCAGCTAAAGATCCTGTTTATTCATGTATCGTAGTTGTTACCGAGCCAAGACAAAATGGACGATATGGTTCGGAAGTCGCAGGGCCAATATTTAGAGAAATAGCTGATAGATGTTTTATCGAACAGAAAGAATTGTTTCCTAAAGAAAACAACAAACCAAAGATATACACAGAAAAAAATAAAATACCTCAGTTGGATGTGGGATACCGAAAAGATGTAGATGTAGTGTTGGAAGAATTAAATATTCCACACACGCATAGCGGAGTAAAAAACTGGGCAGTACTAACAGCAACTACTGATACTCTTCATATCGCACCTCGATACATTAGTCGAGATGTCGTTCCGAATGTGGTGGGCATGGGATTAAGAGATGCCCTCTACATATTGGAAAATTTAGGACTAGAAGTAGTCTTTGAAGGTTCAGGAAAAATTATTAGACAATCCCTAAAAATGGGAACAAAGATAAAAGGTCAACGGATTAAGCTAACGCTTAAATAGTGATGAACGATAAGTTATGAGTGATAAGTATTTTGAAAATACTCATCACTTATCACTCAAAACTCATCACTAAATAAAAATACTTTTCGATTGGAAAAGAATTGATTTTAGAAGGCTAAACTAAACTATCAATTCTTTACAAACGCCAATCTTAAACATACTTTTTTTTAAACAACAGTACGAGAAACTTCTCGCACTTTTGGAACACTACACAATTTTAAACATGGTTATGTCGATTTTTTCGGCATGAAAAAACACACATTTTATATTGATTTTTTTGGTCATTGAAAAACTAGTTTTATAGCAACTGAAGGGAGTATTAAAATTCTTTTTTCGATGACGTAAAACAAAAAATTAAATATAAAATTCAAATCTATCTTTTATTGCAAGCTCTGAAGCACATATTACAAAATGTAAAAGTTGATGAACTGATTGGGGAATCTGAGTTAAAGGCTAACAAAATAACTTTTGATTCTCGTCAGGTAAATGCAGGGAGCATTTTTGTTGCGGTCTCCGGAACGCAAACTGATGGCCACAAGTTTATTAACAATGCGCTTCAGAGCAAAGCAATAGCAATCGTTTGTGAGGTTTTACCTCAAGAGTTACAAGAAGATGTGACTTACATTAAAGTTCCAGATAGTGGTGAAGCCTTAGGAATTATGGCTTCTAATTTTTATCACAATCCATCTGGGAAATTGAAATTAGTAGGAATTACAGGAACGAATGGAAAGACAACAACAGTCACCCTTTTACATGACTTGTTTTCCAAAATGGGTTACAAAGTTGGACTCCTTTCTACCGTTGAAAATAAAATTGGGAACAAAGTAATTCCGGCAACACACACCACACCAGATGCAGTAGCGATGAATGAATTGATCGCTGATATGGTAGAAGCAGGATGTGATTACGCTTTTATGGAAGTGAGTTCACATGCTATTCATCAAAGAAGAATTGCAGGGTTGGAATTTGCAGGAGGTGTGTTTACGAATATTACACACGACCATTTGGATTATCATAAAACATTCAAAGAATATTTGAATGCAAAGAAAAGGTTCTTTGATGATTTGCCTAACAATGCATTTGCATTGACCAATATTGATGACAGAAATGGAATGGTGATGGTACAAAACACTAAAGCCAAAATCCAAAAATATAGTCTCCGAAAGAAGGCAGACTTTAAAGTAAAAATAGTGGATAACAGTCTTTCGGGACTCCACCTTGAAATTAATGGAAAAGAATTTTTCGGACGACTCATCGGCGAGTTTAATGCTTATAATTTGTTAAGCGCATTTGCCGTAGGAGTATTGTTAGGAGAAGATGAATTTGAGACATTGACCATTTTAAGTCAACTCAAATCAGCAGAAGGTCGATTCGATTATGTTTCAAATAATAAAAAAGGTGTCATCGGAATCGTTGATTACGCACATACACCTGATGCTTTGGAAAAAGTTCTAAGCACAATTGACAAATTAAAAACAGGTACGGAACAAATCATAACTGTTGTAGGTTGTGGAGGAGATCGAGATAAAAAGAAGCGTCCAGTAATGGCAAAAATGGCTTGTATTTATAGTACAAAAGTTATCATTACTTCGGACAATCCTAGAACAGAAGATCCCGATTCCATCATTGAAGAAATGATGGAAGGCGTTCCACCTTATGCTTCTAACAAAGTACTTGCAATTTCGAATCGTCTTCAAGCCATAAAGACTGCTTGTCATTTGGCACAAAAAGGAGACATCATTTTAGTTGCAGGGAAAGGGCATGAAAAGTATCAAGATATAAAAGGGGTAAAACACCCATTCGATGATAAAAAAGTACTCATCGAAACTTTGACATAATGATTATGAATTAAAGATGATGGATTTCGGATTTCGAATAATCTTGAATCCTTAATCTTAAATCCATAATCCAAAAAGATTATCATTCTCAGATTCACTTTGACTGGTAGTTGTGGCAGCAGAAATTTTCTGCTGCTGCAGCTATCAATTTTGAAAAATGATTTGAGTAAAAATATAATAAGAAAATTTACACTTTGACATATACTGGTTTCAAAAAACAAAAGAACAGCAGACCAAAAACCTAAACCTTTGATAGGAAGAAAATATATCTTCGATTATAAGGATTAACAAAACGAACGAAGCCGACAATTTTAATAACCAATGCTTTATCACTTACTCGAGTTCTTAGGCGAAAACTACAATTTTCCAGGTGATGACTTGTACAAATTTATTTCATTTCGTGCAGGTTTAGCCGTGATCCTATCTCTTGTGATATCCTTGTTATTCGGAGGACGAATAATCAAATTCCTAAAAGCATTACAAATCGGTGAGACCGTTCGAGACTTAGGTCTAGCAGGACAAAAAGAAAAAGAAGGAACCCCAACCATGGGCGGAGTCATAATTATTATGGCGATTCTTATTCCTTTTTTGTTGATGGCTGACTTGACGAACATGTATTCCTTGGTGATGATACTCGTCACGACTTGGATGGGAATTATTGGTTTTACAGATGATTACATCAAAGTATTTAAAAAAGATAAAAAAGGACTAGCGGGCAAATTTAAAGTATTAGGACAAGTAGTGTTAGGATTGATAGTGGGGATAATAATGTTCAATAGTCAAGACATAAAAGTTAGAGTTGATAAAAATGTAGCTCAGGAATTCGGTTATGAATTGACCGAAATTCAATCTTCAAAAATCGATACAATAGTGGAAGTAAAAGCGGCATTAACGAATGTCCCTATTTTTAAAGAATCAGAATTAGATTATGCTTATTTCCTAACACCATTTATAAGTGAAAAGGAAAAAAGACAAAAGTGGGCTTGGATAATTTTTATTCCTATCGCAATATTTTTTGTAACAGGAATTTCGAACGGAGCCAATTTGACAGACGGAATAGATGGATTAGCGACAGGAGTATCAGCAATCATTGGAGCAACTTTAGGAATTTTAGCCTATGTTTCCAGTAATGCAATTACGGCTGATTATCTCCATATTATGCATTTGCCAGGAGCAGGGGAATTGGTAACTTTTTCAGCTTGCTTTTTGGGAGCATGTATTGGTTTTTTTTGGTATAACTCTTTTCCTGCCCAAATTTTTATGGGCGATACAGGGAGTTTAACTATTGGAGGAATCATCGCAGCATTGGCATTATTAATTCGAACAGAATTTTTGATTCCAGTACTTTGCGGAATTTTTGTAGCTGAAAATTTATCAGTAATGATTCAAGTCTCTTATTTCAAATACACCAGAAAGAAATATGGAGAAGGGCGACGAATTTTTAAAATGTCGCCATTGCATCATCACTATCAAAAATTAGGAATGCACGAGTCGAAGATTGTTTCTCGATTTTTAATCGTTGGAATTTTCTTAGCGGTGTTAACTATAATTTCTTTAAAAATCAGATAGAAAACAAAATCAAAACAGAATCTTTTTTCATGAGATTATTATAAACGAAAAACCATAGAGACTCGGGATACTTAGATTACTACTGTTCTCGGTCTCAAATAAAAAAAAGAAGTCCTAGTATTCTGTCTCTATGTTTTTCATTTTTGAACGCTACTAAAAATAATTTCAAATGAAGGTAGTCATTCTTGGAGGAGGAGAAAGCGGAGTTGGAGCAGCATTGTTAGCAAAAAAGAAAGGCTTTGAAGTGTGGGTGTCAGACAAAGGAAAGATTAAAGATCAATTTAAAACAGAATTAGAAAAAAGTAATATTCCATACGAGGAATTACAACATACAGAGGAGAAAATATTTGACGCAAATGAGGTGATAAAAAGTCCAGGAATTCCTGATAAAGTTCCTTTAATAAAAGCATTAAAAGAACAAGGGATTCCAGTCATCTCTGAAATTGAATTTGCAGCAAAATACACTAACGCTACCATTATTGGAATTACAGGTAGCAATGGCAAAACAACCACAACCAAACTCATCTATCATTTGCTAAAAACAGCAGGATATGATGTAGCAGTAGGTGGAAATATCGGTTATAGTTTTGCCAGATTATTAGCGGAAGGGAATCACGCCTACTACGTCTTAGAACTTAGCAGTTTTCAACTAGACGGTATCCTTGATTTTCGACCAGATGTAAGTGTATTGTTAAATATTACTCCAGACCACTTGGATAGATATGAATATAAAATGGAAAATTACATCCATTCAAAATTTAGAATTATCCAAAATCAAAAAGGAAAAGACCTTTTTATATATAATGGTTTTGATAAAAATATCGAAACCTATTTACAGGGCAAACAACTAGAAATCAGACAAATACCCGTTAAAGAAATTTTTCATACAAAAAATAAATTAACGGTTGGAGTCTCAGAATTCGATACTATCAAATGCAGCCTAAAGGGGCAGCATAATATGTTCAATGCCACTTGTGCGATACACGCCGCAAAAGCAGTTGGCGTTGAACATAAATTTATACAGCACGGCTTAGGAACTTTTGTTAATGCACCTCATCGCTTAGAAAGCGTTGCGATTATTGATGGAATCGAGTACATCAATGATAGCAAAGCCACTAATGTGGATGCAGTTTTTTTCGCGCTTTCTGCGATGGAAAAACCAATCATATGGGTGGTAGGAGGTGTAGACAAAGGAAACGATTATAACGCTATCGAAAGTTTAGTGTTAGAAAAAGTTAAAGCCATTGTTTGTTTGGGTGTAGATAACACTCCAATCATTGAAGCCTTTTTAGGTAAAATTGAAATTATTGAAGAAACACAAAGTTGTAAGGATGCGATAAAAGTTTCCCAACAATATGCACACGAAGGAGATGCAGTATTACTTTCTCCCGCTTGTGCAAGTTTCGATTTATTCAAAAATTACATAGACAGAGGTAATCAATTTAAAGCTGCTGTCCTTGAAATATAATTTTGAATTTTGTCCCGATTGTCGGGATTGAATGTGTCCTCAATTTTTGAGTCACCATATTTCGATTCATTCAAAATTCAAAAATCGTCATTCAAAATTATTTTATGTCATTTGGAAATCAAATATATGCGAAGTTAAGAGGTGACCGAGTCATCTGGATGATCGTTGCCATACTGGCGATATTTTCCATCTTAGCAGTATATAGTTCGACTACAACATTGGCATATCGAAATGGAGGAGATACTGAAGCAGAGATGATTAAGCACGTTGTGTTTATCATGATGGGATTGTTTATCACATATGTATGTTATCTAACACCATATGTACAGTACTCTAGAATTTCGCCTTATTTGATGTTGCTTGCAATTCCGCTTTTAGTTTACACTATTGGATTTGGAGTGGAATTAAATGAAGCAACGAGATGGATTAGAATTCCTTTTACAGGAATGACCGTTCAGACTTCTGACTTTGCGAAATTGGCACTCATTATATATGTAGCAAGAGCCATTTCATTAAAGCAAGAGTACATTGAGGATTTCAATGATGCATTTATGCCGATAATAATTCCAAT
>CAKZSH010000121.1 GCA_937918905.1 uncultured Saprospiraceae bacterium
CCATTTGCCATTGACATACATTTGAAAATTATCACCAGGGGCAACCGTGGTATCCATATTTTCCAACATCAATCCAGACGTATAATTTTTAGTGGTAGTGGTGGCATCAGATTTACATGCCGTTTGTAACATTATCCAACCGAAAATAACAGTTAAAGATAAAATGGTAAGGTTCTTCATTTTTGCATTTTTTTTGAATAAAAATTTCCGCTAAAATAAGAATATTTATTTAGAGAAAAGGGGGAAATGAAGAAGGGAAAAAGGGAAGATGGATTTACGATTTGAGAAGTATTTTCGAAAATCGGTGAATCGATAATGCAAAAGTATTCGACCTATGTCCATCCCTGAAATACGTTGACCGTTTTTTTGAGTTAAAAAAATTAATAAAAAATAGGACAAAGTTGATTATTTTGAATGTCCATTAAAGGTAAAAAAGTTTTCAATTTATTTCTTTTCACATTATTTTTTTGAGCATAGATTAATTCCAAATGAGTTTTTTCAAGAGTAAGTTTTTCAATTGCATTTTCAAAATTTACTGGAGTCATTCGATTTGGTAAATGATTGTGAATACGTTTATAATTATAATGTTTTACTGCTCTTCGTAATTGTTTTTTTAAAGAAATTAAATCCGTTATTTCTTTGTATTTGAGGTATTCATTTTTGATGATACCATTGATCCTTTCCGCATAAGCATTTTCCATCGCATTGTATCCCATGCTGATATGGATGCTGTGCTTTTCAAGTAAATTCCTATACTTTTTTGCTATGTATTGACTACCTCTATCTGAGTGATGAATCATATCGTTTAAATTGGTTTTACCTCTAAGTTTGATAACTTGTTGAAGAGCGATTAAATTAGCTTCAGCTCTTAAATGTTCACTAGCCTGAAAACCAACAATCCTTTTACTATAAACATCTATTATAAAAACAATATAGTAAAATCGGTTACTGGCATAGTAATAAGTGATATCGCTTTGAAGCACCTGATTAATTCGAGTAACACTCATCCCTTCTATTAAATTTTCATAGTTAGAATGTACAGGTTTAGTGGTTTTTATAAAGTTTTTTACTTTAACTACTCCATAACCCATTTGCTTTAAAACTTCTATGAAACGATCTCTTCCTATAAAAGATGGAGCTAAAGTATAGTACATCTTTTCAAGACCACAACCTGGATGTTCGGCTCTCAACTCATCTACTTCAATTAGTAAATTGAATAAGTTTTCTTCAAACTTATTTTGTCTTAAAAAGTACTGGGAAACAGCTTGTTTACTCAGTCCGATAACTTGGTATAATTGATTTAAAGAATACTTCATTTTACCGCTTTCTTTTTTGAACCATTGGATGACTTGGTACTTAAAGTTTTTTTTAAATCTGTTTCATAATGCTCATTTGCACTAGCTATTATTTTATCCAAATATTCAATCTTTATTTGCTTTTGACCTACTATTTGTTCTAACTCTTTTATCCTATCTTCATAGGCTTTTAATTTCTCGGTACTACTTTGTTTCATTTCTATTATTACGCTATTTGGTGAAGGGCTCGTGGAATACTTATGGGCCCATTTATAAAGAACAGAAAGGTGAACATTATGTAACTTACTTAGTTCTAAAATACTAAATTTTTTACTTTCAAATTCTCTTATTAAATGCTTCTTAAAGTCTTCACTAAATTTACGCTTTCTTCTTAGGCTTCTTCCGTTTTTCATTGATAAAAATTTTGAAAAACGGTCAACTTCTATTAGGGATTGTCAGAACTTCTCAAATCGTAAATCCGTCTTCCCTTTTTCCCATCTTCCCTTCCCTTTTCAACAACTCCTACCCTTCTAACCGATGCGCCATTTTCTGAATAGCAGAAACGATATTATCCAAGGCATCAGGATAGTCTACATACTTCGTTTTATTATGATCTTTTCCCCAGATGCTAATAGTCACTACTTTCTTTCTACTGCCATAAGCCACCGCCAATCGTAATGGAATTGGAGTTGGTTTATTAGCTTTCCGCTCCTGGCAAAGTACATCTTCACAATCATATAATCTTTCAAACTCAAAGAATTTTTGAGTAATAATAAATTCTGCAAAAGCTTCTAATTCATCTCTTGCTATTGTCTTTTTAGTGACTTGCAATCCTTTGTGCACACTTTTAAATTCTTTAATTAATCGCCCTGAACTTTTGATATGAATATAATCTCGAAGTACAGGATCCACACCTCCATAATATCCTCCTCCAATCAACTCTATGCTGATGTACACTTCTTTTTCTTTAGGCTCGTTTTTCTTTCTCCTTCTCTTTTTACGCTTCTTCTTCTTTTTTCCAAAAGTCCACCATTGCTTCCTATTCTTTTTCGGATTTAATTCTTCTACTAAAATATCTGGCAATTCATTAGAAGGTTTTACAAAAGGCGTGTCCTCAGATTTTGCCCTTATAAAATGATATTGAAATGTCCCTTTACTGTTAGGTTGCTCAAATTCTAATACTAAAATATTTTTAGTCACCTGAGCAATTTCAAATTTTTTGATATGCTTAAAACTATAAAACAAATCACTTCCATTCAAACTCCAAACGCCTTTATCAAATTTTCCATTTAAAAATTGCTGATAAGTATAGTCGTACTTAAAATGTAAAAAGTATTCATAATCTTTTTCCGCCTTGTGAAAAATGGTATTGGATTCGAGATGAAGGGCGTAGGTGTAACGCCATTTAGTTTCTATAATTTTTCGTTCATCTACCTCAGCATAGTTTGTTCCCCAACCACTAGAATCAACCTGCACTTGCCCTTGAAGCGAAAGCCACCCGAAAGTAAATACTGAAAGGATTAGTATTAATTTTCTCATAAGTATAAGACTTGTTCATTTGAATTATGTTTTTTGGAAAACATAATTCTGGTTTTGGTTCGAATTAAGTTTGTTGCTGTGGAGGGAATTTTTCCAAACGAAATACAAAATACTGTATTTTTATTGAGAATATGTTTTTGACCAAAATAAACACTTGTTATTTTGAACAAAACTTTATGGGAGGAGGCGAAAAACATCGCATCATTTCACATTAAAATGATGCGATGTTTTTATATTAAAAAAAAATTAAAATTTAAATCCTAAAGTCAAAAGAAACTGACTATTATTAACATCGTTCCTTATCACTTGCTCTTGACTTTGGTCAGCTAATAGGTAGGGAACATATCCTTCTTCAATTTGCGATTTTTTATATGCAAAATCAACATAGAAAGTCCTTTTTCTATACCCCACTCCTAAACTATAAGCATTATTAGTAATATTACTATCTGCATAAGGTGTGCCACTTATGGTATATCCAGCTCTAAAACGATACATTTCTAAAGCATATTCACCTCCTAGTCGTATATTTATTGCTGACTGAAAGTCACTACTTACAGAATTATTTAAATCGGTCTCATAATTTAAATCCTCAATATTATCACTATCAGAGGTCAGGTTAAAACTTGATTTTGAATAATCCACATATTCAACATCTGCGCTAATAAATCCTTTTCGATTAATCAATATAGCTGCACTTCCTATCGCTCTCCATGGAGTTCTTAATTTATATTCAAATGCACCATCAGGAGAGTTGACGGGATCATTATTTCTAGTTCCATTAAATGTATAATCGTAAATCAATTGCGTCGAAAAATTATCTGTCAACGACATTCTTGTTGGAGTGTGAAATGCAGCTCCTAATCTAAACATCTGACTAATTCTATAAATCACTCCTAATTTTAAATTAATGCCTGCTCCAGAAGTAGTGAGTTCTTCTCTGAATTCTAAACTATTGAAAAGTGGAACTTCATCTGGTGCATCAGACTCTTCATAAATTTTTTCTTCTTCATAGGTAAGAAATGGAACGCCAATAGTTGCACCAAACATTAATTTTTCATCAAAGTTTCCACCAAATGAAAATACCAATTCACTATAAGAGCCTGAAGTTTTTACAAGTTGCTCTTTTTGTCCTTGATAATTTGGTAAAAAGGAAAAATCATTTTCATAATTTTCATTAGTTTCATTATAAATGATTGCTCCTGCAACTTCGGCTGGCTCAACTTCAAATTCATCAAAAAGTCCATCATTTGCCAACTCTGTAAACCGATCAACTATCGACCCACTTGAATTTCCTTCAAATTGAAATTCTTGATCAAATGTCGCCAGCCGATTAAATCCAATCCCAAAATTAAAGGTTGTCCACTTCCTTCCTCTTGGGCGATTATTTAAGATCATCCCAATATTATTCATATTAAACTTTGTAGAAGTCTCAACATTTGCAGAGTTATTTGCATCATTTTCCAACAAAGAAGAAGTCTTAGCATTAAAAACGGAAGGAGTAAAAACAAACTCATTTGTTCTGAAAGCAGCTAATCCAGCAGGATTAGTACTCAACACAGAATAGTCCGCTCCCAAAGCTCCAATAGCACCACCAACTCCAACGGTACGAGCTGTTCCGCCAACTTCTATAAAGGAATATCTCAACGCATCTGCTGTCGTTTGAGCATGAATTTGAATAGAAAAAATAATTAAAATTAATCCAAAAATATTTCTCATTAAATTACATTTTTTGATATAAGTTCTAATACATAATTATTGAATAGCTATTTCGGTTTCTTTTTTCATTTTTCTTCGTTAAAAAGCCTCACCGAACCGAAGGGTTCGCCTACGTTTTTTGCCTTGAAAAATAAAAAAACAACCTCGAAATAACTTATTCATAATTATGTCTTAGAACTTAACGAATTAGAATCCACTTTCATCATCTGCGATAAAAGGATTTTTTATAAAAGTAAAAATAAAGTTTCGAAAATTAGAAATTTGGAAAGTGTTCTGGTCTAAAGGAATAATTCAAGACAAGATTGATTATATAAAATCATCATCAATCTTGATTCTAATTGTTATTTTAATTACTCCAATGTGTGGATTGGGCATAAAAATGGGTGAATTTTTTACAAAATCCACCCACTCTTTTTTATCTAAATATTCTTTAAGAATATGTATTTACTAGTTTCTTCTTCTGCTGCTACTCTTTGAAGAAGATCTTGAACTTCTTGAGTTACTTCTTGTAGAAGATGATCTTGAAGAACGGTTTGAACTTCTTGCACTACTTCTGTTGCTTCTACTACTTCGTGAGTTTCTTGCGTTGCTTCGTGATGATCTTGAAGAACTTCTTGCATTACTTCTGTTGCTTCTGCTTCTTGAACTATTAGCTCGAGATGATCTTGAAGAACGAGTTGATCTAGTTTCAGAACCTCTTCTTGTTGATTTAGAAGCATTACTTCTTGATGATGATCTTGAAGTATTTGCTCGGCTAGATTGAGTAGCAGAATTAACTCGTGATGGAACAGTTGTTACTCTTCCTGTTTCTGTTCGAGCTGTAGTTCTTCTTGAAGAAGTATTATTAGATGTTACTCTTGAAGGAGCATTGAAATATCTTCTACTTGATGTATTTGAACCTGAAGCTCTTTGGCTGCTACCTCTTCTTGAACCGTAATAAGTACCGTTGTTAGAAGAAGGTGTAGTTTGGATGTTGCTATAAGCAAATCCTCCACCTCCGCCACCATATGATGGTGGGCAGTAAGCTGCTCCATATGAATTTCCATATACACTATTTGCTCCATAGTATCCTCCTCCATAAGAGTAAGGGCTAAATCCACCAAAGTAATTATTATTAAATCGGTTGTATGAATTGAAACGGTTCCATCTGTTCCAACGGTTGAATCGGTTGAATCTGTTAAAATTACCTACCGAAACATAAATTGACGGACGAGAGAAAAATGGATCGTAATATGGATTGTATGCGCTATAAGAATATTGATCTACATAATAAGGACTGTAAAAACCAAATCCTCTTGCAGGTCGACGGAATCTACGAATACGACTAGAATAATAATAGTCATAATCATCTGCCTCCTCATACTCATCATAATCGTACTCATCGTCGTCATACTCATCATAATCGTCATCATCATAAGATGTAGCATATGTTTCACCATCCGTGTCAGGATTGTAATAAAGGTCATCATACTGAGCGAATGATGTAGCTACGATTCCAAAAAGGAATAAAGCTGTGAAATACAAGGAAAATTTATAAGATTTCATATTGTAAAAATTTTTAAGATTGTAATTACCAAACTCTCTTACAAGTTCGAACGTAATTTATTACTTTTGTGCCGAAATTACTGTTAAAACAGTATTAAAATTGAATTTGTTTAATGTTAAAACTGTTAAAATCGGTGTTAATATTCATTCATTATGACGAAAACGTACTCTTGGCGTCACTTCAATTTTTTATTTAACCTTTTTTTAATATTTGAAACGCATTTATATGTATTACTGTTTAGGTAGTGTTTTAGTAAAAAAATACTTTTCAAAACCTACACATTAATATAAATATACATAATTATTATGGCAAAAGAAATTACAAGTAGAGAGGAAGATTATTCTCAATGGTATTTAGATATTGTCAAAAAGGCAAATCTTGCTCAAAATTCCGCAGTTAGAGGATGTATGGTTATCAAACCTTACGGATTTAGTATTTGGGAAAAAATGCAAGGTCAATTGGACAAAATGTTCAAAGACACAGGGCATCAAAATGCTTACTTCCCAATATTCATTCCTAAAAGCTTTTTGAGTAAAGAAGCGCAACATGTGGATGGTTTTGCAAAAGAATGTGCAGTTGTCACTCACCATAGATTAATGAATGATCCGAATGGTGATGGTGTTGTAGTTGATCCTTCTGCAAAATTGGAAGAAGAATTGATTGTTCGGCCTACTTCTGAAACTATCATTTGGAATACTTATCGAGATTGGATTAACTCTTATCGAGACTTGCCATTATTAATTAACCAATGGGCCAATGTGGTTCGATGGGAAATGAGAACTCGATTGTTTTTACGAACTGCAGAATTTCTCTGGCAAGAGGGGCATACTGCTCATGCGACTAAAGCAGAAGCAATTGCAGAAACGAAACAAATGCAAGAAGTCTATGCTCGATTTGCGGAAGACTTTATGGCTGTTCCAGTTATAAAAGGTACAAAATCTGATAGTGAAAGATTTGCAGGTGCTGAAGATACTTATACCATCGAAGCTTTGATGCAAGATGGAAAAGCTTTGCAAGCTGGAACATCCCACTTTTTAGGTCAGAACTTTGCTAAGGCTTTTGATGTGAAATTTTTGGATGAAAATCAAAAATCAGAATATGTATGGGCTACTTCATGGGGAGTGAGTACTCGATTGATGGGTGCATTGATTATGACTCATTCCGATGATGATGGTTTGGTGGTTCCTCCAAGATTGGCTTCTACTCAAGTGGTGATTATTCCAATTCCAAAACCAAATGATGAAATCAATGCAGCTGTTGAAACAATCACAGCGGAACTGAAAGCAAAAGGGATTACTGTAAAATATGACCAAGACAAAAAGAAACGTCCTGGGTATAAATTTGCAGAATATGAGATGCATGGAATCCCAGTTCGTTTGGGGATTGGAAAAAGAGATTTGGAAAAAGGCGTAGTCGAAGTGGCTCGAAGAGATACGAAGGAAAAATCTTCGCAACCATTGGAAGGCATTGCCGATCATATTGAACAACTTTTGGAAGATATTCAAAATAACTTATTCCAACGTGCTTTGGATTTTAGAAAAGAGCATACTACTCATGTAGATACTTTTGAAGAATTTAAAGAAGTCTTGGAAACTAAAGGTGGTTTCATTTATGCACATTGGGATGGTACAGAAGAAACAGAAAAGAAAATTAAAGATTTGACCAAAGCGACTATTCGATGTATTCCTAATGATGCACCAGAGGAAGATGGAAAATGTGTCTTGACTGGTGCTCCTTCAAAACGCAGAGTCGTCTTCGCAAAAGCGTATTAATTTAAACGGTGAACTTAGAACGGTGAACTGTTAACCAATAATGGTGAATCGAAAATTGCGTTTTTTGAAAATTCACAGTTCACAGTTAAAAGCTCAACATTAAAAAAAACCTGTTGTGGTATCTACTGCGACAGGTTTTTTTATTGAGGTTAAAGTATATTTGTTTTTTGAAAAAATGAATATTGACTTAACCACATAGCACACATAGAAGTTTCACATAGATTTATTATGTGTTCTATGTGAAACTTCTATGTGCGCTATGTGGCTAAAAAACAATAAAATGACAAAACTCCACCAAGCCTTCTCCCATGACGATTTTAGAAAAAAAGGCCATCAACTCATCGACCAAGTTGCAGATTACCTAGAAGCAGTTAATGCTCCAAATGAAATGCCTGTCCTTCCTTGGAGAGATCCTCAAGTCGCTTACGATGATTGGAATAAAAATCTTTTAAAAGAAAATAAACCTGCTGATTTTTATAAAAAAGTCATTCAAACTTCTATCCATTTACATCATCCTAAATACATGGGACACCAAGTTGCTCCACCACTTCCTGATGCTATTTTGAGTGGAATTTTAGTAAGTACTTTGAAAAATGGTTCAGGTCTTTATGAGATGTCTCCTTTGGCAGCTCCGATGGAAAAAACGATTATCGAATTTTTCAATAAATACATTGGCTATGATGAAGAGGCAAGTGGGTTCTTAACTTCAGGTGGAACATTAGCTAATCTTACTGCACTCTTGACTGCTCGACAGGTGAAAGGTTATGGCGATATTTGGAATGAAGGAAATCCAGAAAAGCAATTAGCAGTAATGGTTTCAGACCAAGCACATTATTGTGTAGATCGAGCTGTTCGAATCATGGGATTTGGAGAAGCAGGTATTGTAAAAATCCCAACCAATGATAAATTTCAAGTGGATGTTTCTAAACTAGAAGAAACTTATAACAATGCAATTGCAGAAGGGAAAACTATTTTTGCAATTGTGGGAAATGCTTGTTCTACATCTGTTGGTGCGTACGATGATTTGGAAGCGATTGGAACATTTGCCCAAAAACATAATCTTTGGTTTCATGCAGATGGCGCACATGGTGGTGCAGCTATTTTTTCCAAAAAATATAAAAACACCGTCCAAGGAATCGAACATGCAGATTCCATAATTATTGATGGACATAAAATGATGATGACCGCAGGATTGATTACGGCACTCATTTATAAAAATGGAAAAAATAGTTATCGCACCTTTCATCAAAAGGCACATTACCTCTGGGAGAATTCAGAAGCAGAATGGTTTAATTTGACGAAGCGAACTTTTGAATGTACCAAGTTTACCAATGTGATTGAACTCTATTCTATGATTCAAAATTATGGAGTAGAAATTTTCGATCAGTATGTGACGATGACTTACGATTTGGCAAAGTCATTTGCAATGATGCTAAAAGCGCATCCTGATTTTGAAATTGCACATGAACCAGAATCGAATATCCTTTGTTTTAGAATTTTTGAAAAAGGAAAAAGCAAAACGGAATTGAATCAATTGAATGCAGCAATTAGAAAACATTTGATACAAGAAGGAAAGTTTTACATTGTTCAAACTATGATTGAAGAAACGATTTATTTGCGAGTCTCTTTGATGAATACATTTACGACAACTACAATACTAGAAGAATTAATGGAAGAGATTTTAAAAATTAACGTTCTTTAACAAATTTAAAAAACATCACATGTTAAAATAACCTATTGCACTAGAGCTGCATTTTGTTTTAAAAAACTAAAAAAAACACTAAAAGGCAAATTTTATTTTTTACTTTAAATAAAAATCCATATTTTTGACTTATCAATCCATAATTGATAAAATAAAGTAAAAGATGATGAGAACCAATCAACGTGAAATGATGATTTATCATAACTCTAAATCAAATAGTGATAGAAACATGGTTGCTCATCCTAAAAGAATGGTCATCTCGAATAACCTGGATTTAATCAAGACTCCCATAACCGTAAGAGGGCATAATGCTGTTGTATGCAATAGCCCTACCGACATTAATAAATTAACAGCACCGAACTTATGACCCTCGTAGCCCTACAACCAAAAGGGTAGTTAAACAAACAACTATCTCGCCTCGAAAAAAATCCTGAATAAATCTCCTACATTTATTCGGGATTTTTTAATAGTTATAGTCATTGGTAACTAGTGATTCGTGATTCGTTCTAATCACGAATTACCAGTTACGAGTTACTAATCACCAATCACATTCTAAACACAAATTCGACCGACCTGTGAAAAGTTTTTCTTATATTTGCAGCGCAAAATTTCAAAATATTTTATCATAAAAATTTATACACTATGGCATTCGAAGCAGAAGGCAAATTATATAAAAAGATGGATACTCAGCAAGTAACTGATACTTTTAGAAAAAGAGAATTCATCGTTGAAATGGTTGATGGAGCATACACTCAATTAATCAAATTTCAAATGACACAAAATAATTGTGAAAAATTGGATGGACATAATGAAGGAGATGAAGTGAAAGTAACGTTCAATTTAAGAGGAAGAGAATATACTAAAGATGGAAGAACAAGTTACTTCACAAACTTAGATGCATGGAAAATTGATGCCCCTTCATCTCAACAAGCAGCTCCTCCTCCTCCAGCAGCAGCGGATGCAGGTTTTCCTTCTCCAAACGATGCTCCTCCAACAATAGAGAGCAACGACGATTTACCTTTTTAATGAATAATTAAAAATGAATAATTTCAATACTACGGTGAACACGTATTTCGATATTATTCATTAATTGTTCATTATTAATTATGAAAAGGGCTGAGTTGTTTTGATAACTAATGCCGATACACTAATGCCTCAAAATATTCTCAGCCCCCCAACAAAAAAGCGTTCCCTATTAATTTAGAGAGCGCTTTTTTAATGAACAATTAAAAATGAATAATTTCAATACTACGGTGAACACGTATTTCGATATTATTCATTATTAATTTTTAAGGTGCTGATAAGTCCAGTTTATCTAATTGCTTATAATTTTCATAATTAGGAAAAACGGCTTTTGCTTCTTTTAATGTTTTCAAAAATAAAGCATCCTCGCGGAGGTGATAATGACACAATGCTTGATTGTAAAAAATGTCTGGTTTTTCTCCAAACTGCGTAACAGAAAATGCAAAATATTTCAATGCATCTTTATAGTAACCTAAAGAATATAACATTCCTCCCATCTCAAATGCCATATCAAACTCTTCATCCAAAGTAAAATATCCATCCCAAACTCGATGCATCGTTTGTGCCAAGCGGGTTCTTTGATTAACACTAATTTTACGTGCTAATTGTTTTATGATGGGTAAAATATTTTTAAACAAAGTCGAATCATATCCACTTAATCGTAACCATGCGATGACCTCTGTTAAATTCATCTTTGCAATATTTCTATATGCAAATAGTTTCATGCTATTATTGTCATCTGGCCCAAAATCATTTACAAAATGTTCATAAGCAATTTTGGTTTCGTAATACGTTTCGGGGTCGGGTAAAAATAAAAGACAACCTAAATCCAAATGAAAAGTAGAGTACTTAGGAAACATTGCTTTCCCATTATGCTTTTTACAATAAGCTCCTAGTGCATGATAATTTACCCAAAAAGAAAAACTTCCATGGGTCACCATTTCTGGAAATTTTGAATTTTCCAAATCATGAACTTCATGAAACCCCTTATCCATTGAAATCAAGCAAATTCCTTTTTGAGAAAGTTGTCGAAGGTTATCAATACATTCAAAACCTTTAGTTGGGAAAAATAGATAGGTATTAAAAACCAATTCTCGATAACCTTCTAAAATTTCATTTAAAATGGGATTTTTATAACAAGGCTTTTCCAAAGGCAAATTATAATATGCTATTTCTAAATTTTCGAGTAAAGCAGTTGTATCTTTTCCTTTGGGATTTTCGGAAGATTCTAATGAAATAGAACACGTAAAAATTTCTTTATCTTTAAAATAAAAAAGATCCATCGGAAGAGAATCAAAAAAATAATTCCCGAGAACTAATAAAGGTTGACTCAATTCTTGTGGCAAGATAGTTTTCTTTGAATATCGCAATTCCAATTCTTTACCTTCAACCGCATCAAAATACGCGACATCTAAAATTCCTTTTTCAAAATAGGTTTTAAACTGAGGATGATTTAAAAAGAAATTTAAATTCTCTTCCACAATATCACTCAACACAAAACAATACTTTGGCAAATGTAATCCTACATGACTAACTAGTCGCTCCAAATGTTTTAAAATATGAAATGCAAATCGTCCATGCCCTGCACCCAATTCTAAAATATAAACAGTTTCATTCTGCTGTCCTTTGATTGCAAGGTCTTTTAAGAATGCAAAAATCAATTCTGCATAGGTTTTTCCCACCATTGCATTACTGGTAAGGTTATGTGGAACGACTCCTTTTCGCCAGGCATCAATACCCGTCTGTTGATAATAATCTCTGTTGAGTTGCCAAATTAGACTTTCAGAAAAAGGTTTGATAGGATCTATCAAATACTTTTTGTCTTCCATAGTACAAGTGAGTTGGTGATAAAATCAATCCAAAACTCAATCAGCTTGTACCAGGGGTGAAGTAAAAACTAACGAAGTGTTAAATATGTAGCGAAGGTACAAATTATTTTTTTAGAGTTAATTCACCGTCGTTCCAATCTCACATGCACACCACCTTTCGGCCTCGTCGTTAAAGTAATCAAAGGTTCCACGGGTTTATCAGAAATTAAATTTAATCGAAACCGTTGAGTCGTCATTGCTAAAATGAAAACCGCTTCCATCATCGCAAAATTATTTCCCAAACAAATCCTCGGCCCTCCTCCAAATGGTAGATAGGCAAAGGGATGTCGCTTCCGTTCTGCTTCCCTTTCAAAACGTTCAGGGTCAAATGTTTCTGGGTTTTCCCAAAAATCAGTTAGACGATGTAATAGGTAAGGACTAAACAAAACTTCTCCCCCGCCTTTAATTAAATAATCTCCCAAAGCATCATCTTGTTCCACATTTCTTGGAAGAATAGGAACGGGCGGATATAATCGTAAGGTCTCTTTAAAAACTTTTAATGAATGAGGAAGTTTTGGAAAATCAGCTGCAGTAGGTGTTCTTTTCCCAAGAGCTTCTTCCACCTCTTTTTCCACCTTTTCTCTAAATTCAGATTGTTGGGAAAGGATAACCCACAACCATGACATTGCATTGGCAGTCGTTTCATGACCTGCAATAAAAACAGTCATCACTTCATCTCTCAACTCTTGGTCTGTCAATGGATCATCCGTTCCTTCTTCTCTCGCATCCATCAGCATTTGTAATAAATCATTATGAGTGCTTGTGGAAGTTCTTCGATCTTTGATGATTCTAAAAATAATGTCGTCGAGTTGTTTTATATTTTTTTTATAAATCGCATTTTGCTTAGTTCGGAATTTACTTAAAAACTTTAAAGGATAACTCGCACGAGTACTTGCCTCTTCTAAAATAGGTGTAAAAACATTGGCTACCGTTTGAACTTCTTCTTTCGTTAAGGCTGTACTAAACAATGCTCTTACAACTACGCTTAAAGTTAAACGCATCATCGCATCTGCTACATCTATTGTTTCTTTTTTATCACAAACAACTTCCCAATCATTCAACATTTCTTCAATCGTATCAGTCATAATTTCCGTAAGATTGGAAATCTTTGTTTTATGAAAAGAGGGTTGCACCAATTGTCTTTTTCTTTTCCATACATCGCCCATAGCCGTAAAAGTACTTTCTCCTAAAACTTTTCTCACCACACTAAATGCTACCGTTCGTTTCGTATAATTATCTACTTTTTTTACTAAAAGATCTCTAACTAAATCTGGATGATTGACTAAATAAACTTCCTTTTTTAGTAATTGAAATTTTGAAACATCACCATATTGTTCCGTTAAGGATTGAAGCCAAACTAATCGTTGATTACTGGCCACCTTGAAAAGATTTCCAATTATTGGATAACCTGACGGGCCTTTGGGAGTGATATGTTTTGTAGTAATCATATTTTTTATTTAGCTGCAAATGTATATTTTTTAAATTAATCCTTAATGTAGAAATAAATTTTCCTATTTTTAAGACCACAAACAAATCTTGAAATAATGAAAAAGACAATTTTATTTTTTACACTTATCGCACTTGTAGTTTTTTCTTCTTGTGATAAAGATGGTTATAACAAAGAAGATTTTGAAAAAGAAAAATGGGAAGACAAAGGCGAATGGGAAAAAGACGAATGTTTCTATCTCGTTTATCCTGTAACTTACACTTTGCCTGATGGGTCTGTTATCACAGTTAATGATGATAATGATTTTGCGGTTGAAAACTGGTATAAAAATAACGAATCAGAAGAAAAACCACAATTACACTATCCTGTTCAAATTATCTTTGAAGGTGAAAATGAGGAGATAACCAAAACCATCGCTAATGAAGATGAAATGGTTCTTGCAAAAAAGAAATGTGATGACGGAGAATGGAAAAAAGATGAATGTTTTTATCTAGTTTATCCTATAACTTTTATAATGCCCGATGAGTCATCTATTACGCTCAATGATGATGAAGATTCAGCAGTCAAAGATTGGTATGAAGCGAACCCAGATGTCGAAGAAAAACCTGAATTGCAATATCCTGTTGATATTATTTATGAGAAGGATGAAACGGTAACAATCACTATCGCCAATGAGGATGAAATGATTGATGCAAAAAAGGATTGCTACGATGATTGGTACAAGGAAAAATGTTTCGACTTAGTTTATCCTATAACTTTTGCCATGCCTGATGGTTCTGCTATCACAGTCAATAATGATGAAGATTCAGCAGTCAAAGATTGGTATGAAGCAAACCCTGATGTCGAAGAAAAATCTGAATTGCAATATCCTGTTGACATTGTTTTTGAAGACGGTACAACTCAAACCGTTAATAATGAAGATCAAATGGACACAGCTAAAGAAACATGTGACGATTAGTTTTTTTTAAATACTGTACACGACACGAGTCAAGGTTTGACTTAAAAGTCAAGCCTTGACTTCTGTTGATGTTCTCTTAAGTCAAAGCCTGACTTTTAAGTCAGACCTTGACTCGTGTAGCTCTTTTTATTTTGATAGCCTTATTTTATTTCAAAAACAATAGGCATCTCATATAGCACTCCCACCTTCACACCTTGAGCTTCGCCGACTTTCACCGTTGGAAATTTTGAAGAAAAAATCCTTTGAATTTCATTTTCCATTTCAGTATTTGAAGGTTCTATTTTTACATTTGTAGCACTACCATCTAATCCAAGTTTAAACTCTAAAAATATTTTTTGCTCCCCACTCCATTTATTTTTTTCAGCAACAGCCGTACTGAATTCTTTACTTAAAAGTTCTCCTATTTTTTCTCCAGCACATTTATTCAATGCAACATTATCACCTGAACACCCAGGGAAAACTACCGCTTGTTCAACTACTTGAAATGGGATAGTTACCAAATTTTTGACATCTTCAAATTGCGGACTCTGCAATCCATCATCCATAGTAAGTGAAAATAAAACTTTCAATGCGTCTTCCTCTTCCTTGGAAATATTCCCCTGTGCAGCAATGGATTCTTTCAATGCTTCTATGTTTTCTAAAACAGATTTATCCTTTGGTGGAGTATTGCATGATGTACCTAATATTAAACTTAAAACTGGGATAATTATTAAAAAATTTAATCGCATGATCCTTTTAGATTTTTGTATCATTTTTATTTTTTTGAAAAAATTAAATTTCGAATAGGGGTAAAACTAATTCTAAAAAAACTCTTATCAAATTCTATTTTAGATTTGTTAGGAGTTTTTTTATTTTGTTTGAGCAAAAAAAAATAAAAATGTCTCAAACATCCAAACCCACTTTTTTTGAACTGCTGCGTCAATCTTTGCAAGACGTTGAAGGAGGTTATGATTTACTCGCTCCTAAGTTTGACCAATCTCCATATGTCACTCCTGATTTTATCTTACACCCCTTCTTTGAACGAATAAAAAAAGAAGAAAGAAACTTTAAAAATGGAATTGATATTTGTAGTGGAACGGGTGCTGCTAGTGTGGATTTAGTGAACATCTGTTCTGAAAAATTTACAGCATTGGATTTAAGTCAAGGAATGTTAGATCAATGTGAGAAAAAAATAAATGCTACTCATCCTTCAACTCCATTATCATTTGTAAAAGGTGATGCACTCGATATGCCATTTCAAGATGAATTTGACGTTGCCGTTTCCTTTGGAGCATTTGGACATATTTTGGAAAAAGATCAAACGAAATTTATCCAACAGATTCATAAAGTTTTAAAAACTGGAGGTGTTTTTTATTTTGTAACGACTGAGAAATTACCTTGGTGGAGTTGGAGTCTTTGGAAAGCTAGAATTTTTAATTGGGTGATTCATGTTCGTAATTTAATTTACAGTCCAAAGTTTATCATGTATTATTTGACCTTTCGATTGCCTGAGGTAAAACATCAATTTGAAGCAGTAGGTTTTCAAGTAGAGGTTTTAGATGATGTGAATTTTCAAATACATGGCGATCAAGTCATTGATTTGATGGCATTGAAATATTTTAAAATGGTCAAAGCGGTGAAGAGATGACTTCTTCGCAGAAGAGGAAAGAGAGGAAGCAAAAGATGTCATCTCTGAAGTTAAATTTTTCATAAAAAACACAATAACTCATATCATTTTTGTATTTTAAAAATATGAAACGACAATTTTTACTTTTAATATTTTCATTACTTTCATTTTGTACCTCAGCACAAGTCATTACAGGTATGGCTACCAAATGGTCTGATGACTTTCGGGATTGGATTATCTTTACTGACATTGAAGACGAAGAAGGGAGTCTCACCATGCGTTGGCAAAATCAATTAGATTGGACAGAATGGGATTATCGTCTAGGAGAAGAAACAGGAACCATTCGATTAAAATGGAAAGATGATCCCTCTGAATGGGAAATCCGAGGAGGTGGAGAAATCATTTCCGTTCGAATGAAATGGAATAATGATTTTAATGTATGGACTATTTCAGATGGCTCCACCCGCTTAACTCTAAAGGCACCCTACAATAATAATTTTAATGATTGGGAAATTGATAAAAATAAATATGGTGTTTTTGAAATGTATATGGAGTGGACAGACGACCCAAGAGAATGGACAATTGTGGATGAACTAGATGAAGATTTGAGTTTGCATTTTAAAATAGCAATTGCCTTTACTGGAATCTTCCATAGCTTTCCTAAGTAACGTTGAACTGTGAACTGTTAACCAATAATGGTGATTCAAATAATTGGGAACTATTGGTTTTTAATTAAAAAAAAAAGGAGTTACGAAAATTTCGCAACTCCTTTTTTTATTCGAAAGTATTCAAAACCGATCACCGTTCTCTGAATCACCAGTATTGATTAACAGTTCAACGTTCACAGTTCACCGTTAAAAAAAATTATCCTTCAACCAAAGTTCCAATTGCTTCACCTTGAATAATTTTCATCAAGTTTTCTTTTCTTCCAATATCAAAAACGATAATTGGTAAATCATTTTCTTGACAAAGTGTGAAAGCCGTTTTATCCATCACCTTTAATCCTTTGTTTAAGACTTCAGTAAAAGTAATCGTTTCATATTTAGTTGCCGTAGGATCTTTTTCAGGGTCTGCTGTGTAAACACCATCCACACGAGTTCCTTTTAAAATCACATCTGCATTAATTTCATTTGCACGAAGTGCAGCAGCAGAATCAGTTGTAAAATATGGACTTCCTGTACCTGCTGAAAAAATTACTACCCTACCCTTTCGTAAGTGACTCATTGCTTTTCTTCGAATGTACGGTTCAGCAATTTCTCTCATTTCGATAGCAGTAACTAATCGAGTAAAAACACCTACTGCTTCCAATGCACCTTGCAATGCCATTCCATTAATTACAGTCGCTAACATTCCCATATAATCTCCTTGCGCTCTTTCTATTCCAGTTTCTTTAGCCTGTAATCCTCTAAAGATATTTCCCCCTCCAATCACAACTGCTACTTGAACGTCAGCAGCTACCAGTTCTTTTATTTGTTCTGCATAGTGTCTTAACATGGGTGGATCAATTCCAAATTGTTTTCCTCCCATCAAAGATTCTCCACTTAATTTTAATAAAATTCTTTTGTATTTGATTGCCATTATTTTTGTTTTATTTTCCGTTGATGAATTTTGTTTTTCCCTTCTCTATCAACGGCAAGTTTTTAAATATGTTCAGAATTGAAGATCGCTGCGCTGTCAGGAGTCAGACCATAGCCTGTGGCAACTGTGAGAACGCTGCGCTGTCAGACTGACGCAAAATCGTAGAAATCGGATCATCGTCAGTCTCTCAGCAAAGCGTTTTGACAATGAACATAGCGAATGATCTCATCTCTCTCAGCGTAGCGATCTTTTTTCATTTGGGCAAAAAAAAAGCGAATTAAATAAATAATTCGCTTTTATATTTTTTCTAATAATTCATATTAATAAATTATCCTAGTGTTACATGTTTGAATGATGTAACGGTTAAGTTTTTATCAATACTTTGTAAGTATTTTTCGACACTCATTGAACCATCTTTTACATACGTTTGAGCTAACAAAGTGTTTTCTTTGTAAAATTTGTTCAATTTACCCATTGCAATTTTTTCTAACATTGCTTCAGGTTTTCCTAACTGTCGAGCTTGGTCCATTCCGATCTCAATCTCTTTTTCAACAACAGTAGCATCAACTCCATCTTTATCCAAAGCGATTGGTTTCATTGCAGCAACTTGCATTGCAACATTTTTACCTGGCTCAATAAACTGTGGGCCTTCTAAGTTAACAGCAACCAAAACAGCAGCACGGTTACCCATGTGGATGTATGGTAAAACTTGTCCTTGACCTGCAACAGTTTCTAATTTTTCGTAAGCTTTCACTTCTACTTTTTCTCCAAATACACCTACTTGCTCCGTTACCTTCTCACCTACACTCATCTCACTATCAAAAGGTAATCCTAATAAAGCCTCTAATGAATCAGGAAGATTCTTCAATGCAATCTGTCCTATTGATGTAGCCAAGCCAATAAATGGTTCACCTTTAGCAACGAAGTCAGTTTCACAACTTAATCTAACGATGATACCATTATTTCTATTCCCAGAAGTTAATGCGATAACTGCACCTTCTTTGGCATCTCTGTCTGCTCTTTTAGCAGATAATTTTTGTCCTTTCTTACGAAGAATTGCAATTGCCTCTTCAATATTTCCTTCTGCTTCTACTAATGCCTTTTTACAATCCATCATACCAGCACCTGTTTGGTCACGTAATGCTTTTACGTCTTTTGCTGAAATTTTCACTTCCATCTTTTTTAATTGTTATTTAAAATCTACAGATATAAAACTGTAGAATAGTTAAGTGATTAGATTTTATTTTTATTTGACAAACTAAAAAAGCCTGTCATTATATTAAGCCTTTGGCGCAGCCTTATCTTGCTTTGCTTTTGCAGTAGCTCTATCTTGCTTTTTCTTTGCACCTTCTTTCAATCCTTCCTGAATCGCTTCCACGATATAATCAGTAATAATTGAAATAGATTTAGATGCATCGTCATTAGCAGGAATTGCATAATCTACTAAGTTAGGATCAGAGTTCGTATCTACCATACCGAAAGTACGCATTCCTAGTTTTTTAGATTCTGCCAAAGCAATATGCTCATGTCCTATATCTACGATAAATACAGCACCAGGTAATCTATTTAAGTTAGCGATACCTCCCAACACTCTTTCCAACTTATTTCTTTCACGAGTTAACGTCAATCTTTCTTTCTTTGTTACGCTAGTCAAAGTAGTGTCAGCCAACATTTTATCAATCGTATTCATCTTTTTAACAGACTTACGAATTGTTGAAAAGTTAGTCATCATTCCTCCTAACCATCGTTCTACAACGAAAGGCATTTCTACACTTCTTGCAGCTTTAGAAACGATATCTCTCGCTTGCTTTTTAGTTGCAACGAAAAGGATTTTTTTACCAGAAGCAGCAATTTGCTTTAATGCTTTGGCAGCACGATCCAATTCTGTAGAAGTTCTATTCAAATCAATAATATGGATACCTTTTCGTTCCATAAAAATATTTGGTTGCATTTTAGGATTCCACTTTCTCTTCATGTGGCCGAAGTGAACCCCTGCATCCAGTAACTCTTTATTTGTAGGTTTAGCCATTGTTCTATTTTTAAATTTTTAGCTATGCTAAAAAATGATTTTTTAAAAAGATTTATGCACACCTTAAATGGGAGGTGTAATTTGGTGAAAACCAATTCCAAGTAACGATTAACGTTTTGAGAACTGGAAGCTTTTTCTTGCTTTTGGTTTACCGTATTTTTTACGTTCAACCACACGTGCATCTCGCATCAAGAATTTTCTAGATTTTAATGGTGATCTGAATTCTTCATTCATTTTTACCAATGCTCTAGAAATTGCCATTCTCACCGCTTGTGATTGACCTTTGAATCCACCACCATTTACATTGATTTTCAAGTCGTAAATGTTACCATCCAATTCTACAGTTTGGAAAGGGTCAGTAATATTCGCTTGAATATGAGGTACTGGGAAATATTCTTTATAATCTTTTCCGTTAACAGTAATTTTACCTTCACCTTTAGTTAGGTAAACTCTTGCTACGGATGCTTTTCTTCTGCCTATGGCATTTATCATTTCCATATCTAGTATAGATTAAATTGATTTAGTATTGAGACATAAATGAACTCAATGCTTAGATTAATGATTCTGGTTTTTGTGCTTTATGTGGGTGTTCTTCACCTGCATATGCATATAATTTTTTGAACATTGCTCGTCCTAATTTAGTTTTAGGCAACATTCCCTTTACTGATCTTTCAAGAACAGCTGCAGGTTTCTTTTTCATCAATTCCTCTGCGGTAATGCTTTTTTGACCACCAGGGTACATGGAGTATGATAAGTAAACTTTCTGCTCCATTTTGCTTCCTGTCAATCTGATTTTATCAGCATTGATCACAATCACATTATCTCCACAATCTACGTGAGGTGTGTAAGATGGCTTGTGCTTTCCTCTCAAGACTGTAGCAATCTTGGAACAAAGGCGACCACAAGTTTGACCATCAGCATCTACGATATACCATTTTCTTACTACGGTATCTTTGTTAGCCGATTGAGTTTTGTAACTTAAAGTATTCACTTCTATTATGATTTTTTTATGTAAAAAATTTCTTAATAAACTGCTTTTTTAAAAGCGACTGCAAAAGTAGGAATGTTTTTTCTTAAAAACAAAGGTTTAGAATCTAATTTTTAAAATCACCACACGTAACTGATTGATAATCAGTTAAATTTTCGCACAAAAGTTTTCAACAGTTA
>CAKZSH010000122.1 GCA_937918905.1 uncultured Saprospiraceae bacterium
TATGTATCCTAATCTGTCTTATATTTTTCATGATTTATTTGGAACAGAACCCGATAATTGGGCATCTGTTTTCCAAACTTTTGGGTTATTTATGGCATTGGCATTTTTGTCAGCGGCATTGAATTTATTTTCAGAATTGAGGAGAAAAGAAAAGCAAGGACTCATGCCTCCAGTTAAAGATACCATCACAGTTGGAAAACCTGCAAGTCCTTTGGAAATGTTATGGAATGCATTCATTGGATTTTTGATTGGGTTTAAAGTATTGTATATTTTTCAAAATTTCCCAACATTTCAAGAAGATGCCCCAGGGGTACTCATGTCTTCAAAAGGAAGTATGCTAGGTGGTATTGCTTTGGCATTAATTTTTGTAGGGCTTAAATATTGGGAAAAGAATAAAGACAAACTAGACACACCTCGTGAACAAGCGATCAATATTTTTGCAAGTGACCGAACGGGTGACATTACAGTTGTCGCAGCAATTACGGGTTTGCTAGGAGCAAAAATTTTCGCATTGATCGAGACACCTGCTCAATTTATGGCAGATCCGATTGGGCAATTATTTTCAGGTAGTGGTTTGGCAATTTATGGTGGATTGATTGGAGGTACGATTGGAGTAATCAGTTATTTGTTATTAAAGAAAATTTCAGTTCCACATTTCGCAGATGCAGTTGCACCTGGGTTGATGTTGTCGTACGGCGTAGGAAGAATTGGTTGCCAACTTTCGGGTGATGGCGACTGGGGCGTACCCGTCAAAGGCCCGAATGAATATTGGACACATGAATACGACTGGAGTGAAGCACCTTCTTGGTTGTCGTGGGCACCTGATTGGTTTTGGAAATATGATTATCCGCATAATGTAAATAATGATGGTGGGCCAACTCGCGCCTTGGTTGAAAATTGTGATTGGAACTATTGTGCAAAATTAGACATCCCCGTTTTCCCTACCCCACTTTGGGAAGTGATTGCGGCGTTGGTATTGTTTGGAGTGCTTTGGTCGATTAGAAAAAAGATTACTGTTCCTGGAGTGCTATTTTGCATCTACCTTATTTTTAATGGAATAGAAAGATTTTGGATTGAAAAATATCGAGTAAACGATCACTATGATTGGCTGCCTGGAAATTGGACGCAAGCGGAATTGATTGCGGTGATGTTAATTACGATAGGTGTGGTGCTTGGTGGGTACTTGTGGAGCAAAAAAAATGAATAATTAAAATTTAAGAATGAATAATTTTCGAAAATTGTTGATTGGTTACCAAATCTCCTTCTCGTAAGTTTCGAATATCAAAAAGTCCAAACAATTCATTCGGCTCAGTAAATCGAGTCAGTAAATATTCAAAAGAATTTCTCTTCGATAATTTTGAAAGTTGTCGAACCATTGCACTCTTCGCAGTACCTGGAAACCCCCAACTTTCCTGAAAAATTATATCAAATGTTTAATTCATTTTTTGGATAAAAAATTCCATCTATATATATGTTTTAAAACATATATATTTTTCTCTATGCTTAAAAAGTATTTAAATCCATAATGGTTTTATCAACAAAACATGGTGATTTAATTGTAACATCTTTTTGAGAGATTCAATAAAAACGAAACATATATTTAAACTTAACGAAAATTATAACCACCTGTACATCAATTAATTAGGATATATTAAAGTTTAAAACTCAATCTAAAACGATGTCACAAAAATTAATACTAAAAATGGTTTTTTAACAAAATATAATATAAATTGAACTATTAAATTTAACACGCTAATCATCTAACAACTACTGTTAGGGATTAGCGTTTTTTTTTCTCTATTAAATAATCCAAGTTGCGGATAATAAATTCAATTTTGCTAAATTTTTATTTTTCAACGCAAAGGTGCAGAGAACTTTTCCCTGCTTGCGTCAAGCAGGTTCAAAAAATTTAAACCTCAGCGACTCAGCATTAAAAAATTTATTGACGAAGCCAATTATCCGCAACTTAGGTTAAATACACAACTACAACTATTATAATGTCCAAAATTGAAAGCCAAGGTCTTAACACCTTAATGAATTTTTTCACTAGAAATATATCTAAGGGAACACTTTGTATAAATACCAAAGGGAGGATAGTTACTGCAAATGACAAGGCCAATGAAATTTTCACTACAACTCTTAAAATAAATGACAAAACGACCATCTTTGATTTTATTCCCGATATGGATGAAACTGCATGGAAAAAACTTTTAATAAAATTAAGACAGAGGCAATCCACACATCTCAAGATTGAATTTCCAACTACTTCTGATATTCCTTTGATTACAGATGCTTCTATTTGTATGTATAATCATTTGGAACAAGAGTTTGTCTTTTTAATCATTAATCATGTTGAATATAAAAATGAAGATAGATGTCTGGTTCAATGTGGAACGGAGAAAGAAAACGATTATAATTTTAATGAGATTATTAGCGTCAGTAAATCCTATAAAAAAGTATTAAGTTTGGCTGGTATAGTTGCTACTACAGATGCAACTGTATTGTTACTAGGAGAAAGTGGAACAGGGAAAGAATTACTTTCAAGAGCAATTCATCGTTTAAGCTTTCGAAATCAAGCCCCTTTTATAAAAATCAATTGCGCAACCCTATCTGAAAATCTTTTAGAAAGTGAATTGTTTGGGCATGAAAAGGGTTCCTTTACGGGTGCTACCAATCAAAGGAAAGGGAAGTTTGAAATAGCACATACAGGTACAATATTTTTAGATGAAATAGGGGAAATGCCTATTCGTATGCAAGCCAAACTTTTACGCGTCATTCAAGAAAGAGAGTTCAGTCGATTAGGAGGAAATGAAGTTTTAAAAACAGATGTCAGAATTATTGTAGCAACCAATCGAAACTTAAAGAAAATGGTTCGTAAGGGAAAATTTAGAGAAGACCTCTACTATCGTCTGAATGTATTTCCTATTGAAAATATTCCATTACGAAAACGTCCAGAAGATATTCCTGTTCTATCTCGATTCTTTGTTCAACGTTTTTCCAAAAAATTAAATAAACCAGAAATCAGTATTGCTGATTCCGATTTAGAAAAACTAACTAAGCATAATTTTCCAGGTAATGTAAGAGAATTAGAGAATCTAATAGAACGTGCTGTTATCCTTACTTCAGGTAATCAATTGAATTTAAGTTTCTTTGAAAAAGAAAAACAAAACATTGACATTACTAAAAATAAAGCGTTTAAAACTTTTGAAGAAGTTCAAAAAGAATGCATTATCAAAGCATTGAAAAAAACAAAATGGAAAGTAAGTGGAGAAGATGGTGCTGCGGAATTATTAGCCTTACATGGTCAAACACTACAATCTAAAATGCGAAAATTCAAAATTTTTAAGAAAGATTATTTAAAATAAATTCTCAAAAAGAGTCTTTCTTAAAACCCGTCAGTTGTACAAATGTATGACTGACGGGTTTCTTATTTTAAGAAGAATCAGAATAAATAATTTAATTCCTATCCAGAACATTTAAAGAAATACATTCGTATAATTTTATATTAATAAAAAACTTAATATTTTTATCGTTAAGAGTATGTTATTTAATAAAATTATTCTATTGGATAAATTCAAATTCAATATAACAAATAAAAATACAACGTAATACACTCTATATCAAAGACTTATATTGGATTTTATTAATGGTACACACTTCGTATACCAAAAGTAAAGATTCTAATAAATCTAACACAAAAATCTTAACACACATGATCAAGAATTCTCCTTCAATAATGAAGGTTGATAACTTAGCCGATTATCTTAAAATCACACAAAATAAGACTAATATCAATCTGCTCATCTTTTGTGCAGAATGGTCAGGTACTTCTCACATGCTCCTAGAATCTTTGAAAGAACGAGGGAAGGATTTTTCTTTGCTTTTTAACAGAGTAGTAGTAGTTGATTTTGATAAAAGTAAGGAATTAGTTGAGAAGTTTAATATTGAAGATGTACCGACTTCTGTCTTACTTAATGATGATGATGTGTTTCATACATTTTCAGGTTTATTTTCATTTGATGAAATAAATAAGATCGTAGAACAAGAAATGATAAAAAGTAATAACGAAGTTTAAAAGTTTAATTTTCCTCCCCACCATAAAACTCCCAGCATCTACTAAACAAAGTTAAAACAAGACCATTCATCGAATTTGATAAATGGCTCTTAGGATTATTATGCAATTTATTATTGTAAAAAAACAAACCTACCTTTTATAAACACCTCTAGATAACAACTAACTGAAAAAATAAACTAACACAAGTTTTCTTTTTTCTGATTAAAGTTTCAAGTCTATTTAACTAACGACTTGACGAATTCGCTATTCGTCAACACTAAATTTGTTTGTCTTTAATCAAGGTAACTACTAACTAATTTAACTGCTAACTAATGAAAATGATTATTAAGTCAATAATTGTAGTATATCTTATACTGCAGTTTAAGGCAAGTGCTTTGTGTGAAAGCATTGTTATAATCGAAAGCCAATCTTTTGATGAAGCCCACAATATGGATGATCAATGGAAATCTATTTTTCTTGAAAAAGGGATGACTGTTGAAATTTTTCCACAAACTACTTTAGATCTTATCTCTAATCTTAATGATGTTGAGTTCCTTATTATTTCAAATGGTCTAATCGAAATTACTCCAGATCGACTTCAGGTCATCCAACAATTTATTCAACAAGGTGGTCATGTCTATCTCCAATCCGAATATCAGATCCAGTCTTACGGCAATCAAGCATTTAGTCAATTAATTGAAAACTTAGGTGGAAGTTTTACTTGGGAAGGGGAAATGTCAGGAAACCTAACTCCTGTAGATATCACAAATGGCTTTTCATATGAAGGAGATTTTCTTCCTTTTTTTTGGTATGGAGCGTTTGGAAGTGGTGATAATAATATTGTTCCTTTTTTAGAAAAAAATAATCGTGCATTTGGTTTTTATTATTGTTCAACAAATATAGAGTATGGAAAACTAATAACCGTAAGTGATCAAGATTGGATTCGATTTAATATGAAGCCAGAGTTGATGCATCAAATTATTGATTTTTGTCTTCAACAAAATTCTTTTCAATTACCTCAAATAGAAATAAAAACTTCGACAGAAAATCCATGTGAAGGAGAATCGGTAACATACGGTTTTGAAATGGAGTCTTCAGCTGCGACGATTGTAAGCTGTCAATGGTATATTGATGACATTGAAGTTTCTGATGCCATGGATTCGACCTTCACATCTAGTCTAGTAGTAGGTGAAAAAATAAGTTGCAAAATTTCTTTACAAAAGGACTGCGCTCTTTTTGACATCACTTCTATGGTATCTCTTTTACCTTACCAAGATAAAATAATAGCTGATGTGCAAATTACTATTGATTCATCAAACGGTTTTTGCTTAGGTTCACCTATTACTTTTACCGCAAATCCTGAGTTCAATATACCTACTGTTAATTATTATTTTCAATGGTATGTAAATCAAAATTTAGTTGAAGGAATGAATGAAGCTAATTTTATCAGTAGTGACTTAAATGAAAATGATGAAGTGACTTGTAAGTTAATTTACGATACTCCATGTAGTTCAGGTCTTTCAATTTCTTCAAATGAGTTAGCAGTTGATTTATGGGAAATGACTTCTTTTCCAACACTTTCTATTCAAGCTACAAATGAGATATCATGCGAAGGAGAATCTATTTCTTTTTTAGCAAGTGATTTTGATTTAGGAACTTTTACAAATTTTATATGGAAAGTGGATGGAGAAGAAGTATATCAAGGAAGCTCTACTTTCACTCTCAACAATCCATCAAATGGACAAGTGATTACTTGTGAGGCTGTTATGGATACTCCTTGTGCAACCAATCAACTTATTTCATCCGCTCCTATTGTTATGGATTTGACTCCTATTGTTATTCCAGATTTTAATATTGAAGCAAGTAGTGAGAAAGTATGTAAAGGTGAGTCTATTCAATTTCAAATAACTACTTCAGCAAGTCAAACAGAATTTCAATATCAATGGCAAGTAAATGGAATTAATGTTGGAACCAATGATTCGATCTTAGAATTGGAGAATATCGAAGATCCGCAATCTGTTCAATGCATTGTTACTATTAACAATGATTGTCCTTCTCCAATAGAAATTATAACAGAACAAATACAAATTGAAATTATTGAACCCTTTGAAATTGAAATCGGAATTTTCTCTAATAAAAATATTATTTGTAAAGGTGAGTTAGTGAGTATAAATGTAGTTGGGGAAAACTTACCAGAGAATATTGCTTACCAATGGTTCTTAGATAATCAATTATTAAGTACTTGTACGACACCTTATTTTAACTCTGATTCTATTATGAATCAACAAAATATAAGATGCGAAATTTTGGTACCTGAGCAAGAGTGTGCAGCAAGTTATACTATTGCATCTAATACGATTCAAATATCAGTTAGCCAAATAGGCCTCGATATCATTGAGTTACAACCTGAAATATGTGGAAATGATGGAAAGGTTGAAGTAGAAGCCTATGATGGTATCGACGAATATTCATACCAATGGAATGATGGATTTTCTGATGCTATTCGTTCTGATCTTTCAGCAGGAGATTATTCATTAACTATAAGCGATGCCATGGGTTGTGAAATAGAAGAGCATATCACTATTGACAAAAGTGGCGATTCATTATATGCAACAATACAAATACGGGACTATGATCCAACAATAAATTATGGATTTTTAAATGTTGAGACTAACGCAGTCAGCCCTGTTTTTTCATGGAATACTCCCCTAGGATTATCGTGTGTGGACTGTCCTCAACCTTTGGTTGAGGGTGGCCATATTTTATCTTACGAAGTTACTGTAACTGATAATAGGGGTTGCTCTATTTCTAGTTCTTTTGAAATGCCTACTGAAAACAAGACTCCTACAAAAAACATTTACATCCCAAATGCATTCACTCCAAACGATGATGGTTACAATGATTACTTTACTGCTTATGGATACAATGATGATTCTATTATTAAAAACATAAAAATATTTGATAACAAAGGACACTTAATTTTTGACCGAGATGACCTTGTATTAAGCGATGAGGAAAATGGATGGCATGGTCGAGATTTAAATAACAATATAGTTCCAACAGGTGTGTATTTATATGTTGTCGCTATTCAGTTCAAAGATGAACTTAAAACTTTTAAAGGAGACATTACTAAACTCTAAGAACCTGTTTAGATTTTTTTCTTCGAGGCGAAAAAGCTAAGTTTTTTCATCAATCGAAGAGTTTTTGGAGAGGAATAGCCTTAGCTATTGCTCGATAAAAAGTCGCAGAGTGATGGAAAAATATAGCTTTTGCAGCCCGATTAAAAAAGTTTAAACAGGTTCTAAATTATTTACTCCCCTTTCATTTATTATTTGACTCATAACTCCTCCTGTTAAAATCTATTACATGATATCAGCTCAACATAAGCATGATTCTCTCAACAAAAAATTCTTAACCTCAAAAGTCAATAAAGACATTAACTTAATACAAAATGCACCAATTAGTCTATTCCAAATGGGTATAAATGGTTATTTCAATCACGCCAATCAAGAAACAAAAGACCTTTTGAAAGTAGACGGCTACGATGTTTACCGAACAAATATTTTTGATTTTCTAGACCCAAAATCAACAAAGGATTTGAAACAAAAAATCCAATGTGGAAAGAAAAAAGAAAAATTAATCTTTGAATTTATTTTAAAAGAAAACAATGATTTTAATTATCAAGTAGTACTTACACCAGAATTTAATGGTAATGAATTTTTAGGAACTTGGTATGGAGCAATTTCTATTCTTCCTTTTATGGATAAAAAAAAATTCCACTCCCTAAAAGAATTAGAAACATTAAAAAAATCTCACGAGCATATTAAAAACCAGTTGGCCCATCTTTGTCATGAAGTTCGGATTCCTATCAATACGATAATGGGGATGTCATATTTGTTGGCAGCTAATATAGATGAATCAACTAAACAGAAGTATTTAGAACCACTTTTTACATCTGCAGATTATTTAGAAAAATTAGTCAGCGCCGTTTTGGATTTTTCAAAAATGGAAGGTGGGCATATGGATTTGCACGAAGAAAATTATTCATTGAACCAAGTGCTCAATGAAATTCAAGATGCATTTAAAATACTTTTAAAAAATAAACCAGTAGAATTACTGGTAGAAAATACATTTCAAAAAGATGAGATTTTTGGAGATGCCCTTCGGCTCAAACAAATTCTTAGTAACCTACTTAATAATGCTTGCAAATTTACGACACATGGAAAAGTTGGAATTCGAGCACTTCCTCATCAAGATGAAAATAGCCAACCAATGGTTCGATTTGAAGTATGGGATACTGGAATTGGAATTCCTGAACATAAGTTGAATTCCGTTTTTGAAGAATACAAACAAGCTGATACTCAGATAGCTGCTAAATACGGAGGAACAGGCCTAGGCTTATCTATTGTACAGCAATTAGTTCAACTCCATGGAGGTGCAATCAATATCAAAAGCAAGGAAGGCGAAGGAACAATTTTTATAGTTGATATTCCATACAAAACTCAAGCACCACGCACAGTTCAAGTTTTACCAAAAGAAAACACATTGAATCGTCATTCAATTAAAGGAAAGAAAATTTTAGTTTTCGAAGATGATTTAATGGGTAAAAAATTAATTCAAAATATTTTAAAACGCTGGGAATGTAAATTTGAAATTTTACAAAACGGTTTTTTTGACATAAAAAAAATAGAGGAAGAAGCGTATGATTTGATATTGATGGACATTAATTTACCTGGAAAAAATGGATATGAAATAACAGAACAATTCCGTGCTCAAGGAATTAATACACCTGTGATTGCATTGACTGGTAGTTCCTTCGCTCATGAAAAAGAAAGGGCCTTTAATGCAGGTATGAATGATTTTGTTTCCAAACCGATCTCTTTTTCTGATTTAGAAAAAGTAGTAACGAAATGGATTTATACATAAAAAATATTGGTAATAATTTGTCAATGAAGTTTGGTGTAAAACTCAAGCTTCATTTTTTATTTCAGCATAAATGCAATTCCTACCTACGTTATTTTATGTCATAAAGGTGATTAAAAAATTAATTAATTATTTTTTTTCAAAAAAACAAACCCCCATAAGTTACTCATAATCAATGGCTTATGTTTTTGTTTTTAATTTTTATAAAAAAAATAAAATACATGGGAACTAACGAACCCCTTCCTCAGGTTAATAGGTCGTAATTAATAACAAAACAATTTTATTTTCAAAAGATGTTACAATTTAATTTACATATCATATCTAATTTATCCTCCAAACGGACGGACTATCCGACTCAGGAATGGTCAGGCATTATTGAACATGCCCCCATAGATTGTCTCGGGAGTTTTAGCGTCCATCTATTCTAACAGGCTTCTCAAAGGAGTTTGTAACTGTTAGAAAGCAGTTACGAACCAACTTTCAATTTTTTATTTTATAAGTTTATTCGTTCTGCATTTTCCAAGTTTTTGGAAAAAAAGAAATTTAGAATTTAAATTTCAATGACAGTTGTTGAACAACAATGAGATTGATTTTTAAAATCATTATACATGTCTGTGAAAGACATCACAGCATAACATTAAAATTGCATGTGGAGCAAAATGGTGAATAGGAATATTCATCAAATGCTCACATGACTAGAAGAAATTAATTTAAACTTTTTATAAAAAAGTGGAAGCTAAGGGTTCAAGTCCCTTCTGCGCAACTAGTTTTTCTTTGACTTTAAAAATAAAATTATCATGAAAAACAAAGTACAACAACAGGACTAAATATAGTCCTATCGCATAACGGTTAGTATACAATACTTTGAATACTGTGGTCTTGGTTCGATCCAAAGTAGGACTACAATGACGCTGTGAAAACAGCAATTTGGAAATGTAGCTGAGTCGGTTTAGCATCGGTTTGAAGCATCGAAGACGGAGGTTCGATCCCTCCCGTTTCCACAAATATTGCGCGGTGGTGTAATGGCAACACATAGGTCTCATAAGCCTATCGCTAGAGGTTCGATTCCTCTCTGCGCAACTAAATTTCAAATACGGGAGTAAGCGTTGGCTGTGTCAGTTAGTCTCTTGCAAATGTATTGTTGCAAAATCACCCCGTAGCTCAACTGGCTAGAGTAGCGGTCTTTTAAACCGCGGGTTATGGGTTCGAGTCCCATCGGGGTAACTGTCTTAATTTATTAAAAGCTCCTGTCGTCTAATGGCTAGGATAACTGACTTTCTATCAGTTGATGCGGGTTCAATTCCCGTCAGGAGTTCTAATTTTTTGTAATGTTAAAAGGACGATAAAACTTTACCTCCGTTCCCTTTCAAGGTCAGAAAGGGACGGATGGTAAGTTTTTAAAAAGAGCGTTTACCCTAAAACAATAGAGAAATAAATGATCCGATTTTTTATAGTTTTAAATAAATTTGAATCTTTTCTATCCATTCTTTTTTTAATGCCCCAATCTTTAACAATTCATTTACGGATTGAAATTTTCCATGCATATTTCGATAACTGATAATTAGTTTTGCTTGATTCCATGAAATATATGGATGCGCTTTTAGTTGATCTTCTGTCGCTTCATTGAGATTTATTTTATTTAAAATGGGTGAAGATTGAAGTTGTGGTTTGATTTTTTGAAAGGTGCTGTCGGGTAAACCATAAGTTTCTCTCACTTGATTGACGGAAGAAAATCCACCTAATTTATCTCTAAACTTTACGATTCTTTTTGAAAAAGATGGGCCAATACCATTAAGTTGCTGCCATTCCTCAGGAGATGATTGGTTGATGTCAATAATTGTATTGGTTGGTTTTGAAGAACTCTTTGGAGTATCTTCTTTTTGTGCCGAAGCTTTTACAATTATTCTCTTTTCAATAGGAGCAATTTCGATGTAAGGTTCTATTTTATTATAAATGTCTTCTTTTAAAGTATAGATTTTTTTCAAATCTCCTTTAGTTTGAAATACTCCTCCCCTATCTCGATATTTAAAAATAGTGTTGACAACATGTTGCGGAATACCATTTTGCAAAAATGTTTTTTCATCTGCTTTATTTGGATCGAATGCAATCGGTTGAATAGTTGGAGTATCATATGATTTTGGGATTTCGTTTTTTGCAAAAATAGGAGATGTTGATTTTTCCTTTTCAATTTGAATATAATTTTCCAATCGTTGATAGTCAGATTCTTTTAATCCATAAACTTTTTTCAAATCTTCTTTCTTGAAAAATTTTGCACCTTTATTTCTAAAATTGATAATAGTCTGAGCCGTTTTTGAAGATAAACCAAGTTGAATAAAATCTTCTTTTGAAGCATTGTTTGGATCAAAATTAAAAAGTCTAATTGGTTTTGTAGATTCTGACTTTTTAATTTTTGGATTGGAAAATGCGAATGGTTTTGTGAGTTCTTCTGCTTGATGAAAGGATTCAATTTCTTTTATAAAAAAAGAAAAATCTGTGTTTTCCTTTTCTAAAAATGCAGAATAGATTTTTGGGAGAAAAGAAATCAAAGCAGTCGTCAACATAATGATGAGCAACCCATTTCGCTCCTGTCGAGTGAGGTAGAGGAATTCGTAAATATGTTTTCTCATTGTGTGTAGGTTTTAGTTTTTTGTAAATCCTATTCGAGACTAATTTCAAAAGCCCCGTTTTCTAAAATATCATAATATGGTATATTTAATTTTTGGCAATCGGTTTTCCATTTATCGACTTTCCATTTGGGATTGGAGGCATCGAAAATAATTTTTTCAAAAAGAAAATATGTAGAAACATCTTCAATATTGAGATTTGGTTTATTTCTAATTAAAATAAAATCTACATTGATTTTAGCATGATTTCGAAATTGGAGATGCTCATCAATGACCAGTATTTTTTTATCAAAAAATTGTAAAAATGGTTTTTGGAAAAAGACGTTTTGATTTAGAAAATCGTCAGAAGTAAAATTGAATTGTTCATTTTTTTTGATGCCGTGTGCCCAACGATTATTTTGAGTCGTAAAACTTAAATTCTTTTCTTCAATATTTCCATTCGAAAAACTCCATCCATTTTTTCCATCAAAAAAATCAATAATTGTATTTTTATAAGAATGATAAATAAATAGTTTTCGTTGATGAATTTCTCCAAAAGACGTAAATGAATAATTGATAGAAGTCAATAAAAACAATCCACCCGCAGGAAGCAACCAACGCATATTTTTAGTAGTAAAAACCAGAACAATATTTCCAATAATCGCATACAATAAAATAACTGTTCCAATTCCAATCCATAAACCAACTACAACACTCAATGGAATTTTTTGAATAAAAAATATGACTTGATTCATTGACCAAATAGAATAGTATAAAATTGTAGCTGGAATAAAAGCAAGAGTAGGAATTACACTATGAACAAATAGCAATAACAATCCACTTCCAAGAATGACGGTTGCTGCAGGAATTACAACCACTCCTGACATCCAAGCCAAAAACGGAAACGAGTGAAAGTAATAAATACTAATCGGCAAAGTCCCAATTTGTGCACCAAAAGTCACAGACATCAATTGCCAAGCTCTGCGTAAAAAAGAATTTTTGAAAAAGACAGAGGAATAAATTTTAGGAGTAAAAAAGATAATTCCTAAAATAGCAAAGTAGGATAATTGAAAACTTACATTGAACAATAAATAAGGATTCCATACCAAAAGAAAAACCGCTGAAATCGCCAAAGAATTATAAATATTCGTTGTACGATTTACGGACAATCCAATAATTAAAAACATAAACATGGTTGCTGCTCGAAGCACCGAAGGAGAACCACCTGTAATCAAAGCGAACGCCCAAATTGTTCCAATTAAAATAATTGCTTTACTCATTCGCCAAGTCCAAGTTCTAGATTTGACAAGGCTTAGTAATATATTTACAAAAAATGCAACTAGCCCTACATGTAAACCTGAAACTGCCAAAACATGCAATGCACCCGTATGCGCATAAGCAGATCTGACCTCTTCATCCAAGTCATCTTTGTATCCTAAAATCAATGCATTTCCAACTGCTAATTCATTAGGCGTAGTTAAATATTTTTCCAAAACACCTAAAAAGTATTCTCGAATTTCGATTGTGTTTTTCTGAATAAAATCGCCTTGTTCAGTTGCGAGTAATTTCCAGTTCTCAGGTTTATTGACAAATACTTGGTAATGAATATTTTGAAAATGTAGATAACGTTGGTAATCAAATGCATGTGGATTTTTAGGCGGTTCGACTTTTTGAATACGACCTTTAAAAGCGATGATGTCGCCATAGTTCAACTGCGATGTGGAATCATTTTTTAAATAAACTAAAAGGTTACCATCACAATTTTCAAGAGAGTCAGGAGAACGTCCAATTTGGTGAGTAGATAAACTTGCTTTGAGATAATTCCCAACTTTAGGAGTATTTGAAATTTTACCAATTAAAATATTCTCCGTTGAAAGTTGCTGATTGAAATGAGTTTCACTTTGTAATTCATTAAAATGAAAACACCATAAATATCCTACTAAAAATATTATTGAATAGGCAATAAAACCATGAACCCAACGAAATTGAAAAGAGACTTTTTTAAAAGCTAAAACCAATCGAACAATAACAAAACACAAAAGTAATCCATACCAAATTGGGTGGTTGTTTTCCAAAAAGGTAGCTAGAGAGATTCCTGCTGCAAATGGGAAGAAGAATCTGACAAAAGGTATTTCCTTCCAGTTAATCATGCGTTTTCGTAAGTATGTTTATCGCATTAAATTAAAAAATACCTGTTGTAAAAACGAATATTGTTATTTACATATTAAGGATAATTTTTTAGATTGTTCTAACTTATATGTTAGAAAAATATTTGTATACGGTATTGGTTTTCTTTATTTTTCGAAATGAGAAAACAGAAAAAAGAAGGAAATATTTTTGATAAAATGCTAAAAGAAAATGCGGAGGAGTTATTCTTACCGCTGATTGCCAAGCGATTAGGTATAAAAATTATTAGCTCAAAAACACTTCCTGAAAAAATACAAACAACGCTTGAACGAGAGGTTGATCTACTTCGGTTGATAAAGACATCGGAAGGCAGAGAGATGATTATTCATGTGGAATTCCAAACAAAAGGCAATAGAGAAATGGTATATCGAATGGCGGAATATCATGGTATCGAATTACGAAAACATAAAATTGAGATTAAACATTTTGTGATTTATTTAGGGAAATCAAAAACAAGAATGAAGTCAAAACTGAAGTCAGAAGAAATTTTTACGGGGTTTGAGTTGATTCATTTACAAGAGTTAAATACAGATGAGTTTTTGAGTTCGCAAGTTCCATCTGAAATTATGTTAGCGATTTTATCTGATTTTGACAAAAAACAATCGGAGCGAATTATTCGTTTGATTATTGAGAAATTGAAAATTTATAGTAAAGATGAAAATGAATTACGAACTTTTCTTAAAAAATTGACAGTTTTATCAAGATTGCGTAACTTAGATTCACAAACCAAAAAAATAGTACGTACCATGCCAATTACATATGATATTACCAAAGATAGTTTTTATCAAGAAGGTCTTGAAACAGGGATCGAGAAAGGATTAAAAAAGAAAGAGTACGATACTATTGTTAGCATGCTTAATAATGGTATGGAAATTCAAGTTGTTG
>CAKZSH010000123.1 GCA_937918905.1 uncultured Saprospiraceae bacterium
CGCTTCGCTTGACGGTAGACGGATCGAATAATTTTGATCTACGATATTTTGAACCGTCAAACGAAGCGACCGTCTACCGTCCACCGTCTACCGTCAAAAAATCAATAACTGCTCTTCGAAGATCATTTTTCAGATTTCCTAAATCATTTTTGTCAGGTTCAATGATCTCAATTATACCCTCCGTTTCTCTTGTCAAAAATTTATAATCATAACCTGCCAAGAGGAAATCATTCATTCCAATGATATAATTTCTACTAGTTTCTAACAATTCATTTCCAATTTTAAAACTCAAAGAAGGTTCATCAAATTTGATTCCATTTAATTGTAAATAAGCACCTTCTCCTCGGTTTTGTGTATGAGCTTCAAGAATTTTCTTTAATAAAACTCCTGTCATTTTAACTTCTAAAATTTTGCCGGGGTAAGGCAGAATCCGAATGATATCGTACTCGGTCAAATTACCTTGTAGCAAATCGTCTACTCGTATAGAACCACTATTTAAAATTGCGGCATCCACTTTATCAGAACAAGCATGTTTTATTGCACTTGTAATAATTTGTCCAAGTTCAGATTGGTTATTTCTAATTGTACTTTCTCTACCATCTAAGGGAGTATAAAGATAGGTGACTGGATTTTCAGCATGAAAACCTTTTTTTACTAAATCTTCCAAAGCAATCTTTTTCCAGTATTCTACTCTTGACTTTACTGCTTCATTTTCAACAACATTTTTATCAATTTTTTCCAATTCAGAATACACGATATAAGTTCGTTCTCTAGCGTCAAATTTTAAGGTATGTACAAAAGCTGTTTTGGCATTGGCATCAGCTTTAGCTATAACTGTTGAACCGACCATCAATCGTATATTATCATGATCGTGTCCACCTATGATTAAAGGAAAACCTTTTATTTGTTTTGCGAGACGAACATCATCTTCAAGGTCAAGATGTGTGATTGGAATAATTAAATCTACCTTGCCTGACAACTCTTGCATCATCATCTCTGAGCGTTGCATAAAATCTTCGTATGCCAAATAAGGTTGTTGCTTGGAATCAAGGGTCACTCCAAAAAAACCAATTTTTACAGAAGTGCCATCATCATCAGTAAAAGTTTTGATAATGGTATTGGGAATGTTTTGTTTTTTATTTCTTTTTTTATTTTTATAAAAAGGTATCACCCGATTGCCTTCCACTCTCAACACATTGGAACTCACCCAATCAAATTTTGACTCGTCTAATCGTTTTTGTAAATCTTTTTCTTTTAAATCAAATTCATGATTACCAAAAGTCGCTAAGTCAATTCCAGTTTCATTCAAGACATCTATCATGTGTGCCCCTTTGATCCCATTTCCATTTTCATCATCCAAGGTTCCAATTACAGATGGGCTTAAAAAATCTCCTGCAATGATAGCAATCGTATTTTTATTTTTGGAAATACATTGTTTTTTCAAGGTAGCAACCCTAGCCAATCCGCCACGATCATTGCCAGGTAGTGGAGCGATTTCGTAAACATCATTGATTTGAAGAAATTGAATTTCGATAAGTCCGTCATCGGTAGACGTGATGATTTCCTTTGATGGTGTGCATCTTATGGAAATAGAAATGAAGAAGAATAATAGGATTTTTATTTTTTTCATAGCGATTGTTTGGGGAAGAACTTAATAAATCAAAATGACAATCAAAATCAAAATCAAAATGACAATCAAAATCAAAAAACATATGTTGAATCAATAATTTTGCGAATTTTGATTTTGATTTTGATTGTCATTTTGATTTTGATTAATTTTTTTTCCTCGCCTTCCTTATCATACCTTCCTGAACGACCGAAGCTACTAATTTTCCATCTCTTGTAAAAATATTCCCTCTGGTAAATCCTCTTGAGTTAGAAGCACTTGGACTATCCAAAGAATAAAGCAACCATTCATCCATTCTAAATTGGCGATGGAACCACATGCCATGATCCAAACTGGCTAGTTGGATTTCTCCATATTTTACTTGGTCACGATGAGGGAGTAGCGCAGTACCCAATAAATTATAATCCGAAGCATACGCTAAAAAAGTATGGTGCAAACTAATGGCATCGGACATTTTGCCTTTTGCTTTAAACCAAACATTGCGAAAAGGTTCTCTTTTTTCATTCATAAAAGGATGAATCTTTTCTGCTGGGCGAAATTCAATTGGACGTTCAGATCGGAATCTTTTAAATAATTCAGGAAGTTCCCCTTCCCAAGTTTCGGCCAATTGAACATCAGTCAAAAGACTTTCAGGTGGAGGTATATCTGCCATTGAAATTTGATGATCGAATCCTTCTTGCTTCAATTGAAATGAGGCAGACATATTAAAAATGGGTCTACCTTTCTGGATGGCAACCACCCTTCGAGTGGTAAAACTTCCACCATCTCGAATACGATCTACATCATATATTATTGGTTGTGAAATATCTCCTCGTAGAATAAAATAGGCATGCATAGAATGTGCAAACCGATCATCAGGAACTGATTGATATGCAGCATGAAGCGACTGCGCCAAAACTTGCCCTCCAAAAACCGCTCCCCAAGGCGCTTGATAATTATTTCCTCTAAAGATATTTTCTTCTATCTTTTCAAGGTTTAGTAAATCCCGAAGTTCCTTTGCATTTTTCATATAGCAAATATAAATGAGAATATTTTACTGATTGTAATTTTACTGTTAGAAAAAAATTAAACAGGTGTAATTAATTAGGGCAAGTTGGCTTAGATCAAAGTATATGTTTGTGTGTAAAGATGTATAGGTGTTGACTAAAACCAACTTATTTATTACAATTTTGGTCGAATACAACATATGGGGCATGAAATTTTCGATAGAATTTCTTAGTCGAATATTTCAGTATCAGTTATTGTTCACAATTATTCATAAGTTCTTTCGGCTTATTTTTTCTTCATTCTTCGTTAAAAAAGCCTTTGATGCTCTGGCATCAAGCAAACGCAGGATGCTGTGCATCGTCTACGTTTTTTGCCTCAAAGGATAAAAAAATAAACTCGAAATAACTCATAACTAATTATGACTAAGAACTTAACTTAATGGCAATTAATTCCTACTCCCTAAAATAGAAACCAAAGTGATCTAAAGTCGTTTTACATAGTAATTCAGGCAACATCTAATACCGAGTTCAATATACACCACATATCTTATTAAATTCGGTATAACTATTTTTAGAATTCAATCTTTGCTACTTTGGTTTATAAATCGTAATTTTATATTGTGAAAAAAATTAGATTCATATCATCATTATTTTTTATCATTTTGACGATTTATCCTACAATTGTAGGAGCAATGGGATCATGTGATGATGCAACCTCATGTTGTGAATCTACTACAATGCCTGATGAAAAAGAATCTGACCATGATTGCATGGATTTATGTCTTTGCTCATGCTGTGGTAATTCAGTTTTTTTTGATGTTAAAAACGAAGATCTGATTGAATCTTCTACTATCTCTTTTTTCACTTATGAAATTTTCACTTACCAATTTCAATTCAGTAGTAGCTTCCTTGCTGAAATTTGGCAGCCACCAAGACTAGGGTAATCTTTCCTTTTATCTTTTCAAGTATTTAAATTTAAAAATTATAAAGTAGACTATTATCTACCTATCACATGATGTATAGTTGATATGGTAATAAGTGATTTTACTAAAATTGCTTTGCAAAAGAGTCTATTTTTAAAAGTTATAAAATGAAAAAGAATTTATTAGTTTGGCTATTCTGCGCCCTATCATATAGTTTATCATTTTCCCAAGTTATCACAGGAACGGTAACTAATGAAAATGGAGAGTTTTTATATGGAGCCACAATCATGTGGGATGAAACAGACATAGGAACTGTGGCGGATGAAAATGGGTATTTTGAATTACCAAAGTTGGATGTTGATACGATGGTATACTTGATGATTGATTATGTGGGCTATGATCCTGTATATGTAGAAGTATTACCTGAAGAAACTGAACTCACGATTACCGTAGGAGGTATCAATGAATTGATGGAAGTCGAAGTAGCAGCTAAGCGACGAGATAATTTTGTCTCCACCATCAGTACTTTAAATATTGAATCAATAGGTGCAGGTGAATTTCGAAAAGCACCGTGTTGTAATCTTGCGGAAAGTTTTTCAACTAATGCATCCATTGATGTAGGATATAGTGATGCTTTAACAGGTGCAAGAGAAATACGAATGTTAGGACTTCGAGGAACTTACACTCAATTGATGGTGGAAAAAAGACCTACTATGACGGGGTTAGGTTCTGCCTTTGTAATGGAATATATTCCTGGGACTTGGTTGCATAGTATTCAAATTTCGAAAGGAACAAGTACCGTTCAAAATGGGTACCAAGCGATTACTGGGCAAATTAATTCTGAGTTGGTAAAACCATTTGAGGACAAGCGAATGTTTGTCAATCTTTACGGTTCTACTTTTGGACGAGGAGAAATGAATGTTCATTTGAATCATCAGTTTTCAGATAAGTGGAGTTCAGGATTATTATTACATGCGAGTACTCGACAAAATGAAATGGATCTCAATGATGATACTTTTTATGATACTCCACAAAAGACAATGTACGATGCTTTATTTCGTACTTTTTATCGAGCAGAATTATTAAGAGCCCAATTCAATGTCCACATTTTAAGTGATCGACACAATGCTGGACAAATTCAATCCAATGAAATTCAAAATCCATATTTGATTTCTCAAAATAATGATCGTGTGGAATTGTTTGGAAAAATAGGATATTTAGGATTTGAAGATTTGACGAAATCCATTGGATTTATTGCAGAGGGTGCTTATCATAAATTGGATTCTTATTATGGAAATCGACATCATGAAGGTACACAACGCAATATGTATTTGAATGCGATGTTTTCAAATGGTTTTAATGGAGAGCGTCATCAAATGGATATGGGACTGAGTTACACATTTGATGATTTCGATGAGTTCTTGGATGACCAAGATATTGGTCGAAAGGAGATGGTTCCTGGTGCATTTGTAGAATATACTTATAAGCCAGATGTGGAAGCAGCTTCCGAAAATAAGGAAGGAGAGGAAGGAGAAGAAAATCATAATGTGTTTTGGAATAAATTTGGAGCCGTTGTAGGACTTCGAGCAGATCATCATAATTTGTTTGGATGGCTGATTACACCTAGAGCAAATTTGAAATATAATTTTTCTTTGGATCAGGTTATGCGAGTGTCAGCTGGTAGAGGATTTCGTACGGCTAATATCATTGCTGAAAACGTAAGTATTCTTGCAAGTAATCGTGCAATTGTAGTGTTAGAAGATTTGGATATTGAAGATGCTTGGAATTTTGGATGGAATTTTACTCAAAATTTTAAAGTAGGAGAACGGGAAGGAAGTTTCTCAGCAGACCTTTATCACACTACATTTACAAATCAAGTTATTCGAGATTTGAATTCAGATTATCAACTGGTTCAGTTTTATAATTTGAAAGGAAAATCCTATGCGAATAGTTTTCTAGGAGTATTTTCTTATGAACCTATCAAAGGACTTGATGTAAAATTGGCGTACAAATATAATGATGTAAAAACTTCCTTTTTGGATGGAGAGACACAAGATCTTCCTATGGTTGCAAAGCATCGAGGTTTAATAACAGTTGACTATATCACACCTAATGAAAAGTGGGAATTTAATGTGAATACACAATTTGTAGGTAAACAAAAATTTGTTAATTTAATTGATAACCCATATCATAATGATGATCATCATACAGGCGTAGCGCCCTCTTATCAATTATTAAATGCTCAAATCACTCGTAATTTTGGAGACCGATTTGAACTCTATGCAGGTTGCGAAAACATCACTAATTTCCGTCAAGAGGAAGCTATTATTGATTGGCGAAATCCCTTTGGAAGTAATTTTGATGCTGGGCATATTTATGCTCCGATTACTGGTGCGATGGGGTATATTGGGATTCGATTTGGGATTGAGTAAAAATTGCGATCGTAACTGCCAAATTAATTTGGCAGGTTGTGAAAAGACGGATAATCAATGATTAGAACAACTAGTCAAATGAATTTGGCAGTTACAGAGTATTCGTTTTTGAAAAATAAAAACTATAAAAGTCCTATTATTGAATTTTCGATGATAGGACTTTTTTGTAAAAATACCTTTAAATGTTTTATTATAAAATTAAGACTGTTGCTTCTTTTTTTGTTTTACTTTTTTTAGTAGCGTGTAGTTTACCTGACAAGTCGAAGATGTCCAAAAGTGAAATTTCCGAATCTCCAATAATTGTAAAAGATGATTCTACTTTTCAATTAAGTGAACCAAGGGTTGATTCTATTTTAGAATTTGAATCTATGATTACTTCCATTTTTGAAGATAGCAAAGGGAATATTTGGTTTGGTTCTCATTGCGATGGTGTGTGTCGATATGATGGAAAACAATTTACTTATTTTACTATCGAATCAGGTTTACCCAAAAAAAGAAATAGTGAATTACCTTATCGTAATTTTTGGTTGGGAAATTCTATCCGATATATTTATGAAGATGATAAAGGAAATATGTGGTTTGGGACGGGAGATGGAGTCAGTAAATTTGACGGGAATACTTTTACTACGATTCATCCTAAAAAGGAAAGTATTTTAATCACAGAGCAATATGAAGTTGTTGGAAAAAAATTGAATGTCGATTGGGAAAAGGAATATGATGCTTTATGGTTTGGAGCAGAAAGAAATGGTGTCGTCCGTTACGATGGTTATCAACTAAAACATTTGAGATTCCCAGAACCTGAATCAGAAAAAGATAAACCATGGAGTCGATTTGATACTTATAGTTTATATAAAGATAGCCATAGAAATATTTGGTTTGGAACTGAAAGTGGTGGAATCTTTCGATACAATCAAGCTGCTTTTACTTGTATCAATGAGCAGGAAGAAAAAGGAATTGTCCGTAGTTTTTTTCAGGATGCTTCTGGAAAAATTTGGATCAGTAATGTATTGTTGGGATTGTATTGTTACGACCATACTGCCTATCTTTCAGGTGAAAAGGCTTTGAAAAATTTTACTAAAGAAAAAGGGTGGTACAGTTTAAGTGAGGTACGCAACAATCCATTATTGGATAAGTCAAAAATGCTTGATGGAATTCAAACTATCGCTCAAGACGATGATGGCAATTTATGGTTTGGTTCTTACGCAAATGGATTATGGAAATATGATGGCAAAGAAATAACACATTACCACAAAGAGAATGGACTTCCAAGTGATACTGTCAAAACAATTTATAAAGATAAAAGTGGGCGAATGTGGTTTGGGATAGGAGAGGAGAAAGGATATTTATATCAGTTTAATGGAACTTCTTTTGAGAAATTTAGAGGAAGATAAATTAGGTTTTGTAATCGCCAAATTCATTTTGTAGATTGTGCAAGTATTTGATTATCAATATTTTACACAGTCAGTCAAATGGATTTGGCGGTTTCCATTTAATTGAATTGACGAATATTTAAAAGGTTGACCACACAACTTCTATGGTCTCCAAAAGTTAGCATGTAATCTTGTTTTACCTTTTTACCATTTGGATATTCAGATGGTTTCCAGTTAGGCATATTTGAAATAGTTTGCAATAACAATGCATCTACATTTTTATCTTTAGATGATTCGACTATTTCAGAATCGGTAATTTTCCCATCTTCATTAACTGTAAATTTTACTGCAACTAAATTATAATTGTGCTTTAAGAAATTGTCAATTGATATTTTGTCAATCGCATTTTTCTCTAAATAATTTTTCAATTGTTGTTCTCCACCTACAAAGGTTGCTTCGCTTGGAGCTACTTTAAATGAAAAATTCATTTCTTTCGGATCGTTTTGCTTTAATGTATTATCTGGCAAGTAGTGAACATTTACCGTAATTTCTGATCCAGCATCAATCGTTCGCATACTTTCTTTTTGTTCAGAAGTAATGTTATCATTTTTACTGACTGTCTTTTTTATTTTTCCATTGTGACTAGTCAAAATTTCAACTGAATAAAATTTTTTGACCCATGATGATTTATAAAAATGATTCAGATCATTTAAAGTTTGAGCCTCATCTAATTTTTCATTAGTGATGGAAATCGGTAAAAATACTCTATTCACTTCATAGGATAAATCAGTCGAAGAACTGTCCTGCGAAAAACTGATACATGGAAATGTAAAAGCAAAGAATAGAATCAGAAATAATTTATTTTGGATATTTTTCATAAAGCCAATTTATGAATTATTTTTTTAAAATATTGGTGTGTGGTTAAAATATTTTTCAAATCTATTTTTGTTGATTTTTTTTGAAACTGATAAAGAGATAATTTAGTTTTTCTCATGTTAGCCAAGGCTATTTTTATTCGTTAGCTTTTGTTTTATATTTTTGAAATGCAAGTCCAATCATTCCAATGAATTCTTTGGTTTCTAAAATTTCTGTTGCGTAGTAAGTGAATCCGTTGGTATCAAAATGATTTTGAAGTTTTTCTATAAATTCTTCAACTTCCTTTTTTGATAATATTTTTGGAAAGTGTTCCATAACTTCTTTATCTGAATTTAGCTTTGCAAATTCTTCTAAATCTTCTTTTCTCCAAGTTCGGAAACCAAGTCTTTCTGATTGAAATATGTATTTGTCTTTTTTCAATTATGCTTTTAATTTATTTTTTCAAATCTTTTGCTTGCTGCCACTTCTCCAATATCTCCTTTTCTCTTTTCATTAAAGAATTTTTGCCAGAGAGAATATTATCTCGCCTTTCTTGAGTAACTGCATCAGAATACCACCATTCCTTAGTCGCTTTAACCGTTTCAGAAAGTGGTCTGAATTGAAGGTCTGCAGCAATTGCTTTTTGGTTATCACTTTTTGACATACCAGCGTAATCAGGTAATTGGATCACCCATGGTTGAATAGCAATTATGTTATTTTCTTTTAAAAAATCAAAATCATCAATTTGAATGTAGTTGACGGGAGAATTAAAATTAGCATGGATGCCATGTACAAAATTATTAGTGGTCATTTTAAAACCAGGGCCAGAGCCATTATAAATACCTGCAGCTTTATGCTCAAGCAATCTTATCATCCATTCTGCTAAATCCCTAACATCAATATATTGTACCACTTCATCTTTTCCTCCTGGAATAATTACATCTCCACCTTTTTCTAATCTAGCTAACCAATATGGAAAACGATCAGTACGATCTCCTGGGCCTACGATTAAAGTTGGTCGTACAATGATAGATCTTTTTGCACCAAATATATTTATAGTTGCGACTTCTGAGGTGGCTTTCATAACCCCATACTCATAAGTTGGTTTTTCTTCCTCCTTAGCATCTGCTGGTATTTCTGTAACTAAGTTTCGGCTTTCAGAAAAGTCGTTACCTGTAAAAGGATAATAGACACTAATCGAAGAAGTGTACATGTAGAATCCAACATGGTCAACCAAGAGTCGGGCAGTATCTTCAGTCCATTTTGTTTTACGTCCAGAGTTGTCTATCACAACATCCCAAGTTCTATTTTTTAGTGCTTCCAGATTGTTTTCTCGATCACCTACTAATTTTTCAACTTTCGAAAAAAGGTCTTGATGGATTTTAGGAATCGTTTTCCCTCTTGTAAAAATGGAAACTTTATGTCCTCTTTCTAAGGCATAGGCAATTTGATGAGGGCCTAAGAAACTAGTGCCTCCAAGAATCAAAATTTTTAATTTCTTATCACTTTTATTAATCCCAATTAATTGTTGGAGGGGATTGGATGATAGGGCAGGAGCTAATCCTATTGCCATACTGGTTTTAAGAAATTCTCTTCTATTTTTTTTCATTATTCTTTTTTGAAAAATTAAAAATATGATACCTCAAAGATTCACTAATTTTTTATAAATCTTTTGTCTTGGACTTAGATGTAAATAAATTTAAAAAAGAGAAATGGAAATATTTAATAAAAGAGATTTTATTTTTTAAAGAGAGGGGATTAGATTTAAATGTAAACTTGAATCTTTATCACAACAAAATTTTATATTTGGGTTGATTAACTAGTTTGTTGTAACCGCCAAACTCATCTGGCTGGTTGTTTAAAACTTATGAATTAGCTAATTCATAAATAGTTCTTGCATTTTTCCTAAACCTTCACAGATGGTTCACCAAATCGTAAACTTGCCTCTAAAAATAACCATGATGCAATTGCCATCAAAACATGTGAAAGATCATTATGATTGAACCAAATGTGGAGGGCAATTGGATAATTAAAAACAAACATAGCTCCTGCCAAAACCGCAATACCATATAACATATAACGGCTTCCAATATTTTTAGTTTTGATAAAAATATAAAGGTGAAATGAAAAAACGACCACCATAAATCCATAAATGGCATGGAATTCAACGAACTTAAAATTTAGAGTATAGATCGTAAAAAACATTATAATTACAAGTTCTGCGATATTTAATCGAAGCAAGAGATTGTGCCATTTGGAGGGAATTAAGTTAAAGGTGTATTCAATGGCAGATCTTTCAATAAACATCACCGCAACCATACTTGAAATCCAACCTACTAACTTCCATTCTAAACTAAGTGCATATTGAAAGCCATGTCCAATCAATCCACCAAAAAGCGTCGCAAATCCCATCATGATAAAATATAATTTTTTAAAATAAATAATTTTGCCACTTTGAGAAGTTTTATTGAGTTTCCAATAAGCATAAAAACATACAGCAGTTACCAAAAGGTCGGTTAAGGTAGTGACTGGTTCTTGAAGTCGAATACCTAAGATATGAATATCCGGTTGAGGTAAAATAGCAAGCATCATAACTGTTTTTTAAAAGTACAACTTAGGTTCTCCTAGTACTACTTTTATCTCAGGAGTAATTTTTACAATGACCTTTACAAAAACTTGTTCGTAGGTTTGAGTACTGATTTTATCATGTAATTCATAAGTAGTTTTGATGGCCCTAAAAACGGAGGAGAGCGAAGAACTATTTTTATTCTCTTCTAATATTTCTTTAATTCGATCAGGTGTAAAAGTTTTTGCAGAACCTTCCAACTCCACCTCTAATGAAGGAGAAATAGCAACACTTAATCCAAAGCTAGTGATTTTAAAACCATATTCTTCCAAAGTTTTAAAGACCTTTAACCAATCATCAATGAGTTGTTGAGATTTTTCTTTCGCAGATTCTCCAATGTTGGCAGTTTGTTCTTTAATAATTTCGGAAGCATTAAATAGGGTTTCTTTTAATTTATCAATCATAACTATATTTTTTAAAATTTAAAGTTGTTGTCTACTTAAAGTTATTAAATCATTTGTACTCTACCCGATGGTTTTTATATGCCGTTCCTCTGGAACTTTTCGGAATCTTTTTTCATGCTTTTTCTACCAATATTTCGTGCCTCTGACACTTATCTAATCTTGCAAGTGCCAGAGGCACGAAATATCGGTAGAAAGAAAATAAGCTAATTTTTAGTTTTCGAGTTCCAGAGGAACGGTATATAAAAACCATCGGGTAGAGTAAATCATTTGTAAAAGTATAACGTTTTTTTTACAAAAAAGATGAATTTCTTTCGACTAAAATTTACGTTGAAGGTGGTCATTGAGTTATTAAGTTATTTGAACAAACTACATAAATTCATTTAGAACCAATTATTTCAAATAAGCGTGTTTTTCAAAGTATTCGAAATAACCTACTCCCTTAACCAATAACCACCTTACACTAGTTTAATAAAATTTATTTAGATGAAAAAAATGAATCATATAATTTTTCATCTAAGTCGGATTTTGTACTTTGAGATTTGAAACTAATAAAAAAAACTAGAAACAAAAATCACCAACAATGTTAAATCTATCTGTGATATTAGAAGATAGCGCACGACGTTATCCGACTTCTCCAGCATTTACATTTGGAGAAACTACTTTAAATTTTGCTCAAATTAATGGAGCAGCTAATCAAGTTGCTAATGGATTGCGAAGTCGAGGAATTCAACCTGGCGATAAAGTAGCGATTGATTGTTTGAACTTACCTTATTTTCCAATCATCTATTTTGGGATTCTAAAAGCGGGGGCTACAGTTGTTCCGTTAAGTGTTTTATTAAAAAAAGAAGAGATTGCATATCACTTAAAAGATAGTGAAGCAAAAGCATTTTTCTGTTTTATTGGAACAGAAGATTTGCCGATGGGGAAAATGGGTTACGGAGGATTTCAAGAAGTGGATTCTTGTGAACAATTTTATATGATTATGCCGCAGCCTACTGATGCAAGCCCGATAGAAGGAGTTGAGACTTTAGGATCATTGATGGCAGGTCAATCTCCAGTTTTAAAAAGAACGGCTTCTTCGCCCGATGATGTTGCAGTAATCATTTATACTTCAGGTACTACAGGTAAACCCAAAGGTGCGATGTTGACGCACTCCAACATCATGTTGAATACGGTCATCTCTGCTGACCTTGGAGAACTTTCAGAAAATGATACACAAATTATTGTCCTTCCATTATTCCATATTTTTGCAATGACGGTATTGATGAATGCAGGGGTGTATCGAGGAACACATAGTGTATTGTTACCTCGATTTGATGCAGGAGCAATTTTCGGATTGATGGATAAACATGATGTAACTATTTTTGCAGGAGTACCTACGATGTATTGGGGGCTTGTAAATCATGATACGACAGGAGTTAATTTAGAAAAAATAACAAAGAACTTACAAGTTTGTTTTTCAGGAGGTGCTTCTCTTCCAGTTCAAGTGTTGAAAGATTTTGAAGCGAAATTTAATGTACCGATTATGGAAGGCTATGGAATGTCAGAAGGTTCTCCAGTTGTTACTTTTAACCATAAAAATAGAGTTCGAAAACCAGGTTCAATTGGAACTCCTGTTTGGGGAGTTGAAGTGAAATTGGTAGATGATAAAGGTAAGGAAGTGCCAGTAGGAGAGAAGGGAGAATTACTTTACCGTGGGCATAATGTTATGAAAGGTTACTACAACAAACCCGAAGCAACTGCCAAGACCATTCAAAATGGTTGGTTGCACTCTGGCGATGTGGCTACCAAAGATGAAGATGGATATTATTACATAGTTGATCGAACAAAAGATATGATTATTCGAGGTGGATTAAATGTTTATCCAAGAGAAGTAGAGGAGGTGATGATGAAGCACGAAAGTGTTTCGATGGTTGCGGTAATCGGAGTACCTGATGATAAGTATGGCGAAGAAATCAAAGCATTTGTCATTCTTAAACCTAACCAAGATGTTACTGAAGATGAATTAAGAATTTGGACAAAAGGGAATATTGCAGATTACAAATATCCTCGCCATGTGGAATTAGTTGATTCTTTACCTACGAGTGCTACTGGTAAAATTCTGAAGAAGGAATTACGAGTTTCGTAAGTGTTTTGTTATTGGTTATTAGGTTGTTGAGTTATTTCGAATGAGCGCGTTATTCGAAATAACTCAATAACCTAATAACCAATAACAAAATCTAAAAACCTCCAGTCACTCCCTTTACTTCTTTCATCATATCCTCCACAGGTTTATAAACTATAATTTCAATTCTTCGATTCATAGCTTTTCCTTCGCTTGTAGCATTTGAAGTTCTAGGTTCGTATTCTCCTTTTCCACTTGCCGTTAATTGAGATGAGTTCATATCATAATCTTCAACCAATGCTCGGACAACTGTTGCCGCTTGCAAAGCACTAAAATTCCAATTGTCTTTATATCGTTTTTCATTGGCAGGAGTATTATCAGTATGTCCAGTTACTTGGAAAAGCATTTGAGGATATCGACCCAATACTTTACTGATTTTTTCCAAAAGATAAAATCCAGAATCGGTAATACGACTTGAACTTCCTTTTTTAAATAATCGAGATTCGGGGATGGACAGGGTCACTTGGTCATAGCGAGTGGTTACTTCAATGTCACTCCCAGAGGTTTGCATTTCAAAAGATATATCACCAGAAACTCGATTAAATAATTCTTTATTTTTATCCAACACCACATTCACGGATGCTAACTGTTGCTTTAAAGCAAGGATTTCGCTATCTCTTTTTTTGATGTCAGATCGAAGATTTTGTTCAACAGATTTTGATGAAGAACCCAAGTTGTTCATTTGAGATTCCATGCTTATTATCTGTGTTTGTAATTCATCACGTAACTTCACGAGAATATTGTTTTCACCTTTTCGCTCCGCTAAATTTAATTCTAACTCTCGTATCTTTTGATCTGCTCTACTCACTTCTGCACGTCTTTCGTTGTACCGATTCTGCCAATCGGTAACCACGTTTTCATTGGTTACTCTTAGTGCTTGTAATGCTTCCTGATGTTTCTTTTTACTGATACATCCACTTCCTAAAAAACATAACAATAAAAACACGAAAAGGGATTTATGGAAAATGTATTTCATAGATAAAATAATTCTAAAGGTTTTAAATTTCCCTAAAAATATAAAGAAGTTGTTTAAAAAAGTCTTGTTAGTTTAGAAAAACATCTTTTTATTATAATCTTAACAGACATTTGAAACAACTTCATAAAAAAGAGTGAGGATTAATAAAATAACCCTCACTCTTTTTATCAAAACCAAAACGAATATTACGAATTGAAGTTTTGATTGATACCTGACTGCCGGCAAAGGCAGGTTTTGATTTCGATAATTATCTCAATCTAATCGTAGATGCTCCAAGAACTCCAATATCCGTATAAACCACAACTCTGTAAAATCCTTTTTTCAACCGCTTATTCAATTTATGGTTAAAAGAAATTCTTTGATTTTCTTTGATATTGATTTCTTTTTGCTCAGCAGCAATGATTTGACTATCCTGACCATTTACACTTACCGTTGCCTTGATAGGGTTATCCAAATAAATAGGATTTGCCGTTGCATCAGTAATTGATAAATAAATAGGACGAACGCCTTGATACTTTTCTGGAACATCAGTCAAGTCAAAGGTAGTTTTAATTCGTTTTGCTAATCTACTTTTAGCTGTAACCTTTTGACCTCTTCGTTTTTCTATTTCTACTTGAAAAGCAGTTGCCTTGAAATTAGCCAATGTCAAATTAGAAATTTCAGATTGCATTGCTTTGTTCAATTTGTCCAAAGCAGAATTATCATCTTGTGCTTTAGTCAAACTAGCTTCTGCCATACCTAATTTATCTCTTAGACTTGCATTCTCTGTTTGAAGATCTGAAATGTTGCTTTCAAGTTGAGATTTGGCTGCAAGTAATGCAGAGATTTGAGCTTGAAGACTTGCATTCTCCGATACAGCCGCAGCATTGGATGCGTCTTGAGCAGCTTGTAATTTTTTGATAGTTGCATTCTTTCTTCTGCTTCTAGCTTTTTCTTCCTCAACTGAGGTAGCCAATGATGCATTTTCTTCCGACAAAGAATTATATGCTGATTCTAAACTATCTACTTGTGTTTGCAAATCAGTTTTTAATTGATCCAAATCACCTACCTTTTGCTCAAGGGAAACATTTTTAGCTTCCATCGCCTTCACGGATTTATCTAAATCACAACTTCTGTAAGTCGTCCAACAAAGCAATAATGCTAATATTGCTGCGATAATCCCTAAAACATTTCTTGCATTCATAATCTCTGGTTTTTTACTTTTTAAAAATTTTTAGTTCAGAGAAACGAATAAAGTGTTTCACTTCGTATTCTTTCTCTCAACGAATTTAATAAAAAAAACGAGGATTTTGAAATTGTGAATGAATTGTTTTTTTACCATTTTAAGAATTTGGAATTTGTAACCATGTTACTCATTCGTAATTTTCTTTAAATGAAAATTTTAATTTCTTTGATTTCAAAAATCTATTATTCATTTAAATAAGGTTTCGCAAAAAGTTGATGATTGAACGTTGAGTCGATGAGACGCAGAGTTGTTCGATATTCATTCGAGTTCGATATTCAAAAAATTATATAAACGACTTTAGTCGTCTATTTTTCAAACCCGCTTGCCGCAGGCAATATATTTTTTTCACAAAGTTAATACCGTGTTTCTAAAAATGTTTTTGCTCTTAAAATTGCATTCTCCCTTACATTGACGTAATAAAAATTGAGGTCGGCGATATGATAATTTTTAAAAGTAATAAAAAAACTACCTCGAAATTTAGGTTTATGTGCCCAAAGCACTCCATCATGAACCTCTGCATCAACAAGATTTAACTTAAAACTTTTTTCAAATTTCCTTAAAACACTTCCTTTGTTCAAAGACTTGTCAGCTGGAGTAGTTGTCGTAGTCCAAGTGAGAGGATTGGTAACAGCCATGTTATTATTTGGTTGATGATCTTTTGGAAAATGTCCATGATTCCAAGTCCGCCAACTACAAAAACAATTCGTTTCTGATGGCGTTTCACACACTTTTATATTTTTAAAATAATCTTTTGGGACAGGCATCCCCACCAAGTAAGCTGCCACTAAATCATTTTGAAGGTTTTTGCCATCAAAAAAATCTAGTAATAATTGTACAGCATGTGTGGTGCCTTGACTATGCCCCGCAATGATTATTGGACGTCTTTTTCCAGTTGAAGAATTTACGGGATTGTATTGTTGTAAATAATATTCAAAAGCAGCTTTCACATCTTGATAAGCAAGATCCAATGCTTTTTTTCCTTGAACCTTATCCTTGGTATAATAGGCTTGAATATGTGCTTGGCGATAGCGTGGAGCATAGACTTTACCTGCGCCATTAAAAATACTGGCTTGATTAAGAATGGAACCTTTGTCTGTTATCTCATTTAGTTTTGCGTCGCTAGTGGGAGCATTCCATTGATTGTTACCTCTTTTTTTGGTGTAGGTGGTAGGATGTAGCCAAAAGACATCTGCCTCAGCAGAGACTTGTTGGTCTTTTAAATCGGGATGAGGTGTCCGATCCGCTTCGTCAATTTGATTGGGTAGGGCAGCCCAATTTGAGGTTTTGGAATAATCAGGAGCAGGAGGAGGCGTGTAAGTATCAAAAGCGTTTTTTGGTTTAGAGGCACAGGAGGCGAAGAATAGAATTAATGAAAAATATAAAACTAACTTTTGCATAATAAACTTTTTTTTTAAGAAAAAAATGAAGGATTTTTCGATGTGGTAAATATATTGTTATTTAAATATGTTTTTAACTTTTGATTAGTGCTATTTTTTTATTTCTTTTGGTAAATGCTTTTTTATTTGTAACTGTTCAGCATGACCCTGTAACCGCCAACTTCAGTTGGCAGGTTGTTTTAAAATAGAGAACATTCATTGTATTTAATTAGTTGAAAAACTATTTTTGGGACAATCTGTCAACTGAAGTTGGCGGTTACAGAGTCGTGCTGAATAATTACTTTTATTTATAATCAAAAACGAAAAACCTTTTTTATTTGAAAACCAAAAATACAAAATCAAAAACGCTTAAATCCAAAGTTTGGGAAAAAACAGTAAAGGTTGAAGAAAATTCATCCTACTGGAATGGTGATCCTATTTTTAAAAAAGGGAAACCATGTACTTCCAAAAAACGAATTGTCGTAGAATTGTTTTGTGGATGCGGAGGTACGTCATTAGGATTTGAAATGGCTGGTTTTTCTATTGGTCTCGGATGTGATATTCATCAACCTTCTATTGATACTTTTCGATTCAATCATAACAATACAAATACAATTTTAGGAGATGTTAGGAAAGTAAAACCTGCTGCTATTAAAAAAATGCTCGGAGGTAAATCAATTGATGTTTTAATTGGAGGAGTACCTTGTCAAGGTTTTTCCTTAAATAATCGGAAACGACATAAAGAAGATGATCGAAATTTATTGTATCAAGAGTTTGTTCGATTTGTAAAAGCATTGAAGCCGAAAGCTATTGTTTTGGAAAATGTAACTGGGATGAAAAGTGTGGGAGACTTCGTTCCTGTCATCGAGAGAGAATTGAGTAAAGCAGGAAAGATGGAAGTCAAAAGCCAAATTTTATACGCTCCTGATTATGGTGTTCCTCAAAAACGACAACGCTTATTTTTTATTGGAGTTCAAAATCATGTTTTCGATTTTTCCAAAATAAAAAAAACGCATGGTGTCAATAAGAAAAAAGCATTGGTGACCATTAAGGAGGCTATTGGAGATTTACCAGAATTAAAAGTAAATGAAGAGAAAACTAAATACAAGAGTCTGCCAAATTCTGATTTTCAAAAATGGGCTAGGAAAAAAAATAACAAAATACTTACAAATCATCAAGCGCCTAATCATCCCGTTTCTACTATTGATAAAATAAAAAATACGAGGCAAGGGCAGCCAATGTACCCAAGGTTCAAACAACGGATTCGCTTGGCATGGAATGATTTAAGCCCTACCCAAGTTTCGGGAGGGATTCGACCTCAGTTTCAATTGGGGCATCCATCGGATAATCGGGGTTTGACCATTCGGGAACGATGTAGAATTCAAAGTTTTCCAGATCATTTTGAAATAAAAGGAGGTATCGTTCAAGCTAGGGTGCAGACTGGAAATGCAGTCCCACCTTTGATGGCAAAGGCGATTGGGTTGGCGATTAAAAAGTATTTAAAGTAACCGCCAAATTCATTTGGCTGGTTGTAAAGAAAAGAGAAAACATACTCAACCTAACAAATGAATTTGTTGGTTGCTCGACAAAATAACATACTATGCACGAAATTACAATAACGCCAGAAATGCGCAGCGCAGCGTATCAAAAAGTAAGACATTTACAATTTAATGAAAAGAGAGGTTTAAGTAAATTTGGATCAGAAAAATCTCGAACTGTTGTTGGATATATTGGAGAAGAAATGGTGATGGATTTTTTAAATATTGAAATCAATGACGATGATTTTAATTATGATTTGAGTTATCAAAATCAACGTTTGGAGGTAAAAACGATCTCCTGTAAATTTAAACCTTACCCACATTATTTATGTACGGTCAACTCTCATAATTTGGAAGGAGTGCATAAGCAGTCAGCCGATTATTATGTGTTTTTAAGAATATTAAACGACCAATCGAAAGGATGGCTTTTGGGTTGTATGCCTTGCAATGAATTTTTTGAAAAAGGAAAATTTGTAGAAAAAGGGGCTACGGTAGTGAAAGGTGTTCAATTTGTAAAAGCGAATGCGACGGTGTTGCCGATTAATCAATTATATGATATAGGAAAATTAAAGGGATTGTAACCGCCAAAAAAAATTGGCAGGTTGTATAAACGATTAATTGTTAAGGCTTTTCAGAAAAATAACAAGCATTGGTTTTTTGATTTAAAATGATGGATTAAAGATTCAAGATGATCGAAAATCTAATTTTTTTATATTGAATTCAAGTAAAAAGGACAATCTTGAATCCTTAATCTATAATTTTGAATCTACTGTTAACATCACTTATTTGCACAACCTGCCAAATGAATTTGACGGTTACATAGAATGAATTAAATTTCATTTTCTTTGATATTAAATTGAAGCTCGGTGAGTGTCTTTTGTAGTTTTGTTTTAGTGGTTTGAAGTGCCTTTTGGTTGGCCACTAAAAAGGTCAAAGTATCATCAAATTTAGGGAGTACGTCTTCGATAGCTATAAAATAATTATCAAAGGTTTCGCCTAATTGATCTTTGTATTTAAAGAGTTGGTCAAACATGGATCTTGCTTTTGTAATTTGTGCTATTTCAGGTTCATCCTCAGGGTTATATTTTTTCATAAAAATTTCCAAACTTGCAGCAGCAGATTGAATACCTGCGAATTGTTCTGTTCCGATTTCTTCATTGGGAGCATCTAAATATTTGACCAAATCAGAATACGTTATATGGATTTTTTGGATACCTTCGAGCATAGAACTTTTGAGTTCTTGTAATTCTAAAAACCCGATTTTGATTCTTCTAATTCCTTTTTGAGTTCCGATTGTTATTTTTTGTTCGTAGGGAATTTTGTCATCAGGTGAGGGTTTTTCTTGTAGTACATTTCCAAGTCCTATGAGGTCATTTCCAATTCTAATAATCTTTGAACTTTTATCATTTATGATATTTTGAAATTCCTTTTTTCTAAAATCAATTTCCAAAAGAAGGGTAGTGACAGAGGGTACTACTTTTTCTTTTTTTAAATCATCTTCTTCTATCAATTCTACAACTTCAAGTAATCTGTCAAGGATTTGATTGTGTTCCACCGTTTGATCTTCATGACTAAAGGTTCCTTTGATTAATTTGATTTTATATTTCCGATGACGACTGTGAAGTAATAAAATAATATCTTTAAGTTCGGAATATTCCACAATATGCTGTTCCGTTTTTTCAAAGAAAAGATTTAATTCATTGTCTTTGATGGTTTCTTTTAGGGCTGTTTTTAAGGTGGTTAATTCCATAGGGTATTTTGTTTTAAGTTTTTTGGTTAAAACTTTATTATTCAGTTGCTTATGTTCGAAAGTGAACTTAATTCAGCAATTTATTTTATAGAAAAGTGTGCCGTCCCTCTGTGACTTAACAATGCTTTTGCATGATTTTTTCTACCGATATTTCGTCCCTCTGGGCTATCGTATGTACATAAGTAGTATTACCTTTTTTTAAAATATATTTCAGTACTTGCAAGATGAAATTTACACCTATAACCGTTTCGAACTTTAAGCTTCCAATACAAAAAGGAAGTCGTCATCGC
>CAKZSH010000124.1 GCA_937918905.1 uncultured Saprospiraceae bacterium
GTTCAACGGGCTCTAGAGGAAATTTTTATGACCAATTTATCGGAATGGAGGGCGACACATTCCTCTGATAACCAGGCACTTAAAAGAAAAGTGTTTTTCGAAAAACGAGCGTAGTTCTTCAACTTTTGAGCAGCCTACCCAGAGGGACGATATATCGGTAGAGAAATTCTCAAATTTGAAAGTATTAGAGTGCCAGAGGTACGGCATACAAAAACCATCGGGTAGAGTATACACGGCCTTAAACTCATTCAAAATTCATCATTCAAAATTCAAAATTAAATCTATTTGAGTAACGAAAGTTTTCATCCAGTCACTTCCTCAGGTATTTACGCCTCGGTAATTCTGCCCATAGCAGTTCCCAAGCCATACACCTATTTTATACCTTCCGAGATGGTCGCATTGGTTCAGCCTGGTATTCGAGTAGAAGTCCAATTGGGTAAAAAGAAATTATACTCTGCCTTAGTTTTAGAAATAGTGGACACCCCACCCGAGGGGACAAAGCCTAAATCAATCATTTCCCTAATTGATAAAAATCCTATTGTTGATGAAAATCAATTAAAGTTATGGAAATGGATGGCAAAATACTACGCTTGTAGCTTAGGAGAAGTCATGGTCGCAGCCCTACCTGCTGGACTCAAAATGAGTAGCGAAACCCACATTATCATCAGTCCTTTATTTACGGATGATTTTACAATGTTGAGCAACAAAGAATATTTGATTGCCGAAGCATTGAGTCATCGAGGCGAATTAAGTGTCGATGATGTTCAAAAAATATTAGGACAAAAAACGGTCTTTCCGCTTTTGTATCGTTTGTTGGAGAAAAAAATAATTTACTTAAAAGAAGAACTCAAAGGCAACTATAAACCTAAAAAAATAAGTTGTGTTCGATTGCAAGAACCTTATGCGACTGAACCTATTTTATTGGAAGAAGCATTTGAATTGGTTACTCGTTCTCAAAAACAAACCGAAGCATTATTGGCTTTTGTCCAAATTTATAAAACACAACAATACGTTCGCAAACAAGATTTGTATAAAATGGCAAGTGTGGATTCCACCGTTTTAAAAGCCATAGAGAAAAAAGGAATTTTTGAACTTTATGATCGTGAAATTAGTAGAGTTGGAAAATATGAAGAAGATACCGTCGATAAATTTGAATTAACCCAATTACAAAAAGATTCACTCGTATCCATCAGAAATATTTTTAAAGAAAAGAACACCATCCTCCTTCACGGGATCACAGGTAGCGGAAAAACTCGAATCTACATTGAACTCATCGAGGAAGCTATCAAACGGGGCGAACAAACTTTATATCTTTTACCTGAAATTGCTTTGACCACTCAAATCACCGCACGACTCCAAAAGATTTTTGGAAATGAAATTGCGGTGTACCATTCTCGTATGAGCAATAACGAACGAGTTGATTTATGGACTTCTGTTTTGGAAAAAAAACCAATCATACTCGGTGCTCGTTCTGCGCTTTTTTTACCATTTAAAAATCTAAAACTCATTATTGTTGATGAAGAACACGATTCTTCATTTAAGCAATATGATCCTGCACCTCGATACAATGCAAGAGATACGGCGATTGTTATGGCACATCTTCATGGCGCAAAAGTATTGTTAGGAACTGCAACTCCTTCATTGGAAACTTATCAAAATGTTCAAGAAGGAAAGTATGGTCTAGTAGAAATGAAAGAACGCTACGGAGGAATCCAACTCCCCGAAGTCATCATTGCCAATGTCGCTGATGAGATGAAGAAAAAGAAAATGTCTTCTCATTTTACTTCTATCTTGTTAGAAGAATTAATTGCAGCATTGAGTCGAGGCGAACAAGCGATTCTATTTCAAAATCGACGGGGCTACGCTCCTACCCTACGATGTGTCACTTGCGGTTGGGTACAAGAGTGTAAAAACTGCGATGTCAGTTTAACTTACCATAAACAATTTGACAATCTACGTTGCCACTACTGTGGCTTCCAACAACGTATTCCCAAAGTCTGTCCTGCCTGTGGCGATCATAATTTGACCATCAGAGGATTTGGTACAGAGAAGATTGAAAATGAATTAAAAATTTATATCCCAGAAGCAAAAATTGCTCGAATGGATTTTGATACCGTTCGAAGTAAATATGCTCATGCTAAAATCATCAATGATTTTGAAGAAAAAAGAATTGACATCCTTGTAGGAACTCAGATGGTTACCAAGGGTTTGGATTTTGATAATGTAGGTGTCGTAGGTGTTTTAAGTGCTGACCAGTTGATGTCCTTCCCTGACTTTCGATCTACGGAAAGAGGCTTTCAACTCATGACTCAAGTGAGTGGTCGTGCAGGTCGAAAAAAGAAAAGAGGGAAAGTAATTATCCAAGCCTTCAATGTTGCCCATCCTGTACTAGGAGAAGTTTTAAAAAATGATTATCAACGATTTTTTGAAAGAGAGGTAGAGGAACGTAAACTATTCTCATATCCGCCTTTTCAACGATTGATAAAAATTACGCTCAAACATAAAGACCCTCGACACCTCAATGAGGGCACTAAGATTTTTGCAAAAGTATTAAAAGAAAAATTGGGTAGTCGAATGATTGGCCCTGCTGTGCCAGGTATTCCAAGAGTTCGAGGAAGTTTTCAATTAGAGATTTTTCTAAAAATGGAAAAAGAAAACAACTGGTTAGTTTATGCAAAAAATCTAATTGGAGAAGCTAAATATCAACTCCACGCTTCAAAAGGTTTTTCAGGCGTTCGGGTTAATGTAGATGTTGACCCCAATTAATTTAAGTTGCGGACCATTTGAAAACCTAGTCACAAGGTGTTGTATCTCAATTAGATTTCTTGATTTTTCAAGGTTATGTGGACTTAATTAAAAATTCACTTTGTGACTCTCCTACTATTCGCAATTTAGATTAATTAATTATTTCAAAATAAATTTCAAATCCCAAGCAACGTTTAGTTAAAAAAAAGCATATATGATTATATAAGGGACTAGGAAATAAATAATCTACCCACCTGACGGCTTCTTTTTCTCTTTGACTTCATGAAAAAATGAAGCCGTACCGCAGGGTATGCCTTAATTTTTCCATTTCCTCAAAGAAAAAAACAACCTCGTCATCTCGGTAGATTATTTAATTCCTAGTCCCTAAACCGATTATTATTTTGAAATAAGTAATTGCTCACATTTACTTATACCGAATTTAATATTTTCAGCAACTATTTTTTAA
>CAKZSH010000125.1 GCA_937918905.1 uncultured Saprospiraceae bacterium
TTTCTCCAACTCAAACTAGTTGGGCAACTTGGATTGTTGCAAGACTAGGAGGATGGAAAGGCTATCAATCTCAAAGATTACCAGGACCTATCACTCTAAAAAGAGGGTTAGACAAATTGGCAACTTTCATTGAGGCTCATAAAATTTTCAATTCTACATAATATGAATTTTTCTAATACTACTTATGTACATACGATAGCCCTCTGGGACTTCTAAAAATCGCACTAAAGTGCGAGGTTTTAAACCTTTTCTGAGACCAATAAAAAAAACTCTGCGTCTCCCCGCCTCTGCGTTGAAAAATTTATTGGGCAAGCCAATACTGAATAATTATAAATCTATTTCTAATTTCGGTTCTACCTTTTTCTCAACCTCTTCGTATTCTACTTTTACCGCATAGTCTATTGCTCTGATTTTTTCACCTTGCATTTTCTTAAAAGTGTAAGTAAAAACTGCTCCATACATGACAATTAATGAGGCATAAAAAACCCAAACCATAATAACCATTATACTTCCTGCTGCATCATACAAGCCAGCTACATTGCTATTCCCAATATAAAAGCTAATCAAATATTTACCCACAACAAACAAAACACTAGTGAGAATCGCTCCAAACCAAGTGTCTTTCCATTTTAATTTTGCATCAGGTAAAAACTTAAACATCATAGCAAATAACAATGTGATTACAAAAAATGGAATAACAATAGTCGTCGCTATATTTATAAATATAGAGACACTCCCGACAAGCTCTTCAAGGTATTGACCAAAAGATTCCAAGAGTGCATTGACCGCTAGAGATACCAATAATATAAATCCAACCCCAATTAAAAGAGCAAATGATAAGGTTCGATCTTTGATTAGTTTTAGAATTCCCCAGCCTGTTGGTTTTGCTTTTACTCTAAAAATTTTATTAAGTGCATTTTGAAAAGTTACAAAAACCGTTGTCGAAGTAAATATGAGTATACTTCCTCCGAGAATTGTTGCCCATATTGTAGGTTCAAATACATTCAGTTTTTCGATGGTCATCAATAATTGTTGTGCACCATCTCTTCCAACCATTTCACCTATCTGAGAAAATAAAGCCTCTTTGACCACAGCCTCATCGTAGAACCATGTTGTTGTAAAAAGAATAACAACTAACATAGGTGGCAATGAAAATATAGTATAATATGATAGTGCCGCCGCATGAGTAAAGATGTCATCTTCACTAAATTTTGTAAAACTTTTCTTTACAGCCTCCCAATAAAATGAAATTGTATTTGTATTGTTGGTCATTCCACTCATTAATTATTGCATTTTTTTTTCTAATGAATACATAGGACATAAGTATTCGTTATTAAAGTATTTCTAAAAAGCATAAGCGTACAGTTTGTTCAGTTTTTTTTTATAAAAATCTACAGTAAAAAAATACAATTTCTCGACATCAACACTTCTGAACATATTACTAACATTTTCGTTTTGGGTAAGAACTTAATGCAAATTCATCCTCAATATCCCTTTTGTATCAAACCATATCCCTTTTGTATCAAACCATTCTCATCTAAAACCACCTCATGAAATTTAATAATTTTAACTTCTCTGAAAAGCAAAAAAACTACCTTAATTCAATTATTAAAATAGGAGTCTTTCTTTTAGTTCTGATGATTGGTTTCTCATTTTACATGGATCATAAAATAAAGGAAAAAATATCTGAGATAGTAGGATTGGAATGTAAAAAAATTGATGTAAGTATACTGTTAAGAAAGGCTGATTTAAATTATATTTCTTACACTTGGAGCGACAGCAAATTTGATAATTCTACCATTTCCTGTAAAACTGTAAAGCTAAATGGAATCAAATGGTGGTCTCTAATCATTCATAATCAATTGAAAATAAGCGAATTACACATTAGTAATATTGATGGAAAAATTGATGAAAATTCCAAAGCCGAAAACACTCCTTATTCAAAGGAAGAAAATACTCCGTTACTCAATTCTATTTTTATCAATAATATTTTCCTAGAGAAATTAAACATAAAGTATAATAAGCAAAGATATTTCCACATTCAATTTGCAGACTTATATCTAAATCTAAATCAGTTTAAATACGACTTGAACCAACCGTACAAAGCGATCAAATATGAAGGATTTAATTACTCTTCAAAAAAGGGTTCTTGGATTCCTAAAAATGGAAAATATGCTGTTCATTGTAACAGTATAAATGGAAATATGAAAGATAATTCTTTTGCTGCAACGGGAATAAAATTACAACCACTCCAAGACGAAAAAAAGTTCGAATTAAATACTCCTAATGTTATGGCAAAGGGAATAGATTATAAAAATTTATTGAATGGAAAAGGACTTGATATGGAAAATTTGACTGTTGAAGACCTTGCTTTAAAAGTACATGTTGAAAAATCAAAAAACCCGTGTGATGATTGTTATAAACCTTTTATCCATGAGAGGTTATTAAAGTGGAATTTTCCGATAACAGTTGACAAAGTGGAACTAAAAAACAATAGAATAGATATTGAAGTCTTAAATGAAAACAAGGAAAAAGTAGCAAAAGTAAATTTTGATAAAATATATGCAAGCATTTATAACTTAACCAATGAAAAAGAAAAAATTTCTGACAATCCAATTATTACTGCTGATGTAAATACAATGTTTATGGAACAAGAAGAACTCGATGTCAAATTAAACTTTAATCTAAATGATAAATTAAATGGCTATCTAGTAAAAGCAAGTATAAAAGATATTGATTTGGTTACCATGAATGATATCTTTAAACATGCTATAAAAGCCAATATAAAATCTGGAAGATTAAAACAATTGAATTTTAATATTGACGGTAATCAAGAAGTTGCTACAGGTACAATGTCCTGCAAATATGAAAATCTAGAGATCGAAATGCTTAACGAATCCAAATTAAAACCTAGAAAATTCTTTTCTAAGATTGTTAATAAGCTGGGTATAAAAAAGGATAACTCTATTAAAACTGGAAACTTTGCAGAAGGGAAAATACATTATGCAAGAAATAAAAATAAAGGAATATTTCATCAATGGTGGGGTGCAATTCAATCTGGCTTTCAGTCTACAATAATGCCTAATATATTATTGCCTGATGAACTAGAAAATTAGAAGAGAATGAAAGTTTAAGTTTCTCTAAAAAATACTGCTTTATTGAAAATGGTATTTTTAGTTTCAAGAAATATTATGCAAAAGTGGACAAGTCCAACTCCAAACGAGTATTATTTAAGCAACAATTGGATATCCATTTTGAGGAAAAATTAAATCTAAAGTTAAATTTTGGAGAAGAGGAAATGAAGAAAAAATATCGCACATGAGGTAACCCACTTTTTATCAAAAAAGCCCCTCTTTCGTGAGGGGCTTTTCGATAAAAGATATTTTAAATATTTTGATTATTAACCTATAAGAAAGTTGCCTAGATTAACTAATTTTATCTATTGCTAACAGTTACTTTTGAACCAATACTTTTAGCATAGTCTTTAGGAAGTATCCCAAATTTCTCTTTAAACTTCCTAGAAAAATGACTCATATTATAATATCCAACTTCACCCGCAGTTTCTTTTACCGAACACCCCCGATCTAATTGTGTCACAGCATACTCCATCCTAGCATTCGTCAAATATTGATTGATCGTCATTCCATAAACCATCTTAAACTGTTGCTTTAACTTCTGTTGGTTAATACCAACTTGTTTCGATAATAATACGATAGTCGGGGCATTAGTTAAGTCGTCAATTAAAATATCCCTCGCCAACTTTATTCTTTTGATCTCTTCTTTTTTAAGGTTAACTTTTTTCTTTTTTCCTTCAAGCAAAATAGACTCTTGCAACTTCCTCATCTCAAATCCAAACATTTCCAATACGATAGATTCCACCATTATGCTTCGTATAATTCCAGAGTTCAATCGGGAATTAATTCGTTTGAGTGCTCTGGCTATTTCAATAGCAAAGTTACTTTTAGTGAAAAAATTATTTTTTCCTTCAATGTCGAATAACAATTCTAAGATTTTAGAATTGCTATTATCCTGAACATTGATTAGCTCCGAAAAGTATTCTGCCCTGTTGACAAACATACTAGCAAAAGTTATCTTCTTTTCCTTCGGAAATATTATAGTTTGGTTGCTATTCCTTGCGCTAGAAGTAATGCTACTCTGCATTGGCTTTAATTCATAGTTAATTTTATTATCATTAATATTATGCTTTACAGCACCTTCCGATAAAAAATTCAACTGCAACGGCGGATGGGAATCATTATGAAATTCGAGCTTCCACTCCTTATGAAGGGTAACTTCGAAAAATAAGAATGAAATCCCATTCCTAAATTTAAACCCATGAACCTCGCCGAAGCCGTAATCTTCTGGCAACTCAAAGTGCTTTTCGGCATATTCTTTTTTTACGTCGGCATCAAGCCGCTCTGCTAACTTTTCAATTAATACAAACGGATGATACCACCTAAATATAAACTTCATTTATTTATTTTTTTAAGTTAAATGAAAATGGTGATTTAGTTCCACCTCTAAAAAGGATGAGTTGGAACTTTGTTCAAACTTTATTGAATAATTATTCTACTCTCGAACTCATTTTTTTAGCACAGTAAAGACTTGAGAAAAAAAATTGGTCACTTTCGAAATAGAGAGAATCATCTTTCATTTTTAAGCCCCAAAAAAAAGTTCGAATCTTGAATCAAGATTCGAACTTTAATGGTTGATAATTTGACTGAATTGAAGTGAAAAATGAGGACAAAAGATTCCGTCCAAATCAGGAATTTATTTTTTGACCGTTACTTAACTATCTAACCTATTCATGATTCTTGGTGCTGATAATCCATGAATAATAATGGAAAATAAAATCACAAAGGCAGCAACAGAATATATCAAACCTTTATCTTTAAAATTATCTGTTTGCAAAAATGCCCATGACAAATAAAAAATAGAACCAATACCTCTTATCCCACAAAAACTCACCGCGAACCTTTCTTTTTTACTCAAATTAGTGTTCCATAATCCAATGTAACCTGCCAGCGGTCTAACCAACAAAATAAAAATCAAGGCGAAGATTGCACCACTCCAATTGGCAATAGTCAAAATACCATTAAGCAAGGAACCTCCAAAAAGAATAATCCAAACGACTAATAATAATTTCTCCATTTCTTCTGCAAAGTCGTGCATTTTTTCTTTGATATGTCCTTCAACTTCCTCTGTATATCGAATACTCAAAGCAGCAACAAATACTGCTAAAAAACCATAGCCATGCAAAAGCTCTACAACTCCATAAGTCATAAATGTAATCGACAAACTTACAAATCCATGTGGATTATTAATACCTTTTATTTTGGGAAGTTTTTCTATTAAGTTACCCAAAGTGATACCAATCAAATACCCAAGCATGACACCTATAATTATTTTTAATAAAAACTTATCCAAAAACCACATCGATAAATCCAAATCATTATCAGCTAATAAGACCGCTAAAAATATAAATGGAAACGCAATACCATCATTAATACCAGCTTCAGCAGTCAACGAAAACTCAACGGAATTCACATCTTCTGCGGTCATATCTTCTATTTGGACTTCTGCGGCCAAGACAGGGTCAGTAGGCGTAAGTGCAGCTGCTAACAATATACTTGCGGGAACACTCAATAATAAAAATTCGGATGCTAAAAAATAAACTGCCAGCATCGTGAGTGGCATCGTTATCAATATCAAGCGAAAGGGAATTTTCCAATCTTTCAAAGAGTAATTTTTACCAATTTTCAACCCTGTCCCCATCAATGAAATAATGACAATAGCTTCTGAAATATACAATAGCCATTTGTCGGGCCAAAAAGGATTCGGCCACAGCAGCGGAATTTCTATAAAAAATAACATTGCCCCAATCATCAATAAGATAATTGGATAACTGATTTTTATTTTTTTTGAAATTGAAGGAAGCCAAGCCATAATTAAAGTGGCAGCTCCCAATCCTGCCATAATAGATAAATGGTCTTTCATAATAATGATTATGTCGTGGTGCTTGTTTTATAAAGTTTTAGAGATCGGTATGTTCAGTTTTATTTAAAAAAAAACTACACCTTATCTAACCCCAAACTTTAAAAAGGCATCCAGATGATTTTATCTAAGGAATGGAAAAGAGTTTAATGGAAGAGTTTTTAAAACCAAATTTTTAAAGAAAAATTATGCACCCTAAAAGTGATTTGGCAATTATCGACGGTAGGTCAAGAGGCTTATTTGGTTTAGAATCTTTTTATATTCAATTAGAAGAATATTAACATAATGCAAAAAATTAATTTTTGAACCACTCCAACAACTCGGTGTTGGATATACTTATGATATATAAGAATACATTTAAAATGGGAAAATGCAAATCCAATTTTAGATTACCAAATCGGTAAAACCAAACAATATAGCAGGCTTAAATTAGTCAATCAAGCTAGAGAAATCTAATCAACCTTCAGATTACATTTTTCCCTTCTTTAAGAATGATGTTGAATATTATCTACCAATCTCCACTACCATTCCCTCCTGTCAAGAAAGAAACCTTTCTTTCTATTTCACATAAATGAGTATCAACAAATGCTTTCCTTACTACGCCACCCTTAATATTTTGCAACTTATCTTTTGAAATCTGAAACTTCTTCAATGAGGTTTTCTTTTGAGTATCCATAATTTTCATTTTTAAAAAATTGAATAAATATAAACGATATTTGTTAGTGTTTATTTTTATGGATTTCTCTTTAAAGCATTATAAATATGAATGAAATTTCAACAAGAATCAATACCCTATAGATGGTATAAAAATTATGAGAAAATAATTTATGTAACAAACAAATTGCAACTCACTATTAAAATTAGTATTTTATATAACTATTACCATGAGCTACTATGAGAAAATTTTCATACTCCAAATTGGGGTTAATTATTCTTTTTATTTCTTGTTATTCGAATCTATATTCTCAAAATAAGAAAATAGATAGCCTATCTAATTTAATCAATGCCCAAACTATTATAGATTCTTCATATGTAAAAAATCTTAAAAATATTGGTGATGCTTATTATGAAATTAATTTTGATAGCACTAAAAATTATTATCATAAAGTTTTAGAAAAAGCACCATTAGTTCCTTATTTCGATATTCAACTATCCACCCTTCGAAGTCTTGGTTATACATCTTTTAGAATTGACAATAATTATGATTTAGGATTAAAATATTTTAATCAGGCTTTAGAATTGACTCGTGTAAAAAATGACACTATCGGATATGCTTATATCCTGAGTGACTTGGGTTGGGCATATTGGAAAAAGGGTCAACCTATTCAAGCTTTAGAAAACCATCTTCAGGTTAAGGATATTGCAGAAAAGCATCAACATCAACGATTAACTTATAGTGCTTATCTGAATTTGGGTATCATTCAAAATGAGGAAGGGGAAAATAAAAAGGCTATTCAATTCTATCAAAAAGCACTAAACATTGCAAAACAAGCTAATTATATCAAGCAAATTGGTATGGTCAATAACAATATAGGAAAGGCTTTTCAGGATGATAAAGATTTGGATAACGCGCTATATCATTTTGATAAAGCAGATTCCATTTTTTTTGAGTTAAAAAACAATCATTGGCTCAGTCTATCTCAATTTAATAAAGGGAACAATTATTTATTTAGAAATAAACCAAAAACAGCATTGGAGTTTTTTCTAAAAGCAATAGAATATAATGCTATCGGAAATGATAAAGAAAGAGAAGCCATGATTCTCACTAGTATTTCAAAAGCCTACCAAGATTTAGATGAAATTAAAAATTCAATTTCCACAGCGGAAAAAGCATTAAGAATTTCAGAAGAATTAAATACTCCAACTTATTATAAAGAGCTATTTCAAACACTTGCAGAAAGCTATAATTTAATTGGAGATTATTACTTATCCAATAAGTACCACAATAAATACAATAATTTTATAGAGAAAAATTCCTATTCCGAACGAGCTACTAAAATTGCTAAAATCAATAATCTTTATGAATCAGAAAAAAAAGAAAAACAAATTCTAGAGCTAGAGAATAAAAGATTATTAAATGAACAGAAATTAGTAAAAATTCAATCTCAAAATCAATTACTAGGATTAGGATTTGTTATTCTCATTTTAGGAAGTCTATTGTTTTTCTTCTTTCGCAAATCTTCTGAATTAAAAAGAATGGATCAATTGAAGACTAATCTTTCAGAAAACCTTCATGACAATATTGGTGCATCACTTAATCATATTAAAATGCTTTCTAACCAACTTTATAGAAAGAATGCTGACCCCATCGAAAAAAACAAAACACTTACAAAGATTAAAACCATAAGTAATGAAATGATGTATGACCTCTATGATATGTTATGGACTTTAAAAAAAGAAAAAAGTACGCTAGGAGATTTGGTAGAAAAATTACAAGATCATGCTGATAACGTTTTAAGTGATTTCCATGTTCCATATCATTTCTTTTCAAAAAACATCTCTGAAAAAAACATTTTAACTACAAAGGAGAAAATGAATATCTACTCAATTTTTAAGGAAAGTATCAATAATATATTAAAGCATACTCAACCAAATGAAGTGATTATATCTCTTGAAAAAGGTAATGGGAAACATTTTCAAATGACGGTCATCAATAAATATACACATGAAAATGATGATGAATGTATCTCTAATAAAAAGGGTATAGTAAATATGAAAAATAGAGCCGAAGAGATTAATGGTAATCTGAAAATCATTAATGGTGATAATCAGTTTGAAGTAATCTTTTCTGTTTAGGGACTAGGAAATAAATAAACTTAACAAATGATAAAAATAGGAATTGTAGAAGACGATCAATTTGTTAGAGAAGAATTAGTAGATATTCTAAAATCTTCTTCTAACCTGCAACCAGTTATTTGGACGGAATCAGCAGAAAATTTTTTAAAATATTGTAATCAATATCCAAAGTTTATTTTACTTGATATTGGTTTACCTGGGATTTCTGGAATTGAAGCCATACCTAAAATAAAAAATAAACTTCCTGAAGCAGAGATTGTTATTCTGTCTTCTTTTAAAGATAACGATCATATTTTTAATGCACTAAAAGCAGGTGCCTCTGGCTATGTTCTCAAAGCCTCATCTCTCGAACATATTGAGCATACTCTTTTAAATCTCGACAAGGGCGTTCCTGCCCTATCTCCAGCCATAGCTAGACGAATGATTAATTATTTTAATCAAAGTAAAATAGAAATCAAAGATATTAATTTGACTAAAAAGGAATCTGAGGCACTCGGGTTCTTAGTGAATGGTTTGAGTTATAAATTGATTGCTGGCGAGATGAATATTTCTATTAATAGCGTTCGATACCATGTTAAAAACATTTATAAAAAGCTGCATATCAACTCTCGCCCTGAACTTCAAAAACTCTATATGGATGGTGCTATTAAATTAAACGGTGATATTCTAAAATAGATTTCTCCAAAAAAACATATACTTTTAAAAGAAAATCCTCAATTAATAAGGTACGCCTTTAAACGTACCTTACATGAATTTACATCAAATATGTAAATACGTGTGAAACCTAACTTTAAAATTACATTATCTTCAAATAGGGTTCAAATTTTTTATCCTACATCTTGATGTAGGTCTTTATTTAAACAGCCCCTAATGTCCTACCTTTTTCATTATCCAATTTTCAACAATTTCTATTAAAAAAATCTCCTAATTTAGTATTGGAATTTAGTTATTACAATGCTACTAATAGGAACCCAAAGTAATTTACTTTCAAAAAAAGAGCAACCATTTTTAAAATTCATTTAAAACTATCTATTAGGCATTTTATAACAACACCTTTCCTAATTCCGATTTCACTCCTAAAAGGATTCTGTAAATTAGTTTTTGATCCCCCGGTTTATTTTCTTCTCGGGGGATCTGTTTATTTTTAATAGCGAACGGGAATTTGACGAGTTTAAAATAAAAGCCCTCCTCCATTTTTTTAAGGAAGACCTTTTAAGGAATGGAAAAATAATAAATGGGTTCAAGGTGATTTTATTAACTGATGTTACGCAAAAAAGATTACGCACGAAATATTTTGAATTTTTCAACGCTGAGACGCTGAGACACAGAGTTGGTCGAATAACTTATTGAGGTCACGGAGGATTTTTATTAAAATAAAAATGAGCAAAGATGCAGAGATTTAAAGTGTTCCTGATGAAAGACTTTGCGGACTCTACTTCTATTTTTCGCACTTGCCTGCCGCAGGCAGGGAAAAATAGAAGCAGAGGGGAGTGTTCATGAATGTGTGTCTTTGAGCTTGTTCTTCTTAGCCGTCGGATATAAATCCGACTCTCTCATCAAAAAACGTATGATCTAAACGCTTGATTATCAATGTTTTAAAATCAATATTATTCGACCGAGAGAGTCGGATTTACATCCGACGGCTAAGAAGAAAATCAATAGACACCGTCAAATAAACACCCCCTCGGAGGCTTACCACAACTTCCACCCTGGTTTATTTCCCTTATTCTGTTTTTTATCTTTTTGAATTTTAGATTGTTCTTCTTTTATTTTTCTTTCTAAAGATACTCCAGATGAAGTTCCTGACATAGGCTTTTCGATTCCACTTTTCCCCATCAACGTTTTTACTTTTTCTAACAATGCTTTTCCTTTTTCAGGTTTTACCATAAAAACAAAGTTCGCATAGCCCCAAACTGCTGCTGGAAGATTTGGAGTTTTGCCCCATTGTTTTCCTTCCCATCCTGTCTTTTCAATATTGTGCAACAATGCTCTAAACTTGCGTAAATTCTTTCGGCAAATACCTAACTCATTGTTGACTACAATTCCTGTTACTTCTTGACGACTTCCATTTCGCATGATACGCAACTTGTCAGGATGCAAATTAAATCCTTCATCGGTCGCAATACTTTTTACTCTCCATAACAATTTATACACATTTTTTGCAGCATCTCCAGAAGCAGAAAAAGTCAAGTCATCTGCATATCGAGTATATTTAAAATTCAAACTATTCGCCATGCCTGCCAACCGTTTATCCAATTTAAAACAAATGATATTTGTCAATGCTGGACTTGTAGGCGCACCTTGTGGCAGCACTCTTTCTCCTTTGGCAACAAAATATTTGACACCATCCATTTTCACTAAATCCACATCAGGTTCTGTACAAATAGCAGAGAGAATTGTTGCAATCTTTTCAGCGTATCCCAAGTTTTGAAATACACCTTTTACTCTACGGAAATTTAATGTTGGAAAAAAATCTTTGAAGTCATGATTGATGACCACATCTTGTTTAACATGTGGTTGTGCATTGGTTACGATGGAACTTTCTTTTTTAAATCCATGAGCAGATTCATGAACAGGGACTTTATCTAAAATATTTTCCAATACCCAATATTGAGCATTTTTCAACAAAGGCATTGGTGCCGAAATTAATCGTTTACCACCTGTTTTCTTTTGCATATAAAATCTGCGGTAGTGAGAGACTTTACTCACTTTTCGATTGTACGCTAGGAAGCGCAAGTGGCCTACTTTCATTCCCATTGCAGTTGCCAGTTCTTCCTCATTGGAAAAATCTGGCAACCCAAACTTATGTAGATTTATTGCATTGGATTCAGTAAAATGTAGCCCTATCGAAATGTCTTCACCTAAGTAAAATATTTCCTTTTCTTTTTTCAGTTTCCAGTTGAGTGCTTTTGCTTCTCGCTCTTGAGCACGTTTTTCTCGATTCGCTTTTTGTTTTTCTCTTGATTCTTTAAGGCGTTGTTTTCGATAGTTTTGTAAAACTTTTTCAGGGTCTTTTATCTTTTGTTGCTTCGCTACTAACTCGCGTATTTCTTTCCTTAGTTCTCCTTGTCGATTAATTAAAGTTTCAGGTAGAGACGGTTTTTTGTTATTAGTTTTCCAAAAGCCTAACCGTTTCATTTCTGACAAAATGAATTCATCCTTTGATGATTGACGAATGATGTCGTAAAGTTCCTGTCGAGTTCGAGGTTGTTGGCTCATTGGTAAATATTATGTAACATTAATTTTACAAAAAATGTTTGTTGATAAAATTTTGTGGTCAGCCAAAAATTGAAAATATAAACGACCAGAGGAAGTGTTATTTTAATTTTTTGACTGACTTAAAACACAAAATTTATCAACAAACTCATTATGTCGCATCATTTTTTTTACTTCGTAGAAGCTCAGAATCGGATGACTCAACTCCAAGCGGCCTCAGTAGGTAGTGCAGTTTTACTTCAAAGAAGTCAAACCGAAAACGCACTACCTACTGAAAGGCCGCAATGTAAAGAGGCAGCCGATGTAGTATGCAAAAGTTGTGTGCATGGATGGCGAATCGCCAACCGTAAGTGCAAGCTCTTTATGATGCGAATGGGAATATCGAACATTAGAACAAGGATTTATGATTTGAGAAGTTTTTTCGAATAACGGTGAGGCTAACTCAATATTATTCGTCAAACTTCGAAATTCATGATTCCTTGTTCGATATTCGATATTCTTTTTTCAAAAAAAACAGTACCACCTAATTTTACTTCGTAGAAGCTCAGAATCGGATGGCTCAACTCCAAGCGGCCTCACCCTATATGTAAGTTTTACTTCAAAGAAGTCAAACCGAAAACTACATATAGGGTGAAAGGCCGCAATGTAAAGAGACAGCCGATGTAGTATGCAAAAGTTGTGTGCATGGATGGCGAATCGCCAACCGTAAATGCAAGCTCTTTTGTGGTACCGTTTTGAAATCAAAATCAAAATGGGAATCAAAATCAAAACACAAATAGTGAATCACCGTTTTTAATTTTTGATTTTGATTGTCATTTTAATTTTGATTTTAATTCCTATTTTGCTCTTTTGCAAAATGTATAATTGAATCTGCTTAGCAAAGCATGTCACGGTTTCCAACCGTGGGCTCCATACGCGCGCAGATAAAAATCCAAAATTATTTCCGATTGCTATGTTTCAATCTTGTAGCAAGGATATGTTCACATGGCCCCTTGTACAATTTATTTTTTAGGAAAAAACGACATTGACAATTGGCTTTTACCAATCGTTGGTCGCTGTCGATAATCAATTCCGTTTTATGTGTTTTGTTTTTGTCTTGAACCTCACCGTACATTTTTAATTGATTGTCCGCTAAAGTTTCAATCGTCGTTTGTACTTTGCCATGAGCGATTAAATCTGTCGCTACTTTTTCTCTATCATTTGAAAAACGCAATTGCTCATATGGCAAAGGATCTCTACTCAATTCCCGAACACGGTAGCGTTTTTTATTCATATCAAACATCACTCTCCCCGCTTGTGTGTAAGATGCCAATGCACCTTGAATCACCGCTCGGTCTAAATTCAATTTTCGAGAAAGGTCATCTGCGGAAGCTACCCAATCTTCCTTGAGTGATTCGAATATTTTTGTTTTGGTAAAAAGATCAATATCTGCGCGAGGTGCCATAAGGTCGAAATTTCCAGCACGTGACCAATCATTTTTTGTCCAACCTGAAAGTCCTAAAGTAAAATTCATGTCTCCCAAATCCGCAATAAAAAAGGAAGGCAAACCTGTTCCTAATAATTTTACTTTAAAGTTTTTGGCAACTGGAATCAATCGCTCCAAAATCAATAATCGACGTCGTCCCCATATTCGAATTTCTCTCGGACTGTTGCCTTTATAAATACTTCGAGAACAAACGATTTCATATCCCCAAGGTTCGAAAACTACTTTTACAGGCTCATTCGGTTTTAAATGAAATCGAATCGACCGTGGCCCTTTTTTCTCTTTATATCTTTTTAGGATAAAACAAAAATTATAAATATCCATTGGGTGTAAATTAAATTCTACAGCATCCAAAGTCATTGCGGAACTCACTTGTAAAAATCCTCGAACCCAACTATCAGGCAAATCAATTTTTAATTCTTTAAAATTATCTTCCTTTTCAGTTTCCACTTGAAAACCTGTTGGGTCCACTACAAAATCTGTAGTTTTATAATCTCTGATTTTTTGAAATTCATTATAGAGTGCATCCGAATAATCAATATTGGTTGTACCGCATTCGAATTCATTGATCTTTTTAAATACTTCGTAACTCGCTCCTAATCTCCCGTAGGAAGATTCATCTTGGCTAAAACATTCGAAGAAAATTTCATCAGGATGAACTGTAATTACGGGGTCGAGTACAAACCAAGCATCTCTATCTTTTTTATAAATGTAATCGAAGTATTTTCTTCTTGCCTTGTAGTAAGGTGCCATCACTTCAGAGGAAGTTTTATTGAGATCAGTCAATTCTCTTTGACGAACGCCTATCTCTCCTTTGAGTTGTTCGTTTTGAGCAGTCATCTCTTGCAAGTATTGTTGCTCTTGTTCTGCTGCCCAAGCTTTATATTCTTCTCGGTCTTTTGGTTTAAATCGTAAGTCGGAAATAACTACATCATGCAGCGCAGAAATCGCTTCACGGAAAGGAATATTTTTCCCTAGAGTTCCTCTAAAAAATGTAGGCTCCCGCAATGTATCAGGCGCAAAAGACATTGCCGTTGAACTGGCATTGCTTTCTACTTTTGAACTCCCGCTGTATTTGTAATTGAATATCATATCTGAGTTCTTTTATAAATTTCATTTTTTACGTCAACCAAAAAATAACATGTTTAATTTTTAATAAAATTTCGTTTTTTAAGTAGCGCAAATTTTCCTTTTGCTGTTTTCTAAAAAAAAGTTGTTTCCGAATAATTTTTCTTTAAAATCACGTCGCAATTAGGAAATTCTGCGCTACGATAGTTTGCTTTATATTCTTTGTTGCTCGCGCCATGGCTCTGCTATGGTGTGAAGCATTCTTGAGTCTCTGACTCGTGTATTCTATCTTTTCTTTTTACGTTCAAGCCAGAGGCTTGGTAATGCTTCGCACCATGGCAGAGCCATGGCGCGAGCGATAGTTTGCTTTATATTTTTTATTGCTCAATAGAGATATTGATCTATTATTCTTTTAATTTCAACTCCTTTTAAGTTCAAATAATTCACCTGAAATTCTTCTATTGTTTTTTCTGATTCTTTTGTTTTGTAATCAATAATTAATTTTCGACTTACTGTTTTCCCTCGTCCTTTTGTCTTTAATTCAACCTCATTTACATCTGACCAGGAAATCCAATCCTTATTTCTTAATTTCAATCCTTTATCACTTATGATTAAAAGTGGTCTTAGGTCAATATATTTTCTTAGAAAAAAAACAAAAAGAAGAACAGATGGAATTAGATATTGTATTAACATACCAGTTGTTCCTTCTTTGAAATAAACATAAATTCCATGACCAAGCATAATTAAAATAAAAACAATATACACCCACATTATTGGTCTGGAATGATTGACTATTGTTTGTTCTGATTTCATCGTTTTACACATAAATTTTATTGAACTTCAAACTATACGTTTATCGGATAATCTTCAAATTCTATTTTTTCCAACGGCACTTCTAACCCGTCAAAGTATTGTTGTAAATCTCGCATGATATGAATACATCTTGCTTTACTTGCTCGCGCCATGGCTCTGCCATGGTGTGAAGCATTCTTTGAGTCTCTGACTCGTGTATTCTATTATCTTTTCTTTTTACGTTCAAGCCAGAGGCTTGGTAATGCTTCACACCATGGCAGAGCCATGGCGCGAGCGACGCATTTTATTTTTATTATACATTAATTGGATAATCCTCAAATTCTATTTTTTCCAACGGCACTTCTAACCCGTCAAAGTGTTGTTGTAAATCTCGCATGATATGAATACATCTTGCTTTATCACCAATCGCCATGGTTGCAGATTGTCTTTCTAACACTTCCGCTACAATTTTTGCAACACCTGCATTTTTCATTCCTTCATTTTTCAAAAAATCAAAAATTCGTTTTTTCGCAACTCTTGATTTATTCACTCCACTTAAAACTGTGATGAAATAATGCTTTAATTTTTTAATATGCTCAGGTTTATCTGTTGCAAATCTTTCTAGATAATTCGTTGCAAAAGATTGTAATTCTTTTGTTGGATGTTGACTGAGTTGAAGTAAATATTGTTCGCCATTTTCTTCTTTAAAATGTTTGGTAATCAACTCCTTTCCAAACTGTTGCACCATCTGTTTTACGCTATCGCAAATACTTACTAAAATCTCTGGTGTCCAATATTCCTCATTTATTTTTTCTCTAAAAAAATCAAAACTAAAGTCTCGAACATCATCCCATTTTGCATCACACAATCGAACAGCTTCCGCCAATTCATTTTGAATTCGATCCGTATGATGATTGTATATGTCTTTTACCCATTGTCGAATCGCAACCATTTCATTATCTCCTAAGCGAACAATTTGTCGCATCGTCAAGTCTTGTTGCTGCGTATGATTTTGCAATAAATGATTTCCTAAAACATGCGCCGCCTTCCGTGGAGCATATAATAAATTCAAAGTTTGCGATAATGGAATTTTTCCTAAATGTGCTTTTAAATCTTCCATCAATAATTTCAAAACATCCTCATCTCGCCCTTCATTTTCTTCTTTGTATAAAAGTGATGGCGACAACATGACCACTAGTTCATCTCCAAAATCAGGATGTTTTTTTGACAAATCTGTAACGATAGGATGGACTGCTTTTCGAACTTCAGGATATTGAGAAATACAAAGGGTATACAATAAATTCTTCCGCTTCAATAAATTTTCAGGAGGCAATTTTCCTAAAAGCTCCACACCTACTTCTCGCATCTCTGGCGACGAACCATTGATTAAACCGAGTAATAATTCTTCTGGAAGATCCTCTGGTTTGGTTTCGTGGTTCAATAATATTTTTGCTCCAAAAACTTGTACTTCAACTAATGGATGATGTAACAAATCATTGATTAAGTCAAAGGAAGTTTTGGATAATGGTTTTTGGAAATGTTTTGTTAAAGAAGTTCCCGCATTGAGAATACTTTTCTTTTCTGCCTCAGTTGCATTTTCATCAAATGCCATCATTAAAGCAATAGCGCGGGCAATGACAACTTGCGATTTCTCTTCTTGAAATAGTGTTTCAGACAGCAATTGATCTGCCCAGGTAGTGACATCTTCGTGTGGATTAAATAATAATTTAACCACAAAGTCAGCGTCATTAAAAAAGAAATCTCGTTGTGCATTAACCCATGCTATACCTTGCGCACGAGCCTCATTGATGTTCACATTCAAAAGGATATTAACAAGGTCAACATTCGGTTGATTAGGGTTGTATTTTGCTCTAGCTAAATCTAATCCAAACCGTGCGGTGTTTTCATAGCTTTTATTTAACAATATTTTTACAAAATCAAGATTGACGAGTTGAGTAACTTTTGCAAGATTTGCTTTGGCTGCTTTTACTGCAAATTCATGGACGGCTCGACTCTCACTTTCTGCCAATAAATGCAATAATCCTTGCGGCACTTTATCCCACAATTCAGGATAGGCTTCTTCTCTTACTTGAGGCGAAGGTGTTTGAGGAGTTACGCCAGTTTTGAATAACCATTTATTTTTTCCCTTATTAATTTCGAATCGAGGACTATTTTTAAATAAAATATTACTCAAAGTCAGGTAGCGCGTAAATGGCGTATAATGTAAGGTAGTCTTTTGACTTTGCCAGCGTCCATTTGCATCTCGGAAGTAATTCCAATAATCATGAGAACGAACTTTTAACTCATCCGCATCTGTATAATTGAGCAAGATACCTGTTGCCATTTTCACATAAGAAGGATCGCCTACTTCACCTTTTCGATTCAGGGTCCGCCATGCTCTTCGCTCAAAATAATCTTTAGTGACTTTGGAAAAACCGATGCGAGAATTTTTCTTTTTGACTTCATCTCTGTTTTGAATCCATTGCCCATCAAGGTGTGTTCCACCCCATTGCATATGAGTCACCATAGGTCGAGCCTTCTGAATTCGATAAGCCACCAGTCCTAATAGTTCTGCATCATCTCGAAATTCGGCAGCTTTATAAAACTGTCGAAAAGTTCGGAAGTAGCCACCACCTTTTAATGGTGCTTCTTTTATCCATTGCAATAATGCTTTTCGAATAACAGGATAATGATTGGAAATCAAATACAAATCCGCCATCATTTCATTAGAAGTCAGATTCATTTGAAAAGCGGAATGGATAACTTGTAACAATGTAATTTCAGATTCACTTTGGATGGCAGTTCTACATTCAATTGGAAGATTTTCTAAAACAATAGCAGCCAGTTGAGTTTGCGTTTTTTCATCCAAACATGCCATTTTTGCTTCTCGTAAAATGTCATGTAAAAAAGGATATTGCTTAGCATGGTCGGTCATTTTTTCCAATGTAGGCAATCCTGCAAGATCGCCACATCTTCCAATCGCCCACGCCAAACAATAATTAAACAAGGGATTGGCTCCTTGTTCAACTTGTGTTAGATACGGTACCGCTTCTTGAATTCGAAACTCTCCTACTCTCCACAACAATCGCGCAAGCGGTCGTTTTTGTGCCTCCTCTTTTTTGAAAATATTCTTCAGGTTTCTAACTGGAGAAGCATTTCCTTGAGGACGTTGAGCCGAGGTTTCGCCAGATGGATTAACCCATTTTTTGAAGCGTTCGAAAATGGAATTTAGTTTTGGAGATAGTGTTTCATTTCCCTCCGTGGTTGGAGGTGGTGTAAGGGATTCAGGTGTTGTTGTTTTCTGTGAAAGAGGTGTAGTGTTTAGAGGTTGAACGTATTCTTGTAATGATTTTAAAATATGGAATTTTCGAATTTCTGGAAATTCAAAAGTATCCACAGGTGTTGTTTTAGGTGTTTCTTCTTCTATTGGTTCTGGGGTAGTCGTAGCTGTTTGGACAAAAGGTTGACTCGCATCTTGGTAACCTTTTTTTGTTTTATCATTGACTAGTTTATCAAAAATCTGTTGGGCTTTTGCAAGCGGGACGGGTTGATCCGTTTTTGTTCCTTCTCGAAGTTCTTTGCCTCTTCGGCCGTAACGGAAATTAACCAAATAAGTATCATTTGTAACCTCGCACAAATCTACTTCATAGATTTTATCGGACTTTGCGTCTTGATAGTGAAGCCTTGTTTGTTGGATTAATTTCATTTTTCTAGTGATAGTTATTGTAACTCATTTGATTAAAGTATGGTGTAAAATTATCAAATTAATTATAAATTACAAAATTATTCTCAATATATTTATACTTTTTTTCTGATATAGTGTTTCAGAGGTTATTTCTATACCGCTAAAAAGGAGGTTTTAATGAGTAGATTATCTACTTCCTTGTGGGGATTTACTGAGGTATGATGATTAGTTGAAAAAGGTAAATGAGATATTTCTGTTTTTTGAAAATATCCTTTTTGAAGGTGGGTTGGATGGAAGAAATATTAGGAATCTTTTAACGCAAATTGATTACGAAGCTGGAGCTTCGTTGTACTTTACCCTTGAACGTAAACAATAAATTTTTCCTCAAAAAACTCTCCATCAAAAAACTTCCAAACTGAAAATTTTTCTGTGTACTCACCTTTTCCAATGGCTTTTATTTCTTTGGTCAAATCTCCTCCTTTGAGTGCAAAGAGTCCGTTGGGCATAAAATGTTGATGATCTTTTTTATATAGTTTTTGAGTCCACATCATTAGCTTATCCAAAGTAGCAACTGCGCGGGTAACTATAAAATCAAATTTTTGACCTTTGAGTTCTTCAGCTCGAACTTGTTTGGCTTTTACATTGGTGAGTCCTAAGGCTTTTGCCACTTCTTGAACAACAGTTATTTTTTTTCGAGTACCATCGATGAGGGTAAAATTAGTTTCAGGAAAAAGTATCGCTAAGGGAATACCTGGGAAGCCGCCGCCTGTTCCTAAATCTAGGATTTCTGCGTCAGGTTTGAAGTCCATGACTTTGGCAATGGAAAGAGAATGCAAGACATGTTTTTCATAAATATTATCAATGTCTTTTCGAGATACTACATTGATTTTAGCGTTCCACTCTTTATAGAGTTCGCCAAGTTGAGAGAATTGATTGATTTGTAATTCTGTAAGATCTGGAAAGTAATCAAGTATGTCTTGCATTGTAATGAAAAATGAAATATTAAGAATGAATAATTTTGGAACACAAAACTAGTCAATTCATCAACTTAATTATTCATTTTTCATTCTTAATTATTCATTAATTTTGATACGCAGGTAATTGAAACATAAATGCAGTTCCTTCATTCAATTTACTTTTTACCTCGATGGAAGTATCATGTAATTCCAAAATCTTTTTGACAATCGCTAAGCCTAAACCTGCACCTTTGCTTTTGCCCGTACGCTTGGCTTGACGGTAGCGATCAAAGATAAATGATTGTTCTTCTTCAGGAATACCAGGCCCGTTATCTTTAATTTTGATATTTACATTATTTTCAATCGTACCCAATTCGATAGTCACTTCACCTCCACGAGGCGTATAATTTAAAGCATTATCCATCAGGTTTTGAATGACTCTTTCTACCAATCCTAAATCTGCAAAGACAAGTGGTAACTTATCGCCCTCAGCTTCTTTAAGATGAATAGTGATTCCTTTCTCTTCTGCAAGTATTTGGTATTTGGCTGCCACATCTTGAGCGAGTTCCGACATAAAGAAAGGTTCCTTATTAGGTTCAATTTGTTTGGCTTCTAGCTTTGAATATTCAAATAATTGGGCAATGAGTGAGGACAATCTTTCCAAACCACTCATCGAAGTTTTTAAATATTTTTGCCGATCTTCTTTTGAAATATTATCCTCTTTAATCAACAATGTTTCTACATATCCTTGGACAATTGCCAAAGGTGTTCGTAAATCATGAGAGACATTTGCAATTAATTCTCTTCGTAAATTTTCCACAGATTTTAATTCATTGATATTCGCAACAATCGTATCTGCCATGGAATTATACGTATCTGCCAAAACAGGAAAATCTTTTCGATCGTTTTTACAAATTCTTGCTTCGTAATCTCCTTCTTTAAATCGTTGTACCTGTCCAATAATATTTCGTAATCTTTTTGTTAAAAACCAAATTGCTAACAATCCAATTACAAGTGCTCCTATCAATGCCATAAAAAATAAATATGCACCTGATTTTAACATTAAACTTCCATAAAGTCCTGCTTCTGCTTTCTCTTTTTCATCACTTTGCAAAATGATATAAATGTACCCCGTCAAATTATCATCTTCTATGATTGGAGCTGCGGAAAAAACTTTACAAATACCTGGATGCCTTGGATCATCTCCAATAATAAATTGCTGCTCCTTTGATTCGACAAAAGTTTTAATAGGTTTTAAATCTACTTTTTTAAGTTTTACGGTTTCTTTAGTTGGGGCGGCATGAGTCATTATATTTCCTTGAGGGTCAAGAAGATATAATTCAGCAATAGGATTCATAATCATTGCTGATTGCATATATTTCATGATTGCAGCTTTATCAATTTCACCTTTTACATAAGGCTTAACATCTTTAAGCGCATTCTTTGCTAAATCATAATGTAACCGCTGAATAGATTCATGATAATATTGATGGGAAATATAGCTTGTAATTGACATATACCCAAGTCCAAGTATTACCAATAATAACAACAGTATTCCAGAAATTTTCCAATACAATGAATTCCTCATTTTCTAATTTTTATGGTTCTTTGACAAATCCCGTGTTTTATAAATCTTCATTAAACCGATAACCAATTCCCCACGATGTCAAAATATAACTTGGTGTTTGAATATCAGGTTCTATTTTACTTCGTAAACGATTGATGTGTGAATTCACAGTATGTTCATATCCATCAAAATCATATCCCCATACTAAATTTAAAATTTGAGTACGTGAATAACTTTTCCCTGGTTTTGCTGCTAAAAGACTCAGCAAGTCAAATTCTTTTGGAGACAAATCAATTCTTTGATTTTGAATAGACACTTTTCTTTTGTCCATATCAATTATCAAATCTCCAAACTCCATAATTAGTTTTCCTTGATCTTTCCCATTCTTTTTATTGAGCGACATTTCTGTTATTCGAAAAATTGCTTTTACCCTCGCAACAAATTCTCTTACACTAAATGGCTTGGTCATATAATCATCAGCTCCAAACTCCAATCCTAGAATCTTATCAATCTCTTCCGACCTTGCTGTTAACATTAAAATAGGGGTAACAATATTTTTACTTCGAAGCTCTCTACAAATTTCTAAACCATCTTTCCCAGGTAGCATCACATCCAAAATGATTAAATCATAATCTCCTGTCAATGCTTTTTCGAGGCCTTCGATCCCTTCATAGGATTTGCTCAAATCGCAGTTCATATCTTTTAGATGAATTTCTAAAAGATCAACTATATCATGATCGTCTTCTACGACTAGTACTTTCTTCATATTAATGTCATTGGTTTTGGTGATATGATTTTGTTTTACTTTAAATATTTCGACGCTCATGTGATTCGATATTTTGGATATGGAAAAATTTAACAACAAATAGTATTGAAATTGTGAATATTGGGTATTGCGAATGACTCGTCCGCCAATACACATAGTCTCATTTCTTCCTTTACAAAATTACTCGATAACTATCACAGAACTATCACAGAAGGCTAGAGTTACCCTCACAGCAATTTACTTTGTTTCTCTTAGTTTTCTATTGATAAATAGAAACAATCTAAAACCTGTCTTTGAGATGACATTCTTATAAGTATTAATTAAAGCAAATAGCTTGATGGCAAACAAATTGTAAAAGTAAAAATATAAACTTTTGATAATCAGTCTTTTACATCCAAATTTCCATCCCCTCTTTGCTATTAAATAATTGTATTCATATTTGTTTCTTATACATAAGAACTGAAGTGAAATATGATTGTTTCAAAAATAAAATACTATTGTTATAATTCTGTGATTTTTGAAAGGGAATGACCCCATACTTTTGTAATCGTAATTATTAATCAAAATTTAATCACAATTAAAAATCTATTTAAAATTAAAAATATTTAAATCATGACAATTAAAAATCTTTTATTATTAGCTCTCTTTGCTCTTGCTTTTACATCATGTAAAGATGATGATGAAACCCCTGTTTCAACAACCGATACTTTAAGTTTAAACTTGACTGGTCTAGAGGACTTAGGAAGTGACTACGCTTACGAAGGATGGATTATCGTAGATGGTGCTCCAGTAACAACAGGTGTTTTTACTGTAGATGCTAATGGTACAGCAAGCAAAACGGATTTTGAATTAGACGCTACTCAATTAGAAAAAGCAACTACTTTTGTTTTAACTATTGAGCCTTCTCCAGACAATGATCCTGCCCCGAGTGATGTACATATTTTAGCTGGAGATTTTAGTGGAACAAGTGCTGACTTAACTGTTGGTCACGGTGCTGCTTTAGGTGATGACTTTACTTCATCTACTGGAACTTATATCCTTGCAACTCCTACTGATGGGATGAATAATAATGAAAAAAGTGGTGTATGGTGGTTAGATCCAACTGCTGGTCCAGGTCCAGGTCTTGGATTACCTACTCTTCCTGCTGGTTGGGTGTATGAAGGTTGGGCTGTGATTGATGGAACTCCTGTTTCAACTGGTACTTTTACTGATATCGCTGCTGCTGATAATGGTGCTTCTTATAGCGGTGCTATGGATGGCCCTCCATTCCCAGGAGAAGATTTTATTATTAATGCTCCTGCAGGATTGACTTTTCCTCTTGATCTTTCTGGTAGAACTGTTGTAATTTCTGTTGAGCCAAGTCCAGATAATAGTCCTGCTCCATTTTTATTAAAACCGTTGGTAGCTGGTGTTGCAAGTGATGCACTTGACCATACACCTTATCAAATGAATAACAATGCTGCTGCAACTAACCCAACTGGAGTGGTTACAAAATAAATACTAATTCGATTTTTGAGTTGAAATATAAAAATCTGGTTCGTAGTGAGGCGAATCAGATTTTTTTTTTGACATTATTAATGGATGTTACGCAGATGTATAAAAAAAGGTCTGTAAGACCGCCCCTGTTTGTAGCACAATAGCTACCAAATTTATTATAAGGTGCATCGCACCGTCCCTGATTGCTCAAAAGTAAAAGGTACTTTTATCCATTTTTTCTATATTAGTGAAAAAAACATTACTAAAAGAAAACTCACTAATTTATGGCAAATACCTTCACGCAACTATACGTGCAACTTATTTTTGCACCAAAGGGAAGGGAAAAAATGATTCCCGAAGCCCACAAAGAAGAAGTTCATAAATATATTGCTGGTGTTATTCAAGACAAAAGAAGAAAACATAAACTTCTTGCTATCAATTGTATGCCTGACCATATTCATATCTTTGTTGGACTTCATCCTTCACAAAGTATTTCTGACCTTGTTGGTGATATTAAAACTGCTTCCACTAAATTTATCAAAAAACAATCCTGGATGCCTTTTTCTTTTGAATGGCAAAAAGGATATGGTGCGTTCACTTATTCCAAATCACATATTGATGTTGTTGTCAAATACATTTTAAATCAAGAAGAACATCATCAACACAGAACTTTTAAAACGGAGTATTTAGATTTTTTAAACAAGTTTGAAATTCCTTACGACGAAAAATATTTGTTTGAATTCTATGATTTAGAGGATTAATGATTGTTCATATTTCGGGGACGGTGCTATGCACCTTATTCTAGTTGTGGAAAATCGAGCTACAAACGGGGACGGTCTTACAGACCTTTGTTTTAGTCTTAACTATACTTATTTTATAAAATTGTTTTTTTTATAAAAGCATCATATGTTCTATAATTAAAAATGGAGACTACATATAAAAGCTGGTTTAAAAAAATTAAACAACTCCCTCCCGTATTTGTTTTTTTCAAAAAACAGATACATGACTTTTCAAGAAGCATCTAATTTTATAAAAAAAATAAACTTCGCACCTGACGAAACTTGGGCTGACCTTGGTGCAGGAAGCGGAACTTTTACCATTCCTATCAGTCAGTTTTTAGGAAAAAATGGAAAAGTTTATGCGGTTGATTCCAATCCTCAAATTTTAAAATTAGAACAACAATTTTCATCTAATCATCAAGCTCCCATACTTTCTATTCAAGCGGATTTTACAAAACCTCTAGACTTGCCCATGTTAGATGGTATCTTCTTAGCCAATGCATTGCACTTTGTAAAGGATCAATCTACATTTTTACAACAAATCATTTCCAAATTAAAATCTAACGGTAAAATCATTTTTATCGAGTACGATCAAGAGAAAGGAAATCCTTGGGTTCCCTACCCTATTCCTTTTTTGAAATTAAAAAAAATGACAACTGAATTAAATTTAGTAACAGTCAAACAATAAGTTCCCGATTTAGACGAGAATATTTTGTTCTCAGTTTTTATTTTAATGAAGGATAATTGTTAATACTTTGACTGAATTAAAATGAAAAATGAGGACAAAAGATTCCGTCCAAATCAGGAACTTATTATTTGACCGTTACT
>CAKZSH010000126.1 GCA_937918905.1 uncultured Saprospiraceae bacterium
ATTACAAAAATTTAAACCTGCGCCCCAGCTTGAATTAAATTCAATGTTTTGAAGAAGGGAACAAGGGAGGACGGATTTACGATTTGAGAAGTTGGTCGAATACTTTTGAGAACCTCACCATTATTCGACCAACTTCTCAAATCGTAAATCCGTCCTCCCTTGTTCCCTTCTTCAAAACATTGAATTTAATTCAAGCTGGGGCGCAGGTTTAAATTTTTGTAATCCTGAAAAAGTAGCAGAGTGCATTCGAGCAGCTGCAATCAATTAATCCTTTCTAAAAAAATTTCCGTACATTTAATCCAATAAAATTATAACTAATGAGAATATTATTAACACTATATTTACTAGTTTTTATTTCCTGTGGTGGAAATAAAAAAGTCGCTACTGCCACCGCTTCACCTCAAGTCAAATACGAAGCTGAGATCAGAGAAAAATTAAATCTTTACAATCAAAAAATGGCAGAAGGTGATTATATCGCTTCATTGGATTTTGTTTATCCTAAACTATTTGAGATTGTACCTAAAGAAACTATGGTTGGTTTATTTAAGCAAACCTTTGATAGTGAGGATATGAAAATTACAATTAGTGACAGTAAAGTTTTAAAGGTACATGATAATTATATCGAGGCTGATAACAATATATACACGTTGGTGGATTATTCCTTCGACATGAATATGAAATTAACAGGAGAGATGGTTGATGCTGGGGAGTTTATGATTGGTCTTTTTGAAACAGAGTATGGAAAAGAAAATGTTATTTACGACAAAGAGAAAAACACATTTAATATCAAAACTGAAAACCAAATGATTGTCATCAAAGAAAATGGTGAATGGTATTTTCTTGAAAACAAAAAAGAACCCGCATATCAATACATTTTAGAAAGATTAGTAGGTGAGGATATTCTTAAAAAACTTGGCGTTAAAAAAACATAAATCATATTTTACAGCAATCGTAATTTTACATATTTAATTGTTTTGTTCACCGCAAGGTGCATGCCTTCATATTCCGTTTTGATACTTAATGCTTCCACAGGAAGTGGCTTGGCGTAGATGTCATCATCAAAATAAATCATTTCAAAATTCTTTTCCGTTTTCATCACATCCAACGTGAATTCGTACAACTCAGGAGAGTCTGTTTTTAAATTAACGATTCCATTTTCTTTAAGAATGCTTTTATATTTTTCTAAAAATGGATGTGCGGTAAGTCTTCGATTTGATTTACTTTTCTTTAAAAATGGGTCAGGAAACGTAATCCAAATTTCATCCACTTCTCCTTTTCCAAAAAACAAATCAATCTGTTCGATTCGAGTACGGAGAAATGCCGCATTGGATATTTCTTCCTCCAATGCTTGAGTTGCACCTTTCCAAATTCTCGCCCCTTTGATATCTACTCCGATAAAATTTCGTTCTGGAAAACGCTGCGCTAAACCAATTGTGTAGTGCCCTTTTCCACAAGCCAATTCTAATGTAATCGGTTTGTTATTTCCAAAATGCTTTTCGCTCCATTTTCCTTTTAGGTCAACAGGTTCGCCATCTATGCCAATTAATTCAGGGTGTCTTGGGTCAAAATTTTCGTACACATTTGGGAATGTGAGTAGGTCTGCAAATTTTTGCAGTTTATTTTTTTTACTCATTTTAAAATTAAATCTAATTCTTCGTGATACTTTTTAAAAGCATTCAAATTTTTATGCCCTGCACCTTCAATATTGATATATCGGTCGTAGGGTTTTAAATAAGGTTTCAATTTTTCAGTAGAAGAATTGGGGACAACCCAATCTTCCGTACCTGCAAAAATAATCACAGGTTCTGAAATGTTTTGCAAATGTACATAATTTGGAAATTCATAATTGAAATCAAAGGGAAAGAAAAATAATTTTGATCTTCCTCTTATCAATTCTCCTATGCTGTGGAAAGGAGTTTCTAAAATAACCATTCGAGCGTCCACTTGGGTAGCCAAATTAGAAGCAATGGCACAACCCAAGGAGCGGCCGTAAATAATGATTTCCTCTTTTGAATATTTTTCCAAAACCCAATCGTAAATGAGTTTTGCATCTTTATAAAAAACAGCTTCTTCAGATTGCCCTGTACTTTTTCCATAACCTCTGTAATCCATCATCAATACGTCGTATCCTCTTGAATTAAAATCCACATGATATTTCCCCCAACGCTGAAGGTTATCTGCATTGCCATGAAAATAAAGTACCAACCCCTTGCTAGTGTGTTCCGTTTTAAAAAGCAGAACATTTAATTTATTGCCATCTGGTGTTGATATTAAATTTTCTTCAAAAGGTTTTTCAAAATTAAAAAGATAAGTACTTTCTAATTTTTCAGATTGAAAAATAATATACTTTTGTAAAATATAAACACCTACGACAACGGTAAGATAAATTACACTCAACCAAATCATAAGCCTTTTTAAAATTTTATTTTTCATAACAAAAATTCTGATGCAAAATAATCATTTGAATTTTCAAATAAAAGAAGGAAGCATAGAAGATGTGGTATTCGTTTCTCTTTTGATTCCTGAATTAAAGCATCCACACTCCAAAGATGTTTATGAAAATCGAATGCATGGTAAAAAACATTTGATCTTAATCGCTTATGTTGATGGAAAAAAAATTGGATTCAAAGTAGGTTATGATAAATTTCAAGATGGTAAAAATTTTTACACTTGGATGGGAGGCGTGCTTCCTGCTTTTCGAAAAAAAGGAATTGCGGATGCTTTGGCACAAAAACAGGAAGCGTGGATTAAAAATCAAGGGTATCAAAATGTAATTTTAAAAACACGAAATCAACATCAAGGAATGTTGATATTTGCAATAAAAAATAATTATAAAATCATTGAAATAGAACCTAAAGATGATATTGAAGAACATCGCATCCTTTTAAAAAAGAGGTTGTGATTTTCTTGTTTGGAATACTATCTTTACGTTTTTAAAAATTTATTATAAAGCTGTTTATAGCTTCCAAAAAAAGACAATATGACTCGATTAATTATTTTAGTAGCTGCTTTATTGATGATGTTCTCCGAAGGGATGAAAGCTCAAGAATTATCCTATGGTTTTAGAGTAGGATTGAATGTTTCTACTTTTTTGGCTGACAAGGAGGAATTAAATGGGACAAGTTTGGAGAGTTTTAGTAACAATACTGGCTTCCATGTAGGTGGTGGTGTGAAGGTGGCATTTACAGATTTGTGGGGACTGCGTTCTGAAATTGTTTTTACCCAAAAAGGAACAAAACGAACATTTACAGGGCCTTCTTATTTTGTTTTTCAAGACCCAAATGGTGATGTAGTATCAACTGGTAACAAAAGTATTTCTCTAAATATTTCAAATGCCTACATGGAAATTCCTGTTATGGTCTATGGAAAAATTGGGAGTAAATTAGAATTTTTTGGAGGTGCATATGCAAGTTTCCTTATAGGCTCAACTGCAACTGGAGAACTTATTTATGAAAATGGTACCATCCCCAACAATAATAATGTTATCCAAAAACTACAACTTGCTCTTGATTATAATTATAACAAAGATGAAGCAGGAGGCTTGATAAGTGGTGTGGAAAATATTGATGTACAAGTAGGAAATGAAACTTACGAAGTTCCAAATACTTTAAGTGCATATTATTTTTTAGATGAAGATGAAAAGGATGGTAAACCATTTAAGGTTTTTGATGCAGGGATTCAAGGTGGAGCAGCTTACTTTCTAAATGGTGGTTTGTATTTTTCAGCTATTGCTCAATATGGTTTATTGGATGTAACGCAAACAAAACTTGATTTTTCCAATTCCGTGATGAATACTTTACGAGACGATCAAGACACTAATTTATCGTTTCAGTTTTCCATTGGATTCAGTTTTTAATGCACAATTAAAAATGAATAATTAATAATTTCATCGACCGTGTATTTCACAATACTATGGAAATTATTAATTATTCATTTTTAATTATCCATTATCAATGTCCTCGCATCAAGTATAACATTCCATTTGCTTCAAAGGAACTTACCGTTCGATCCCCATTTAGGTATAGATAAATTTCTTTTTTTCCCTTTGTTTTTATTGCCAATTGGAAACGTTCCTCTTGCTTTCCAGCAGCCTCATCCTCTCGCTCTTGAATTTCTTTTACTGGAAAAGTCCATGTTTTATCTTCTACCGTTCCATCTTCATATTTTAAAATAGATCGTACTTTTACAAAGTAATCTTTAGTTATTTTTCTTTTTACAGTAAACTCTTCCTCGGGTTGAGGAGCTTCAATATTTTCTACTTCGTCTTCAGTTGCTTCCTCTTCCTCACTTTCTGTTTCATTCTCCGTTTCTATTTCCTCATTATTTTCTTCAGTAGGAGTTTCTGTTTCTTCTTCCTCATTTTCTTCAGCTTCTTTTTTCTTTTTCCTTCTCTTTTTAGATTTCTTCTTCTTTTTCTTCTTCTTTTTTTCCTTGATCGTAATGACCTCTTCGAAAGTAATACTTGTACTATCAACTTCGTACAATCGTCCTTGAAGCCCTGCTCTTTGATCTACTCTTACATAAGGATAAAAAGTCATTCCCCATAGACTATCAGCATCTTCGACTGTCGATTCCCCTAAATCTGTAAAGTATTTTTTCTCTTTTTGTAAACGAGGTTTAGGAGCATCAGGTAAATGAAAAATGGTTTCTGCTGACTTATTTTCTTTTTTGAAAACAATAGCTTCCGCCTCCATGTACTTGTTAATGATTACTTTTAGATGTCCTCGGTTTGCTGGATTTCTGGGATTCAACAAAGTCAATTTGTAACCATAATTAGTAGGTACCATATTATTGACCTCGTATAACCCTCTCACATTTTCATCGCCATTTACATACAACCGACTTCGAGTTATTCCAAATGAATACTCTCCTGGGCCTATTTGAGTTGCCTCATAATCACCTGATGTTTCCATTTTGTGTGGACGAAAATTATACCCTTGCAAATCAGTTACTTCTTCGAAAATTCTCTCATGAATGTAACTGTACTCTTCCTGAGCCGAAACTAGGAAACTGATGAAAGTAAAAAAAATGAGTAAATGAAATTTCATTGTTATAATATTTTGGTTTTTTGAAAATCCTGAATTTTAACTACTAACTGGATTTTTCAAAAAACATTAAATTTTACTGTTTACGATTTTTAGAATTTCTTTTTCTTGTTTATCTACATCTTTGAGTAATTGTTTTCCTTTTTTCAAAACTTCGTTGATATATTTTTTATCCTTCAATCCTGAAGTATTAATTTTTACATTAAGAAAAGCACCATGCACCGCAGCTCTCACACAAAGTACTCCCACTCCTGCATCAGTTACAGAATTAGGGTTTCCAATTTCAGCCATTGCTTTTATGACTTTCAAAGATTTCATGGATACCTCCATAATTCTAAAAGGAACTTCTATCGCATTTCGAGTGGCATCTTGGATGGCCTGAGAACGTTTTGTTTTTTCTTCTGCCGTTCCTTTTGGCAATCGAAAAGCATCCATAATTCCATTAAATGCATTGGTATCTTCATCTACCAATTTAAGTAAGGTGTCTTTGAGGTGTTGAGCTTGATCTGCCCACTCTGAAAATTCTTCCCATCGATCATCCCAACCCCGCTTGTGAGAAGAAAGGTTGGCGACCATGCCTGCGAGTGAAACGCCCAATGAACCTACATAAGCTGAAATCGAACCTCCTCCTGGAGCAGGGCTTTCAGATGCTGTTTCATTGGCAAACTCTCTTAGATTCATATTCAACAAATGTGCCGACTGCGGACTTTCCAATTGATATTCGATGATCTTTTTATATGGGTCAAATGACCCAAGTTCATCTAAACCCAAACTTTTTATGGCTATTTTTATCAACTCATCCTCCGAAACTCCAATGGAACGTCTTTGTTTTTTTAAAAAATATTTACCCGCATCCAACATTACTTTTAAAGGAACTAGCCCCACTAATTCAGAACCTGTAACTCGTAGTCCTCTTTTTTGCGCACTCTTCGTAGTTGCTTCAAATGCCTTGTGCAATGGAGTCACATTGATATTAGTAATGTTCATTGAAATTTGGGCAATACCATATTCTTCTATGTACCAACCAATTGCTTTTACACCTTTACAGCTTCCTTTGGTTCTAAGAGGTTCTCCTTTTTTATCTTTTAAAACGGTACCTGTAATCGGATTTCCTTTTCTCTTTAATCGACCTTTTTCTCGAATATCAAAAGCTACTGAATTGGCTCTACGAACCGAGGTCGTATTTAAATTCACATTATATGCAATCAAAAAATCTCTAGCTCCAATCACCGTTGCCCCTGCTCTTGGATTAAATTGAGCTGGGCCATAATCTGGTTTCCAATTCGAATCTTTTAATTTTTCAGGAAGCCCTTCGTACTCTCCCGCTCGAATAGTTGCCAAATTTTTTCGATCTTTTTTGGTAGCTGCCGCTTCGTACATATAAAAAGGAATACCCAAATGTTGCCCTGCTCGTTTTGCTAGTTTATGAGCATATTTTACCACCTCATCCATCGAGATATTTGCAATAGGAATTAAAGGACAAACATCCGTTGCCCCCATTCTTGGATGCTCTCCAGAATGTTTACTCATATCAATAATTTGACTTGCTTTTTTTATTGCGAGGTAAGCAGCTTCAATGACAGGTTCAGGTTCCCCTACAAAAGTTACAACTGTTCGATTAGTCGCCATCCCTGGATCGACATCTAATAATTTCACCCCTTCTACAGATTCAATCTCATCCGTAATTTGTTTGATGATTGTCATGTCGCGTCCTTCACTAAAATTGGGGACACATTCGATTAATTGCTTTTTACTCATTATTTATAGTTAGGTTTTTTAAAACGGTGGACGGATGTTTGTTTTGCTCACTTGACGGTAGACGGTCGCTGCGCTTGACGGTTCAATATTACGTGTATTCAAAATTATTCGAACCGTCAAGCGTAGCGACCGTCCACCGTCAAGCGCAGCGACCGTCAACCGTTTTCAATATAATTCTTCTCACAACCTTTTGTTGCAAATTTTTCGTCGGTGAAATTAGGTGATTATATTAAAAAAAGAAAAAAATTCGTTTTATTGTCGTATCTGAATATTAATATTCGCGTATTTAAAAACGATAGACCATCTATCGTCTTACTTAATAAAACAAACTTATTTTTCGATGCAAAAATGGATACTTCTTTTTCTCATCAATATTATGGCTTGGCAAGTTCAAGCCCAACATAAAAAACGCATTAACTTTAATGAGCTGGATGTCATTCGAGGATTATTTTTCCAGCCTAATACCATTAAGCCTTATTCTGGAACTGCCTTTGATAAATTTTCAGATGGTAAAAAAAGATTGGAAATTCAGATCAAGGATGGAAAAATCAATGGAAAATTTCGGGAATGGTTACAAAATGGTACTAAGATTTTAGATGTAAAATATGTGGATGGTAAAAAACATGGCAAAGAAATACAATGGTATGCCATCGGTAAGAAAAAAGTGGAAGTTAATTATGTCAATGATAATGTCGAAGGGGTGGTTACTGAATGGTATAAAAATGAAAATAAAAAATCGGAAGGGATTTTTAGAAATGGAAAAGAACAAGGTGAACACACTTGGTGGTTCGATAATGGTCAAATCGACCAAATTGTTTTTTACGAAAATGGATTGGCTCAAGGTGTGGTGAAAAATTGGTTTCGAGGTGGAAAACTGCGCCTAGAAAGTAATTTTAAAGATGGACAAAAAAATGGCTTAACTACAGAATGGTTTAACAATGGTCAAAAATTTTCCGAAGGATCATTTAAAGAAGGTAAAGAGGATGGCAAATCTTATGTATGGACAAAAAAAGGAAAACTAATCAAAGAGAATACACATGACTTTGGAAAATTAATTGAGTCAAAAGATTATCGAAGCGGTAGTATCAAAACCAAAGGCGGATACATTCAAGTATTCAATGAGATGAATGATTTTTTTAAATTGGATATTTCAGGAAGGGTGGTTTGGGAAAGAAAAGCAGAAGAAATTACTTATGTTGTAGATGGTGATTTGTTACAAATTTTTAATCAGTCTGCAAACCGATATTTTGACGAAAGTTTTTCAACAATATCTGAAAAAGAATTGTTGGAAAAATATATTGAAAAAGAAACTCAATTCATCAGTACAGCTACTAATTTTGAAATACAACCAAAATCAAAAATAGGGAAAACCACAAATGGAAAAGAATACATTTATTGGCATTTTGTTTCCCCTAGTAGTAAAGCAGAAGAACAAAAACCCAGGACGGTTCAAGAAGAACATTATATCTCTTTCATTTGTGGCAACAGAATCCTAAGTTTATATGGAGTCGTTACCAATAATAATAAACCCGTAACAATTAAAACAATGCTCCAAAGAATAGCCAATACTTTAAAAATTGAAAAAGAAAGAATTAACTTAAACGCTGTAGCTTCGTCTATTAAATAACTCAAGTTGCGGATAAATTTGATTGATGATTTTGTATTTAAAAAATTGTATTGGGATGATGTGTATTGGGTATTGAAAATGGTTCGTAGTCCCAATACTTAACACCCACAATCTCAAATCAAATTATCCGCAACTTGAATTAAATAATTAATTTTGAATTTTGAATGATGAATTTTGAATGGGTCAAATAATTGTGATTCAATACTTTTCGACCTATTCAAAATTAAATCTAATGCCTATGAAAAATTTGATAACAATACTTTTACTTCTTTTCACTTGGCAATGCTTTGCTCAACAAGTAACGGTCTCTGACCCCATTACTGTGCGAACGGATGACAACTATGACTTTATTGGAAAAATAAAAAACCAATATTTAATTTTTCATAACAAAGGGACTGAATATGAAATAAAAGCATATGATAAAAATTTAAAATCGTCGTGGGAGAAAGAAATTGAATTAGAAAAAAGACGAACCAATATCCTAGGAATTGTTCCTTCCAAAGAAGACTTCTCTGTAGTTTATACTTGTAGAAAAAAACGAAAGCTGCATCTTTTTGTTAGTCGATTTAGTCCAGCAGGCAATCTTCTTGATACTGCTACCATCAAGAAATATGAAAGTTTAATTTTGACTCCTAACTTTCAAGTAATTCGTTCAGAGAATAGAAAGACCATTGTCATTTATCAAATCAAGGAGCAAAAAAAGATTGAAGCCATTGCTTTTAATTTGGAAACTCAACAAGTCATTTGGGAAAAAATGATACAACCCAAAGACATGGCTTACTACGAACAATACGAACAAATCCTAACCAGCAATGATGGCGATCTTTTTATGGTTCTGAAAAAAAATAATCGAAAGCAGAAAAAGAAAAAACATTTTTTTGAAATTCATCATATCACAGCTAGTGGCGATTACTCTTTTTTTGGAATCCATATGCAGAATCATCTGACCTACGATTCCCATTTTTCTTATGATAATAAAAATGATCGTTTGGTGGCAGGTGGTTTATTTTCCAATAAAAATAGAGGTCGTGCCAATGGATTTTATTTTATGAGTATTCCGCCCGAAGATTACGAAAATCATCAATTGATTTTTACAGATTTTGATGAAGACATTGTAAATAATTTAATTGGAAAAAAAGTAAACTTAGAAAAAGGGATTGCTGATTTGGATGTACAAGAAATCGTACACCGACATGATGGAGGTGCATTATTAATTATTGAAAGAAATCGGCATTTGGAAAGAGGTGGAGCAAGTACTCGTGTAGGTTACGGAGGTGGCCGGTCCATTGTTGATTATTATTATGATGATGTTGTAGCAGTATCTCTTCACCCTGATGGAAAAACGCATTGGAAAAATGTGCTACACAAAAAACAATATTCGCAAGACGATGACGCCATCTACTCTTCTTATTTTTTATTAAAAACACCTTCGAATCTTAGGTTTATTTTTAATGACGAAATCAAACTTGAAAATACCATTAGTGAATATGTTGTTCAAGGTAATGGTGAATTTGAGCGGAATAGTGTCATGAGTACTGACGACCAAAAAATTCAATTGCGTTTTGCAGAAGCACTTCAAGTAGGTTCAAAAGAATTTGTTGTACCAAGTATTATCAGAAGTAAAATGAAACTCGTTCGAGTGAAGTACTAACGGTTGACGGATGTTCGCATTGCTCACTTGACGGTGGTCGGTCGCTGCGCTTGACGGTCTAAAAAACGTGTATTCAAAATTATTTGAACCGTCAAGCGAAGCGATCGTCCACCGTCAAGTGAGCAAAGCGAACGACCGTCAACCGTCAAAAAAAAATACAAAATGAAAAAAGCCATTCCGTCAAAGGGAAGTTTGAAAGGATTTAAAATTTCAAAGATTGTAAAAGAGACCGTCCAATCTTTTAATCCAATGATGTTATTAAAAAACATCACCAAGGAAGATTTGGAGAAAAATTTGGATTACGGGGAATTGGTACAAACCTTAAAAAAAGCATTTCAAAAAGAATACATTGTTCCTCCAAGACATCATCATAATTATCAAAATCCAAAAGTAGGTACAGACTCCACATTGCTACTCATGCCTGCATGGCAAGTAGGAAAATATTTAGGTGTAAAAATGGTTACCGTTTCTCCTAAAAATGGAGAAAAGGGATTGCCTTCCATTTATGGTATTTACACTTTGTTCGATGCGGAAAAAGGATTTCCTTTAGCTCAAATTGATGCACCTACTTTAACCAATCAACGAACTGCGGCTACCTCAGCTTTGGCTTCAACTTTTTTATCCAAAAAAAATAGTAAAAAATTATTGATGATTGGTACAGGAAGTTTGGCTCCTGAATTAATCAAAGCTCATACAACAGTTCGTCCGATTGAAGAAGTGATGATTTGGGGCCGAAATTTTAAAAAAGCAAAAGCATTAAAAAAGCATTTTAAAAATGCTTCCTTTAAAATTAAGGCCATTGAAACAATCCAAGAAGGAATCAAAAAAGCTGATATTATTTCTTGCGCTACTTTGAGTCCTGAACCTTTGGTTTTTGGAAAAAACTTAAAAGCAGGTCAGCACTTGGATTTGGTGGGAGCATATCAACCTACCACAAGAGAAGCTGATGATAAAGCAATCCAAAAAAGTTCTGTTTTTGTAGATACTTATGAAGGTGCAAAAGAAAGTGGTGATATTTTAATTCCAATCCAAAATGGAATTTTAAAAGAAAAAGATATTCGAGCAGATTTATTTGAATTATGTCGAGGTGAAAAAAAAGGTAGAAAAAATGCAAAAGAAATTACTTGCTTTAAATCTGTTGGACATGCTTTGGAAGATTTAGCTGCTGCTAAATTGATTTATGAAAAGATGAAGTAAAAGATTATGGATTTCAAACACCTTTAATTCTTTAGATATATAAACCTTCTCTAAAATGGATTCGACAGGCCGTAACAGTCCGTGGCTAAAGAATCAAAATTATTCGAAATCCATAATCTTTCCCCCATCATTTGTAACAAAGCCCACCTTCCTTTCGTCTTCTTTTTAAATTACCAATATTTATTTTGATGTTATTAAGTTGTTAATGTGAGGTTAAACATTAACTGGGGTTTTTATGCATAAAACAAGATACTCAAAGACCTTATGTTAATTTTTTGTAAAATATTATTTCAAAAACACCTTTGAAACAACATTTAATGTATGTTTGCGCTCTAATTATGGTTTTTTACAATATTTTATTTTAAAATCAAGAAAGCATTGAACTTTCCTAGGAGTTAAAGCATTTAACTAATTCATTCATCGAATAAACTTCTAGAATGGTCGAACAAGAAGATATTTTGCAACTATCGAACTTAACTTGTTGTCAATAAAGAAAACAATAATTAAATTTTTAAAGCAACACTTTCAAACTTTATAAAAGAAAACTTAAAATGAAAAAGATATTATTAATTGCACTTATAATAGCTACTAGTTGGGATTCTAATTTTGCTCACGATGGAGATACAACTTGTACTGGAAACTGTAAAGATAGTACTATCAGTACTTTAGTAGGTGAGTGGGCTTATACCAACTTCGCATACAGAATTGTAGATAGAGTTCATGCTTGTGATAATTTTATTACAGATGATGACGCATTTTTGAGATTCAATTTTGATGCTAACGGAACTTACACTAAAACTTTTGGTAACGGTTCTAACAAAACAGTTGAAACTGGAACATGGGATGTTTCAGATGATAATGCTAATGTTGTACTTTTCAATAAAGATGGTTCTTTGGCAGAATTTATTAAAATTGGAAAGCTTGAAAATGAAAAAGTGGAATTAGAATTAAATATTGAGTCTGCAGGATTGAGTGATTTGTTTTGTACTCAAATTAATGTTTTGAATTTTAGCAAAAACATTTTACCGCTCAACAATTCTGTAATCAAATAAAAAAATACACCCGATTTTAGAATATATAAACTGGTTGTTTACTTCGGTAGGCTGCCAGTTTTTTTTTTATACGGTTGACGGTCGTTCGCTATGCTCACTTGACGGTTGACGGTTGACGGTCGCTTCGCTTGACGATTCGAATATTTTC
>CAKZSH010000127.1 GCA_937918905.1 uncultured Saprospiraceae bacterium
CACTTGACGATGGACGGACGCTGCGCTGACGGTTTTCTATAATTTTGAACCCGTCAAGCGAAGCGACCGTCCATCGTCAAGTGATGCGAAGCAAACGACCGTCAATCCCGAAACTTCGGGAGTCCGTTTAAAAAGTTATACACATTAAAAATAATTGGATGTGTTTTTGTATATGTAATTATTAAATGTGTAAATAACTAAAATTCAGCTTTTTGTAGCTGTGTTTTTTTATTAAAATTTGAAATAAAACTTGTCTTTGAATATTTTTTTTAAAAAATAATAATCAGAGACGAGGCTTAAAAGTCTCAAAAATGAATAAGTTAATTACAACGTTATTTTTTATCTGTATCGCTTTAGTATTTACTAATGCACAACAGAACGCACATTATAGTCAGTTTTTTTCCAATAAATTAATTCAGAATCCAGGCTATGCAGGGAGTGCTGAAGTATTGAGTTTATCGGGATTACATCGACAACAATGGGTGGGACTCAAAGGAGCACCATCCACTCAAACCATAAGTTTACATGCTCCAGTATTTAATAAAAGAGTAGGGCTGGGGTTGTCCATTTTAAGAGATGATATTACCATTTCTGAAAATTGGGACATCATCACCAGTTACGCATATCGGATTAAAACTGGAGAAGGAACTTTGAGTTTAGGAATTCAAGCGGATTTAAGATTTATGAAAATAAAATGGAATGAAGTAGATGCATTGGAAATCAATGATGATGAAATTCCAGCTTTAAATTCTCAAAGATTTAAGCCAGATTTTGCTGCGGGAATATATTACTATACCGATAGAATGTATTTAGGATTAGCAGTTCAAAACATGATTACGGCAAATAAATTAAAAGATCTAACTGATGTTTTAGATTATTTGCCATTAGATGATAAGCACGTTTATGTCATGGCAGGTTACGCTTGGCCGATTTCTGAAAATGTAGACTTTGCGCCAGTTGCCTTACTAAAATTTGTAAAAAATACTCCTTTTGATATTGATATTAATGCGAGTTTTATTTTTTATGAAAAATTATGGGCAGGACTTTCTTGGAGAAAAGATGACTCAATTGATGTGATTATTCAGTATCAATTGAACCAACAATTAAGATTAGGAATTGCTTATGATTATACCATTTCGGAATTGCAAAGAGTCAACTCAGGTAGTTACGAATTGTTTTTCCAATATGATTTTAGATATGATGATTCAGGTTTTACCAACTTGAGATTTTTCTAACAATAAAAACACGAGTCAAGGTTTGACTCCATAAGTCAAGCCTTGACTTATGAGAAAATAATAGATAAAAATGGTCTGTGGACTATAAAAAAACAAAAGTCAGAACTTGATTTTTCAAGTCAAACCCTGATCTAGAAAATACTAACACGCCTTCATTAAATAAAAAGAACTTTACGAACCAGAACTTACATTTAGTTGATTATCAATGTTTTATGCACAAAAATTAATTAGATGAAGTTGTTTAGAATTATGCTTACCATTGCATTTGTAACAATATCAATGCAAGGTTACACACAAAAAAAAGAGGAATTAAAAGAAGATTCCAAGGCGGCCGAATTATATAATGATTACGGCTATGGAGCAGCCCTCGAAGCTGTTGATGAAAATGATGGAACTGTAGATGCATCTCAGACTACTCCTGTTCGATTGTTGGCAGATAGTTACCGACTGACTGGTGATACGCACAATGCGGAATACTGGTATGGGGTCATTACCAAAGGAGGTAATGCAGAACCATTGGACATGTTGTATTATGCTCAGGCATTGCAATCCAATGGAAGATATCCAGAAGCTAAAAAATGGTTTTTAGAATATAGCCAAGCTGCAGGTAATGATAGTAATGTTGGACAACGGTTAGCAGATGTTTGTGATATTGCAGCTTCTCTTCAAGCGGATGCCGATGTTCTTATTAAAAACATGGAAGAATTAAATTCTGAAAAATTAGATTTCAGTCCTATGTTTTATCGGGACGGATTAGTCTTTACCTCTACAAGGGATCAAAATAAAAACTTATCCAAAAGAAAAGACCTTTGGACCAATGATAATTTTATGGATTTGTATTTTGCGGAAGTGAGTGCGGATGATATTTCGTCAGGACTTTCTACTTTATTTAAAGATGCGAATATCAAATATCATGATGGTACAGCAACTTTTACTCAAGATCAAAATACGATGTACTTTGCTAGAAGTAATTCTGGAAAAGGTGGTAAACGTAGAAAAGATAAAAAAGGAATTACTCGACTAAAAATTTATGAATCAAAATCAGGAGGAAAAGGATGGTCTGAAGCTAAAGAATTAGCGTTCAATGATGATGATTTTGATACTTGTCATCCTACTTTAAGTGAAGATGGGAATGTATTGTTTTTTTCTTCTGATCGTCCTGGAGGATTTGGAGGAATGGATTTATATAAAAGTCGAAGAATGGGAAATGGTTGGAGTGAACCTGAAAATCTTGGGCCAGAAATCAATACGGAAGGCAATGAAATTTTTCCATACATCCATGAAGATGGAACATTGTTTTTTGCTTCCAATGGATTACCTGGAATTGGAGGATTGGATATTTTTAGTACAGTTGGAGTGCAAGGACAAGACTATAATACGACTTGGTCAAAACCTAATAATTTAGGAAAACCATTGAATACTAAAAAAGATGATTTCGGATTAATCGTAGACATTTCAGGAACCAAAGGATACTTTACATCTAACCGAGAAGGCGGTCATGGAATGGATGATATTTATAGTTTTATTTGTAAAAAAGGAATTCATAATATCGGAAAATCAATAGCAGAATCTACTTTAGTGACAACTACGATTAGTGTTTGTGATGAAGAAACAGGAGTATATTTGACAGATGTAAATGTCAATGTTTTTACTATGGATGAAAAAAATGGCAACGATGGTTTTGCAATGAATCAATTAGATGATGAGTTTCTGATGGAGCTAAAACCTATTGATGCGAGTAGAGAAAAATATACTTTGAATTTGGTCAAAAGAAGAAATGGTAAATCACAAAACGCTGATAGTCAGTTCTTTACCAATAAAGATGGAAAGTTTTCTCCTGCTTTTTCTACCAAAGAAAAGTATCAATTGAAACTGACGAAAGAAGGATACGAAGAATTGGATTATGAGTTTTTTTATAATGAATACCTGAAAAATAAAATTGATTGTATTCCTATGCGGAAGTTAAATTGTACTCAATTTGTAGGAACGGTTATCAATAAAAAATATCAAAAAGTGCTTCCTGATTCTGATGTTGCAATCATGAATAAATGTACAGGAGAGATTACGAAAACAACAGCAGATCGAGAAGGGAAATTTTCTTTCTGTATGGATTGTGATTGTGAATATGAAATCATGGCAAGTAAAAAATATTTTTCTGCGGACTTAAAAATAGCGGAGAAATTCCCATGTAACAAAACACTTGCATTGGATTTTTATTTGGAAAATAAGGATAATAGTTTGCTTTCTTTGAATGCTCCAAGTCCGAGTCCACAACCTGTGACTTATGCTGCGAATCCATATCCACCAGTAAATTATAACTATCCACCACCGTCACCTAATTACAATCCTTATAAAGTAGGAATGGTGATTGAATTAAAAAATATTTTCTATGATTTTGATAAGTCATATATCAGGGAAGATGCTGCACCTGAGTTGGATAAAGTAGTCGATTTACTTCAAAATTATCCTTCTATGAGAATTGAATTAGGTTCGCATACGGATGCAAGAGCAACTAATAAATATAACCAAGCTCTTTCTCAACGTCGTGCAAATGAAGCGGTTGACTACATCGTCAAAAGAGGAATCGCTCGGTACAGAATTGTAGCAATGGGCTATGGTGAAAATGTTTTGAAAAATCATTGTGCAGATGGAATGGATTGTCCAGAGGAATTGCATCAGCGAAATCGAAGAACGGAGATTAAAGTATTGGAATTTGATCCAAGAGAATTGGATGTTCGATACATCGATAATGCTCCAAGAATTATCGATACTCCTAATGGAAGGATGAGATAATTAAAAATGTATTTTTGTGATATTAATTGATATAAAAGCTAGGTACTTCTTCAGAGGCCTAGCTTTTTTTAATTAATAATTTCGAATAATTTGTCAATTAAGTTATTAGTGATTGGTAACTGGTGATTCGTTCCTACATATTTTTATGAAATATGGATTCAACAGTTTTCGATACGAATCACCAGTCACTAATTACTAATCTGACAAAGTAAATAATTAATAATTTAGAAAAACGTAGATCACCGATTTAGGAAATTATTCATTCTTAATTATTCATTATTAATTAAAAAATCACTTTTCATTTCGGTATTTAATCTGCAATCCATGTAGGAAATTTCGCATCACCTGATCTTTACAAAATCGAAATTGGCTTTGTGTAGGTTTTCGGAAAAAAGCACTCAACTCATGTTTTCCCAATTGAAAATTAGCCATATCCAAAATGTCTAAAATATCATGATCTTTTAGGTTAAGCGCAATTTTTAATTTTCGAAGAATCAAATTATTATTTAAAGTCTTTTCAGGTTTAGGTTGTGGGCCTTCCCGTTTGCCTCGTTTTAAATTGATAAAACCATTTAGAAAAATAGCGAGGTATTTGTCATGTAAACTTTTCTGTTCGGGGTTATCATCTTTTTTTAACCAATCACTCACATCTGCACGAGTCGCTGTATATTCAGCTAGTCCAAATATTTTTATCATCGTTTCATCATCAAAATCGAAGGTGTATCGTAGTCGTCGAAGTATGTCGTTATTATTCATTTGAATCGTATTTTAATCAAAATCAAAATCAAAATCAAAATCACAATTTGAACTCACCATTATCTTTTTGATTTTGATTGACATTTTGATTTTGATTGATTTGATTAATTTAAGTATTCATCAATGGTTAAATGATAGATAAATTGTTCTTCATTTCCAGCTTCAGATTCTTTTGAAAGATATAAATTATCATTTCTCCCAAAAGTAATAGCTTCCATTTGTCCATCAAAGGTAAGTTCTAACTTTTTATTTTTACCATTAAAAAAATCAATACTTGTAAATTCGTAAAATAACCAGATAAAAGGTTCGAAACTACCTCCCGTTTCGTTATATCCTAACAATGCAATTACATCATTCGAGTTATTAATAGTGGCTCCTGTGATTAAACCATTAACCTCAAATTCATTCTCTATTTTAGCAGAATGATCACCTATTTCTTTTGGTAAAGAATATATTTTAGTTTTAAAATCTGCTCTGTTTTTTGAAAAAAGAAAAAGTTGATTGTTTAAGTTGGTAATCCCTTCGCAATCAAAATTATGGGAATTAGTTTGGTTAAAATCAGTTTGATCTTCATAGTCATAAGTGATAAAATCTGCTTCGATCGAATCATTTGAAAACAAATTATTTTTAGCGATTCTTAAAATTTTAAGATCGGTACGATGCCCTAAATTATTGCCAGAGTCAGCAATGTAAATGTATTGTTGATCTTGGGTGATATCTTCCCAATCTAAATTTAGAGCATTGGATATTTTAACCGAACGATTGATTCTTTTTTCATTCAAACTTAATTCATAAATGGACGGTGAATTCCCACTATCATTATGTGCCAGTAGGGTGGTATCGTTTTGGAAAATAATTCCTGAAATTTCATTGAGTTGACTTGGAACGGCTACTATTTTTTGAGGAGTGACTTGAAAAACGGCTGGAGAGATTTTATCATTGCTACAGGAGAATAATAAAATAAAGGCAAATAGTAAAGAAAAATTAAAAGATAACTTCAATGGTGTTTTTTTTATAAAAAAATGGTAACTATTGCAGGATTGGTTATACACGAGTCAAGGTTTGACTTGAAAAGTCAAGCTTTGACTTATAAGAACATCAATAAAAGTCAAAGCCTGACTTTTCAAGTCAGACCTTGACTCGTGTACAGGCAATACTGAATAGATTAATATTGCAGATCATTCCTCTTTTTCCAATCTCCATGTTCTAAGTGCGGCCCTCTTTGAACAACCTGATTTGGATTATGGTCAAAAGTATAAATTTCAATTGACTCCTTAATAGAAGGAATCGTAATCATTTGAATGGTATATAGATTATCTAGACTATTGGGATTCCTTCTGTCAAATCCTTCTAAAATATCAAGTTGGTTGGCAATATCAGGATTTGTAATTCTATAAATTTCGACTACAATCGTATCTTCTTTTTTACCTTTAATTATAGCGGGGAAGTTAGTTTGGCCATACATTTTGTAACCTGATAAAATTGTAGTGGTAATGTATTGACAAGTTTCTAAGATTTTATGATTGCCTTCTCCTCGTCGGAGTGTTCCGTAGACCGCTACTAATTTATCCATGTCATTTCAATATTTTCACGGTTTCTCTAAAATTAGCAGTTTCTAAAGATAATAAATAAACTCCTTTTGCTAAGTCTAAGTCGCTGATATTCAATGAGATAGTCTGTGTTCCTCCATTCTTTTTACCTTCATCTACCGTTCCGAGTAATTGACCAGTCATATTATAAATGCTGATATTGATATCTGAAATTTGATCTAAGGTAAAAGAAATTTGAATGTTTTCTTCAATTGGATTTGGATAAACATTTAATGCTAAACCTTTATACTCACTTTCAAAGTAAGCAGTAATTTCATCATCTTGTTCAAAATTATAAGTAACACTTGCCGAGGCATCTTTACTTAAAATAGTATGAAGAGATTCCCAATGAGAAAATGTAAAACCATTGTTAGAATTGATGGTCAAAGTAACTGGAAC